>NZ_JCAFWP010000046.1:0-26470 GCF_059295135.1 Stenotrophomonas sp. INTA L402-1
AGATGTGTATAAGAGACAGGTTGTGGGGGCGTGAGCCGCATGGATGCGGCGACCGAGCTTACATGGACGTACTTGCAGCGGCCCCCGCAACCGGACCCACCCCGCCTCCTCACAGGAAACCCGCTGTTGCTTCGGCTGTTGCTTCTGAGGTTGCCGGCCAGCGGCCGGCACTACCACGGGTGCCGGGCGCCGCCCGGCCGATATCCCCTGCTTGACCACAGCCGGGGCGCCACGGAGAATTCCGCGACTAATTCTCATTTGCTGTTGCGCAGGATGCGGGCGGCAGCCTTCCAGGCCCTCCTCCTTCGATGTTCAAGAACGTCCTGTTCCAACTGCACTGGCTGCTGGGCATCACCGCCGGTGCCGTGCTGGCCGTGATGGGCCTCAGCGGCGCCGTGCTGTCCTTCGAGGATGAACTGCTGCGGGCGGCCAATCCCGGCTTCGCCGAGATCGCCGAGCACCATGCCGACGGCCAGCTTCCGCTTGAACTCAGCGAACTGGTGCCGCTGCTGCAGGCCGGCAGTGATCGCCCCCTGCAACGCCTGCGCGTGGATGCCACCGGGCAACGGCCCTCGGTGGCGCGCTTCGCCGGTGGCAAGGAACACTGGGTCTACTTCGATCCGTACACCGGCGAGCGCTTCAGCGCCCTGCGCGGGCAGGCGTTCTTCGATTTCGTCGAGGACCTGCATCGCCACCTCGCCGCCGGCGAGCGCGGCAAATGGATCACCGGCAGTTGTGCCATCGCGCTGCTGTTCTTCACCCTGTCCGGGCTCTACCTGCGCTGGCCGCGGCGCTGGTGGCACTGGCGCAGCTGGCTGGCGGTGGAATGGAAACGCAGCGGCCGTGGCTTCCTGTGGAGCCTGCACTCGGTGGTCGGCACCTGGGTGCTGCTGATCTACCTGATGAGTGCGCTGACCGGCCTGTGGTGGTCGTTCGACTGGTATCGCACTGCCGCCAACACCCTGCTGGGCGTCGCACCGGCCGCCAGGCACAAGGTCGCCACCGACGCCGCCCTGAACCTGGAACGCATCGAAGCCACGCTGTACGCACTGCCCGGCGTGCGCACCGGCTACATCGACCTGCGCCTGCCGGAGAAGCCGGGGCAGGCACTGAACGTGCGGGTGATGGCCGGTGATCCGTCGCAGCGCGGCGGCCAGCATGACCGCGCGCATGATCTGCTGCAGCTGGACCCAGGCACGGGGGCCACGCTCGATGCCCGCCCCTACGCGCGCCAGGGCCCCGGCGCGCAGCTGGCCACCAGCGTGTTCGCGCTGCACTCGGGCAGCTACTTCGGCGTGCCCGGGCGTGTCGTGGTGATGCTCAGCAGCCTGGGCATGAGCCTGTTCTTCATCACCGGCTGGATGCTCTACCTGGACCGCCGCCGCAGCCAGCGCGCCGCGCGTGACCTGCGCCAGTCGCTGCCAGCAACGCCTGCCGATGGCGGTGGTACGCCGTGGCTGGTGGTGCATGCCAGCCAGAGTGGACTGGGAGAACAACTGGCATGGCGCGCCGCCGCGCAGCTGCAGGCGTCCGGTCATGCGGTGCAGGTGCTGCCACTGGCCCGCGTTGATGCCGCGCAGCTGGCACGCACCGCGCAGGTGCTGTGGGTACTGAGCACCTTCGGCGACGGCGAGCCACCGGATGCGGCGCGAGGCGCTGCACGACGGCTGATGGCACAGACACTCGACCTGTCAGGCCTGCAGTTCGGACTGCTGGCGCTGGGTGACCGACAGTACCCGCACTACTGCGGCTTCGGTCGCCAGGTTGATAGCTGGCTGCTCGGCAACGGCGCGCGCCCGTTGTTCGACCGCGTCGAAGTCGATGCCGCCTCGGTAGCGGCCTTGCGCCAATGGCAGCTGCAGCTGGGTGCGCTGACCGGCATCGTCACCGATGACAGCGTACTGCCAGCGGCCACGCAGATGCATGAGTGGCGGCTGCTCGGCCGCGACCGGCTCAATCCGGGCAGCATCGGTGGTGCCATCTGGCGCATCCGTCTTGCGCCACCGGCCGACGTGCAGTGGCAGGCGGGCGACATCCTGCATATCGCGCCCCGGCACAACGCACGGCACGCCAGCGCCGTGTTGAAGGCACAGGGGTTGGATCCGCTGCAGCCGCTGCTGGTGGACGGCCACCCACGCACCCTGCTGGCGCTGGCCAGTGAACGCGAGCTGCCCGAGGCCGACGCCGCGCTGGCGGTGCAGGATGCCTGCCTGTGGCTGTCCGGATTGCCAACGCTGCCCGGACGCGAATACTCCATCGCCTCCTCCACGAGTGATGAAGTGGTGGAACTGGTGGTGCGCCTGGTGCATGACCTGTCGGGTCGAGCCGGGCTGGGCTCGGGCTGGCTGGCGCTGCATGCCCCGGTCGGTGCCAGCATCGTGGCCCGTGTGCATCGCAACCCCGGTTTCCATCGCATTGGCGGTGTGCCGATGGTGCTGATCGGCAATGGCACCGGCATCGCGGGTCTGCGCAGCCTGTTGCGCGAAGCTGCCCACACAGGCGAGCACGGGCACTGGCTGCTGTTCGGTGAGCGCCAGCGCGCGCACGACTTCCTGTTCGCCGACGAGATCGAAGCGTGGCAGGCCGATGGCCATCTCGCGCGGGTGGACCTGGCGTTCTCGCGCGATGGGGAAGGTGGTTACGTGCAGGATTGCCTGCATGCCGCCACCGATGCGCTGCGCGAATGGATGCAGCGTGGTGCGGTGATTCATGTCTGCGGCTCGCTGCAGGGCATGGCCGAAGGCGTGGACCAGGTGCTGCGCGCTGCGCTGGGCGATGAGGTTGTGGAAACGCTGCTGGAGACCGGGCGCTACCGGCGCGACGTGTACTGAGCCACAAGGGTAGTGCCGGCCGCTGGCCGGCATGATCATCGACGGTGCCGGCCAGCGGCCGGCACTACCGGAGCGGGATCAGGCCGCAGCGCGCGCCTGTGGCATCGACTGCAGACGGAACGCGCCCACGGCTTCTGCCAGGGCATGTACCTGCGCCTGCATCTGCGCGGTCGAGGCCCCCGCCTCTTCCACCAGACTGGCGTTGCGCTGTGTACTGGCTTCCATCTGCACGATGGTCTGGTTCACCTGTGCGATGCCGGCATGCTGGTCCTGCGACGCGCTGCGGATTCCGGCCAGCAGATCCGCCAGCTGCTGCACGCTGCCGACAATCTCGCCCATCGTGGTGCCAGCCTGCTCGGCCTGCTGGTTGCCCTGCCCGACACGCGTCACCGAATCCTCGATCAATCCCTTGATCTGCTTGGCCGCCTCCGCGCTGCGCTGAGCCAGCAGGCGCACTTCGGCAGCCACGACGGCGAAGCTGCGGCCCTGCTCTCCAGCGCGCGCCGCTTCCACTGCTGCGTTGAGCGCGAGAATGTTGGTCTGGAAGGCGATGCCATCAATCAGCTGGGTGATGTCACCGATCCGCCGTGAGGCTTCGCTGATGCCATGCATGGTTGCCACCACCTGGCCGACCGCCTCGCCGCCACGCTGGGCCACTGCCGCCGCGCCCTTGACCAGCGCATCCGCACGGCCCGCGGCATCGGCATTGCGGCCAACAGTGTCGGTCAGCTCGTGCATCGACGCTGCCGTCTCTTCCAGGTTGGCCGCCTGCTGTTCGGTACGCTGCGACAGATCATGGTGACCGGCGACGATCTCACCAACACCGGTGTCGAGGCTGGACGTGGCCTGCTGGATGCGGGTGACGATGCGGCCCAGTTGCGCGACGGTGGCGTTGGCATCATCGCGCATGCGCGCAAACACGCCCTGCAGTTCACCTTCCATGCGCACGCTGAGGTCACCGCGGGCCAGCGCGGCCAGAAGCGCCTGCAGATCGCCAAGGTTGGTCTCGAAGGTGGTCAACAGGCGATTGATGCTGGTCGACAGCGTACGCACAAAGCCCTGCTTCCCCTCCAGCGCGATGCGACCGTGCAGGTCACCGTGCGCGGCCGCGTCGACCAGGGCTGCCACTTCGGTTTCCAGCAGGGTTTCCAGCGCGCGACTGCGCCATTCGACCGCCACGCCGAGGAAATGCCCCTCGTCGACAATGGGATTGGCGACCAGCTGATAGCGCACACCGGAATGGCCGATCTCGCGTTCTTCGCGTTGTCGCACGCCAGCCAGGCTGGCCAGCGCCGGATGCAGGCGTACCGCATCGCTCCCCACCAGTTCATCGCCCTGACGTTCCAGCTGCTCCAGCAGCGCCGGATTGGCGTACGCCACCAGGCCTTCGGCATCGACCACCATCAGCCCGGTCTGCGCACTGTCCAGCGCCTGGCGCACCCGGGTGCTGCCGCGCGCCACAGCACGTTCGGTCTCGATGCGCGCGCGCAGGCGCTGCTGCATGTCGACCAGGCGCTGGGCAAGCTGGCCGATCTCATCGTTGGCGTTGTAGACGCGCAGGGTGGTGTCGAGGCGGTCGTCGGCGATGTCGCTGGCGAAACGCAGGGTGTCCTGGATCGGCTGGCGCACCGCACGCAGCGCCAGCACCAGGCTGGTGATCAGCACGCCGGCCACCAGCAGCAGGGTCAGTGCGAACAGCACGCTCATCGTGTGCGCGCCGGCCTGCTGGCGCGCCTGAGCCCTGGCCAGCGCTGCCACCTGTGCCTGCTGGAAAGCGGCAAGCGCCGGCGCTACGCCCGCGGCCGTATCCAGCAGCGACTGCGCTTCCACATCCAGGCCGACGCGGGCAGCGGTATAACCCAGCAGTGCGCCCTGATAGCCCTCCATCCCGCTGCGCAGGGCGTCCTGCGCATCCGCAGGCAGGCCCGCCAGCGCGAGGTCGAACGGCAGCTTTTCCTCGCTGGCGCGGTCGGCGTGAGTGGAATCACCGTCGAGCAGCAGCAGTGCCTCCTGCCTACGCATCTTCTGCAGGGACAGCGCCAGCGACGGCCGCTGCAGCGCATCCACCTGCGCCTGCAGGGTGTCGGCTGCCTGCTGCAGCTGTGCGGCAAGACCGGCATCACCACGGCCCATTTCATCGACCCGTTCGAACAGGGCCGCCACGCCCTGCGAGAAGGCGTCGGCAGCTTCGGTCAGCGCCTGCAGCGCCTTGCGCCGGCCGGCATCCATCGGCATCGTGCGAAGCGCCTGCAGGTCAGCCTGCAGGGCCTTCTGTGCTGCCAGCAACTGGCTGCGGTCAGCATCATCGAAACTGCGTGCATACTGGGTCTGCAGGCGGCGCGCTTCGGCCATCCGCGTGGACAGGCTGGCAGCCAGATCGCTGCCGCGCTGGTAGCTGGCCTGGCTGCGCGCGGCCAGGGCGTTGGCATGGCCAGTCCAGGCGTAGACAGCGGCGATCGCCACCAGGCCCAGACCACAGACCCACAGGGTCGCCTTGAGCTTGTTGGCCACGCTGAGCCGATGCGGCTGCAGCCACAGCAGCAGGCCGGGGGACGCCGAGCGCAACGTGGCAAGACGCGTGCGCAGGGACCGGAGGTGGGGGACAACGGCCGACATGACAGACTCCAGGCGGAAGGACGCACCTGTATCGGCCGGATTCAAGGCAACTTTAGGCCCTTCTTCGTCTGCGTCCCCCGTCACTGGCGGACGCGGTCTTTGTACCGGGTGCAGGCGACGGGGGCATGACACGGCCGCCGTGCTTGACCTCAACCCCGGTTGGGGGAGCACAGTGGACCTCCCCTCCCCGCCCGGTGCCCCCATGACGACGCTCGATGTCCCCCGCTACCTGCAGCGCCTGCAGCTGGATGCGCCGCCACCGCGGACCCTGGCCGGCCTGACCCTGCTGCAGCAGCGCCACAACGCACTGCTGCCCTTCGAAACCCTCAGCTGCCTGCTGCGCGATGCGGTGCCGATCGACCCGGACAGCGTGCAGCGCAAGCTGCTTGACGAGCGCCGCGGTGGTTACTGCTTCGAACTCAATGGCGGGTTGCTGGCGCTGCTGCAGGCCTTGGGCTTCGATGCCCAGCCATTGAGCGCGCGCGTACTGCTGGCCGCCCAGGACGGCGAACTGACCGCGCGTACCCATCTGCTGCTGCGCGTGCACGTGGACGGCGATGACTGGCTGGTGGATGCCGGTTTTGGCAGCCTGACCCCGACCGTACCGCTGCGCCTGCATGACCCGCAGCCGCAGGCCACCCCGCACGAACGCTATCTGTTGCAGCGGTTGGAAGACGGCGGTGATTTCATGCTGTCGGCCGAATCCAGCGACGGCTGGCGGGTGATGTACCGCTTCGATCTGCAGGCGCCGGCGCCGATCGACAACGTGGTGGGCAACTGGTACGTATGTACCCATCCCGATTCCAGTTTCCCCGGCCAGTTGCGCGCGTCGCTGACCGGGCCGGACTGGCGCCGCACCATCGGCAGCGGCAACTACACCGAGTACCGCCCCGGACAGGCACCGGACAAGCGCCCGCTGCATGATGTGGGTGATGTGCGCGACGTGCTGGAGCAGCGCTTCGGCATCCAGCTTCCGGACGACCCGCGGCTGGATCCCGCAATCAACGACTGGCTGCAGCGCTCACGCGCCGCGACGCTGTAGAGTCGAGCTTGCTCGACTGATGCATCTACGGCGACGTCAAAATCAGTCGAGCAAGCTCGACTCTACAGATGCGCGCACCGCAGCGTTGACGTTACGGCGCTGTGCGCGCCTGCAATGCGATACGGTTGCCTTCGCTGTCGCGGATCTCGGCCACGCGCCAATCGCCGGCATCGGCCGGGCCGAAGCGCAGCTCGGCTCCGGCCTGCAGCGCACGGTCGAGGCTGGCATCCAGGTCACCGACGCCGATGTAGATGCGCGCGCCCTGCTCGGAAGGCAGATAGTCCGCGCCGTGCACCAGCGCAATGCTGGCACCGGCGGCCTCATCGGAGAACGGCAGATAGGCCATCCGGCAGTCGTGCAGCACGATAGGTTCGTCCACCGCAACCTGCAGCCATCGCTGGTAGAACGTGATGGCCCGGTCCAGGTCAGTCGCCGGGATTTCCACATGCAGGATCGGGTTCATTGACATTCCTTGCCACGTCCACTCAGATGATGCGCAGGGTAATCGCCTTCAGCACTGCACGGGTGCGATCGCGGGTGCCCAGCTTGTCGAGTATGGCGGACACGTAGTTCTTCACCGTGCCCTCGGCCAGGAACAGGCTGCGCGCGATCTCCTTGTTGCTGTAGCCCCCGGCCAGCAGGCGCAGGATTGCCACTTCACGTTCGCCGAAGGTATCGGTGGGCGGCGCTTCATCGTGGAAGCGGTAACGCGCGCGCACCGGATCGGTACTGACCGGCAGCAGCAGGGTCTCGCCAGCGGCAACGCGTTCGATGGCCTCGCGCAGGTCGGCCGGCGCGGCATCCTTGAGCAGGAAGCCCTGTGCGCCGGCCTCGCTGGCGCGCAGCAGCAGATCACTTTCATCGAAGGTGGTCAGCAGCAGCCACGGCGTGGCATCGCCGCGCGCCCGCAGCTGGCGCAGTGCCTCGATCCCATCCAGCCCGGGCATGCGGATGTCACTGAGCACCACGTCCACGCGCTGCGTATCCAGCGCATCCAGCAGGGCGTGGCCATCCTCGGCCTCCAGCACCACGTCCACGCCCAGCCCCTGTAACAGGGCGCGCAGGCCGGCGCGGACCAGCGCCTGGTCATCGGCCAGCGCCACCCGGATCATGGCGGCACTCATGCCGGCAACCGCGCGGTCAGATGCATGCCGCCCTGCGCGGTTCGGGCCAACTCCAGCCGCCCCTGTACGGCCGCCAGACGCTCGCGCATGCCGGCGATGCCATTGCCCTCGCGGATGCGTTCGGCGCGCTGGCCGTCATCGCGGATATCGATACGCAACTGGGAATCCTCTTCACTGATCGTCAGCCACACGGTGTCTGCATTGCCGTGCCGGGCGGCGTTGGTCAGGGCTTCCTGTACCAGCCGCAGCACGGTCTCGGCCATCAACGGGTCAGCCACGCGCACCCCGTCGCCGATCTGCAGCTGCAGCTTCGGTCGTGGGAAGGGTGCAGCCAGCGCATGCAGCGCGGTGGCCAGATCGAGGCCGCGATCATCGCGCATCGACTGCACCACCTGGCGGATGTCGGCCAGCAACTCGCCGGACAACTGTTCGGCCAGCACCAGCCCTTCGCGGCCGGCCAGCGCAGGGTCAGCGGCCAGGGCGCGCAGGTTGAGCCGCATCGCGGTGAGCTTGTGCCCGGCCACATCGTGCAGCTCGCGCGCCAGGCGCAGGCGCTCGGCATCGCGTGCACTGTCAGCCAGCAGCGCGCGGGTGGCCAGCAGGTCGGCATTGACCCGTGCAAGATCATCGCGGGCCAGCGCCGTGCTGTGGGCATAGTGCGCGGTCAGCGCGGCGAAGGCCTGGAAACCGCCATACAGCAGCACCACCAGCAGCGGCTGGCTGAAGCCGCTGTGGCGCAGCACGGCATACACCGCCAGGTTGGCCAGCAGCGCAACGCCCAGCACGAAGCGCGGCGGCCAGTGTTCGGCCAGCTGTGCAACCAGCACCACCAGCAGCACCGGGGCGGTACCGGTACGCGGCTGCAGCGCAACCAGCACAACCGCCAGCAGCGCCTGCAACACCGCAGCGGCGGCGCGCACGCGGGATGGCATCGACGCCCAGCCGTGCACCACGAACAGCAGCAGGAACACAGCAAGCAACAGCAGGCTCAGCCCGGCGCCACTGCGCTGCACTGCGA
This sequence comes from Stenotrophomonas sp. INTA L402-1, assembly GCF_059295135.1. Taxonomy (NCBI): domain Bacteria; kingdom Pseudomonadati; phylum Pseudomonadota; class Gammaproteobacteria; order Lysobacterales; family Lysobacteraceae; genus Stenotrophomonas; species Stenotrophomonas sp. INTA L402-1. The sequence goes on from NZ_JCAFWP010000046.1 coordinate 8,632, forward strand.
ACGACAGGCCGACCACCAGCACGGTGATCAGGCCGGCAAGGCTGAGCGGACGCAACAGATGGCGGAACAGGCTGGGCATGGCCAGATGCTGACGGCCGCGCACGCCGGCGGCAATGGGTCCGGCGCAGAAAGTGACTTCTGGCACGTCGAATCGATGACCACTGGCCCTGAACCCGGTGCAGCGCCCCACGCAGACTGGCTCCACACCGCCACACACACTTCCGGAGCCACTGCCATGATCCGCACCGCCCTGCTCAGCACTGCCCTGACTGCCCTGGCCCTGGTCGGCAGTGCCCACGCCGCCGACCTGGCCGTGACCGTGCACGACGTCCGCGCGCAGACCGGCACCCTGCGCGTTGCGCTGGTCGACAACGCCGCCGCCTGGGACAGCAAGGCCAAGCCCGTGCAGGCCCAGCAGGCGGCGCCCAGCGGCGACAGTGCCCACTTCACGTTCAAGGGCGTGCCGGCCGGCAGCTATGCCGTGCTGCTCACCCACGACGAGAACGACAACGGCAAGCTCGACACCAACCTGGTCGGGATGCCGGTGGAAGGCTACGGCTTCAGCAACAACCCGCAGGTGATGCGCAAGCCGACCTTCGACGAGGCGAGCGTCGACGTGCCGGCCGCCGGCACCGCCATCGACATCACCCTGCGCTGATTCCGCATCCATACCCGAGGCCACCATGGACCGTCGCCGCTTCCTTCGTACCCTGCTCAGCAGCAGTGCCTGTCTGGCCCTGGGCGCCACCGCGCTGCGCAGCGCTCCCGCCTTCGCCGGCGACCCGGCGCGGTTCGCGCAGGGCATGCAGGAACACCCGTGGCTGCTCGGCTGGCGCAGCGTCGGCAGCGAAAGCCTCGGCCCGGCCACCGTGCAGTTGCAGGGAAAGCTGCCGTCAGGCCTGGCCGGTACGCTGTACCGCAACGGCCCGGCCTGGACCGAGCGCGATGGCTTCCGCTACGACCACTGGTTCGACGGCGACGGCATGGTGCATGGCTGGCGCTTCAATGGTGACGGCAGCCTGACCCATCACGGGCGCATGGTCGCCACGCCGAAATTCACCCGTGAACAGAAGGCCGGCCGCTTCCAGTATCCGGCTGCCGGCACCAGCGTTCCCGGTGCGCTGGCAGTTCGAAACAACGACGATGCCAACGTGGCGAACACCACGGTAACCATGATCAATGGCCGCCTGTTCGCGCTGTGCGAGTCCGGCTCGGCGTTCGAAGTAGATCCCGATTCGCTGCAGACACTGGGTCCGGGGACCTGGCGTCCGGACCTCGCTGCACTGCCGTTCTCGGCGCACCCGCTGCGCGACCGCGACGGCAGCCTCTGGAACTTCGGCTCGATCAGCCTGACGGGTGGCCATGGCCTGCTGGTCTGGCACATCGGTGCGAACGGCCAGCTGCGCAGCGCCAATGTGATCGAAACACCCGAGCATGGCTACCTGCATGCCTTCGCGATGACCGACCAGCACCTGGTGTTCGTGATGATGCCGTTCGATTTCACCGGCGCAGGCGGCAGCTTCTTCGAGCGCATGCAGTTCGCGCCTCAGCGTCCTGTGCGCATCGCGGTGGTCGCCAAGGATGCGCCGGACAAGGCGCAATGGTTCGAGGCCCCGTTCGCGGCGATCTACCACTTCGGCGACGCGTTCACCCGCGATGGCGGCATCGTGCTGCGCGCAGTGCGCCACGACGACATCAATGAGGCGCGCTCGCCGATGAAGGAAGCGATGGCCGGTGATGGCGCACACGCTGCCAACAGTGGCGCCAGCCTGGTCGAGCTGCATCTGGACCTGCGTCGCGGCCAGGCCGGCTGGCAGATGTTGGGCATCAGCGCAGTGGAGTTCCCGTTGTTCGACCCGCGCTCGGCGAACACACGTGGCGCACGGCTGTATGCGCCGACCATCGACGGCACGGCCAATGCGCCGTACTTCAACGCCGTGGCCGCGTTCGACATCGAGCGCGGGCGCCGCCAGCTGTGGAACTATGGCCCGGACATCATGGCCGAAGAGCATGTGTTCGTGCCGCGCCCGGGCAGCCGCAACGCCGATGATGGCTGGCTGATCGGCACCCTGCTTGACCCGGTGAACAAGCGCAGCGGCCTGGCGGTGCTCGATGCCCGCCACCTGGACGACGGTCCGCTGGCACAGGCCTGGCTGCCCTATGCGGTACCACTGGGTTTCCACGGCACCTTCGCCGCGCGCGGCTGATTCCACGCCACGCGGACACCGTTGTTGGCATGCTGGGTCTCCCCCTGCCCCGTGGAGTTCTGCATGTCCCTGGCCGACCACCGAAGTACGCTGGCACCGCACGGTTTCCTGCGCGTGGCGATCAACCTTGGCAACCCGGTGCTGGCACAGGGCGATGCGCGCTCACCGCGCGGCCCCTCGCTGGAACTGGCTACCGCATTGGCGCAACGGATGGGGGTGCAGGCTCGCTTCACCTGCCACGATGCCGCAGCCTCGGTGGTCGAGGCAGCAGGCGAAGACGGCTGGGATCTGGCCTTCCTAGCCATCGATCCGGCACGCGCCGACCGCATTGCCTTCAGTGCTCCGTATGTGGAGATCGAAGGTACCTATCTGGTGCGCGCGGACAGCCCTGCGCAGCAGGTAGCCGACCTGGATCGCGAGGGGCTGCGCATCGCGGTGGGGCGTGGCGCGGCCTATGACCTGTTCCTCAGTCGCGAACTGCGCCATGCCACGATCGAGCGGGCAGAGACCTCGGCGGCGGCCATCACGTTGTTCGATCAGCAGCGCCTGGATGCCGCCGCCGGTGTACGCCAGCCGCTGGAAGCATGGGCGCAGGTGCATCCCGGCCACCGTGTGCTGGCCGGCCGTTTCACCGCGATCCAGCAGGCAGTGGCGGCGCCGGTCTCACGCCCGGCCGATGCATTGCGGGCGTTGTTCGAGGAAGTGGAGGCGATCAAGGCCGGCCCGTTGCTTGAGGCAGCGTTCGCGCGTGCCGGGCAGGCGGTCACGCTGGTTCGGTGACTGTAGAGCACCAGCAGTCGAGCATGGCTCGACGCTACAGATCCAGATGCAATGGTCGAGCATGGCTCGGCGCTATAGATGTGCGTCTGCCATGTGCCGCACATGCTCGGCGGCCTGCGCATGCAGCCAGTCGCGGAACGAGAGGAAACCGCGATGGCTGGCCGAGCGCTGCGGGTACACCAGCCAATGCGGCCAGTCGGTCTTCAGGCGCAGGCTGGACAGTGCGACCAGCTGGCCCGAATCCAGCAGCAGCCGCGCCCGCGTCACCCGCCCGAGCGCTACGCCCACGCCATCCAGAGCGGCGCGATGGTGCGCCTCCGAATCATCCAGCACCGCCACGAAACGCGACGGCGGGCTCTGCCCGCTCAACGCGAACCAGGCGCCCCACGCGCCGTCCGGATCACCGAGCAGCGGCCACCGGGTCAACGGCACACGGTCAATGCCGCCCATGCGTTCGATCAGCGCCGGGCTCGCCATCGGCACCAGCCACTCGTCGAACAGCGGTTCCACCACCAGGCCCGGCCATTGCCCGCTGCCCAGACGCAGCGCGGCGTCGAACTGGCGCTGCCGCTCGAAATCAATCAGGCGTTCACTCGACTGCAGGTTGATCTCGATCTGTGGATGCTCGGCCACGAAGTGCCCCAGGCGCGGCACCAGCCAGGCCGACGCCATCGACGGCACCGCGCTGATCGTCAGCACGTGCTCGGCACGTGCGGCATAGGGCTGGAAGGCTTCGTTGATCGCATCCAGATGCGGTCCGACCTGGTCGAGCAGGCGCTGCCCCTCAAGGGTGAGGGTGACACCACGCGGCTGGCGGATCAGCAGCGGCTGCCCGAGCCGTTCTTCCAGCTGCCGCATCTGATGGCTGAGCGCACTGACGGTCACATTCATCGACGCGGCGGCACGCGACAGGTTGCTGAGCCGGGCAGCAGCCACGAAGCCCTGCAGGGCATGGAGCGGAGGGCGGGACATCAGGCTTGAATTCCTCTCAAGGCATGCTTGCGGAAATGTCGCTTTTTGCCCGTCCATGCTGCCCGTATCGTGCAATCCACTCAAGTGGAGGCACGCTCATGAACATCTTCAGCGGCTTGTTGTTCCTGCACGGCCACGTGGCCAGTGCCGAGCTGGCATGCCAGCTGGCCAGCCCGTCCACACCTGCCCCGCAGTGCGCGCGGCAACCGGCCGCGCCGGTTCAGCCGCCGCGAGCCCGTTGAACGCTCCTCAACCTGCATACCAGCGTTGGATGTGTTCAGGCAGCCACGGGATCGGATCGATGTCCAATGCCCGACAACCGTCGAGGGTGTCACGCAGCGCGCCCTCGCCGGGGCCACCGGGGATCCGCAGGCCTTCCTCTTCGGGAAGCTGCACCGCAGCCCAGTCGTGCAACCGGTCCATGCGCAGGCGAAGGGCGGCTCGCAGCCACCCCTTCAGTGGATAACAGCGATAGCCCTGTTCGCCCAGGCCGGCAACCGCGAGCGACAAAGCGTGGTTGGCACCACGCACCCATTCGGTGCGGCCTCCAGCCTTGTCCTGGACCGTCATCGGCGCCGGCGCGCGGTGCGCTTTGAACGGCGAACGCAGCTGCAGCTCCAGATCCCGCGCATCGCGCTCGCTTTCCGCTTCCACCAGCGCACCGGCGTCGAGATCGAAGAACTCGAACCAACGCCGATGCAATGCGCTGATGCGCCCAAGCGGATCACGTGAGAAACCAATCTTCGCGTAGTCTTCCCACGCACAGGGGAAGACGTAGGCGAAGACACGACCGTCGATGCGGATATCCGACTGCATGTACGCAGGCTGCCTCGACAACAGCCCGCGTGCAACCGGGCGTTACCGTGGACGCTGCAGCGCTTCCTGCACCGCGGCAGCCACGTCGGTGTTGTCGATGTAACTGCCGTCGTTCCAGCGCACGTGCTGACGGTAGCCGGCATCAACGCCCCGCACGCGCTGGCCCAGCAGCTCCGCGCCCGCGCCCTTGGCCCACAACGGCACCAGCGCATTGGAATGGTTGCCGGTGGGACGGAAGCTGATCCCGGGCATGCGCCCACGGCCGTTGTTGCGCACCGGCTCGAAGGCGACGTTCTGTGCATCCGGGCCCATCGGCATGCTGTTGTCGTGGTCGGTGGTGACGATCAGCAGGTTGCGCTCCCAGCCACCGTTGCGTTCGACCCACTCGATCACTGCTGTCACCGCGTCGTTGAACTCCACGGTTTCCTCGATCAGCCGGCCGTACTGCGGCTGGTCGCTGCACTGGCCGTAGTGCCATTCAGTGCCGCAGGCACTGGTATGTGCCGCCCAGTCGGTGGCGCCACCTTCCACCATCAGGAACAGGCCGTTGGACGAACGCTGCTGCAGGAATTGCAGCGCACCACGGGTCATGGTCGCAAGATCCGGCACGCTGTCGATCTTCCTCACACCGGAAGGCGTGGCCGCATCCTTGCCCAGCACCTGCAGCTGGCGCGCCTGCTGTAGCGTGTTGGCCACGCGCGGTACACCGATCAGCGGCCGGTCGGCCGGCAACCGTCCCTGCGCCAGCGCGGCGAACGCTTCCTTGCTGCGGATCAGGCGCCACGGCCCCGACGGATTGCCGCCGATGGTGCTGCCCGCTTCCAGCTGCTGCCAATCCTGCTGCGACACCCATTCCCACGGGTTCGCGCAGCCCTCGGCCTTGGCCGTGCCGGCACTCTCGTCACAGGCGCGACCATCAACGCTGTAGCCAGGGCCTCCGGTGCCCATCACCAGATCCATATGCCCCTGCGCCAGCATCTGATGGGCGATGGCGTGATAGTTGTTGCGCGATTCGTTCTGCGCCGCGAACGCGGCCGGCGTGGCATGCGCGAACGGTACCGAAGTCACCACACCGGTAACCATGCCCAGGCGCTTGGCGCGCAGCGTATTGAACTCGACCGGCTGGCCATCGTTGTTGAAGTTGATGGCTTTGTTATAGGTTTTGATGCCCGAGGACAACGCGGTACCCGCCGCCGCACTGTCGGTAGCCACCGCAGCCAGGTACTGGTAGCCCGCAAACGGCAGGTCCTGCGCAGGAACCGGTGTGTCATCCCAGGCCTTGCCCGCGTCGTAACCCAGGGTCTGTGCGTTGTCGCGGGTCGGCTGGCTGCTGGCGTTCAACGGGAAGGTGGTAACCGCCAGGCGCTGCGGGAAATCCGCATACGGGGCCCCTTCGCGGCCGCCGTATTGCCAGTAGGCGGCGGCGTCCCAGGTGCCCCAACCGGCGCCGTCGTTGATCATCACGATCACGTTGTGCGGGCGCGCTGGGCCGGAAGCAACAGCCTCGGCGCGCAGATTGGGCTGGCAGCCGCCAAGTGCGGCGAGCGCGAGCAGCAACGAAGAATGAAGCCAGCGGCGTGGAATGCGTGCAGTCATCGGGTGTCCCGTTGGGCCATCGGCGGCCCACAATTACGATACGTTATATCGTTGCAGTGTTGCAGCTTCGTGCAGCCGCTGCACACTATCCTGCAGGCCCCCACTGCCATCCTCGTTTCCATGCCGTCTCCTGCTCCCGCGCGTGCACCGCTGTCCTCCATCACCCTCGATGCGGCAACGTTCGCGGTGATTCACCAGCACAACGCGGACATCGCCAGGCAACCGGCCTCGCTGACCAAGCTGATGACCGCCTATGCGGCGTACGAATGCGTCGAAGAGAAGGGAGACGCGTGGGACGAAGCGGTCACCATCGCCGCCGGGGATGTGCACGCGGTGGCCGATGATGAAACGCGCATGGGCCTGGTGCCCGGTGAAACAGTCACCCTCGCGCGCCTGCTGGAAGGACTGATGATCGTCTCCGGCAATGACGCGGCGCTGGCCATCGCGCGCCATCTGGACGGATCACAGCCTGCGTTCCTGGAGCGCATGAACCGGCACGCACGCCAGCTCGGCCTGCGCAGCAGCTGGTTCGCCAGCGTGTCCGGCATCACCACCCCGCACCATGCGTCCAGCGCGCGCGACATGGCGGTGCTGGCCGCCTGCCTGTTGAACGATCATCCGCAGATCCTGGCGATCACCGCGCAGCGCGTGTTAGCGCACGGCAGCTTCAGCCGCAGCAACCAGAACGCCCTGCTTGGCGATGACGGCGTGGATGGCTTGAAGACCGGCTACACCCAGGCCGCAGGCTTCTGCCTGGCCGCCACCGCCTGCCGGGCAGTGCCCGGGCGGGATCAGCCGGTGCGCCTGATCACCGTGGTGCTGGGTTCTGAAAGCCGCGATGCACGCGATGCCCTTGTGCGCGAGCGGCTGGCCGCCGGGTTCGCGGCGCTGGCCGACAGCACCGCCGGCGCCTGAGCGGCTCAGCGTCGCTTGACCGTTGCCACGATCAGCCGCTGCAGCTCGGCTTCGGCTGCGGCCTTGTCCAGCGCGCCTGCTGCCACGGCTTCGGACAGGGCTTCGGCCGCACCGAGAATCGCCCAGCGCCCGGCCAGTGGCACCGTGCCGTCGGCAGCAAACGGGCCCAGCCAGGCGTCGCAGTTGTCGATGAAATCCTGCTGGTAACGCCGCCGTACCTCGTGCAGTTCCGGAGCGCCCACCAGCGCGGCGAGGATGCCCTGCACTTCACTGCCCTGGCTGAGGATGCAGTCGATGTAGCCCGAGGCGATGGCCGCCGCACGATCGGTGAGTTGCGCCCTGGCGCGGCCGATGCGCTCGTTGTACACCACCGTCTGCCGGCCGTCGTAGTCGTCATAGAGCGCGGCCAGCAGACCATTGCGGGTCACGAAGTGATCGTAGGCCACCGGCTTGGTCACGCCTGCGGTCTCGGCCAGCCGCCCCAGCGTCAGCGCGTCGGTACCTTCGTCTCCGACCAGCGCCCAGGCCACGTCCAGCAACTGGCGGGCGCGTTGCTCACGGGTCAATCGGCGGCGCGTGGGAGCGGCGTTGGCGGGCATCGGCGGAACAGGGCATCAGTGCATCGGAGTGCCGATTTTACGACCGATCTCGCCTGCCGACTGCAGATGCCCCTCGGCTGCGCCGGAATCGGCGTCCAGCAGCAGTTCCGAAGACAGTACGCGCGCGCCGCAGTAGTCGAAGATGCCCATGTCGATCTGGGCCTTCATCGCCGCGCCGTAGCCGCGCCGCTCGATCATCTCCGCACCCGCGCCGCCGATGCCGACCAGGTGCACGCGCAAACGCTGCAGCTTCTTCTGTACCTTGCCGTCGGCACCGTCCTGGTAGGCCCAGCCCTGGGTGAACACGCGGTCGATCCAACCCTTCAGCAGGGCGGGGAACGACCACCAGTACAGCGGGTAGACCAGTACCAGTGTGTCGGTGGCGTCCAGCCGCGCCTGCTCGGCGGCGACGTCGGCCGGAACTGCGCCGGTGCCACGGAACAGCGCCTGGTCCTGTGGGTTGAAGCGTGGATCGAAACCTTCGGCCATCAGGTCGGCGTGGGTCACGGTGTTGGCGGCATCCGCCGCGGTGATGGCTTCGCCGATGCGCTTGGCGATGGCATGGGTCAACGAGCCGGATTCAGGATGGGCGGTAACGATGAGGCTGTGCATGGGGGATGTCCGGAATTCACTAACTACCAATAGTAAGTAGTGGCGGCCGGGATACCAGCGCCATGCGTGGGACGCTGTTTCCGCATCCGCCGTATAGTGCGGCGGTTCCCCCAGAGACAGCCGAGAATGGACCGACGCCTGCTTCTCCCTTTGCTGGCCCTGCTGCTGTCGGTGGTGCTGCCATCGGCCTTCGCAGGCGAACTCAGCCCCAGCGATTCAAAAGCATTGCGTCAGGACGTGCAGGCGATGCTGGACGCGTTCGGCCGCGGCGATGCGGAGCTGATCATCGCGCGCACCCACCCCAGCCTGAAGCAGCTGGCCGGCGGCGATGACGCCTATGCACGGATGACCCGCGATACCGTGAAGGAACTGCGCAAATCGGTCACCGTCATCAGCGACGAAGCCGGCATGCCCGGCCGCACCTACGCCGCTGGCGACGAAGAGGTCAGCTTCGTGCCACGCCAGTCACTGTTGCGCGTGCGCGAGTCGCCGATACGCAGCACCTCGTTCATGGTCGCTGTACGCCGCGTGGGAACTGCGGACTGGCGTTATCTCGATGGCACCGCGCTGCTGGACAACCCCGGGCTGCTGCGGCAACTGCTGCCGGCGCTGGAGCCGGAAGTATCCATGCCCAAGGGCGGGATGGAGGCGCTGTAGTCACGACCTCATCCGTCCACGCATGGCGTGAATCTACTGCCAGTCAGTTCACCTGGACCTGCACCGGGGTGCAGTCAGCGGCGGAACAACGCGTTCAACGCCGCGCCCGAGGCCGACTGCTGCAGGCCATCGAAGCGGCCGTCCTGCACGATCGGCTGGGTGGCCTGCATCAAGCCCCCCCACGCCGCACGCGCCAGCGCACCGCCGAGACTGACCCGGCGCACGCCGAGTGCGGCGATGTCCTGCAGGCTCAGCGGCGTCGGCCCACCGACCAGCAGGTTCACCGGCTTCGAGCCCGCAGCGGCGACCACCGCACTGATCTGTTCGCGTGTACTGATGCCTGGTGCATACAGCACATCGGCACCCGCTTCGGCATAGGCGCGCAGCCGCTGCAGCGCGTCCTGCAGATCGGGCACGCCGACGAAGAAGTTCTCCGCCCGGCCGATCAGCAGCACCTCGCCGCCGGCACGGTCGATGGCCGCGCGCGCTGCACGCAGGCGCTGGACCGCCTCGTCGATCGGCCTCAACGGCGCATCGGCCACGCCACTGGCGTCCTCGATCGACAACGCGGCGACGCCGGTATCGATTGCCGCCGCCACGGCCTCCTCCACCGCGCGCGGTGTGGCGCCAAAGCCATCACCGAAATCGGCGTTCAACGGCAATGGCGTCGCCGCCACCATCAGCCGCAGATGTTCCAGCGTGGCCTGCAGCGAAACCGCGCCGTCCGACCGCCCCTCGCTCCAGGCACAGCCGGCGCTGGTCGTGGCCAGCGCCTGGAAGCCCTGCCGCTGCAGGTAGCGGGCGCTGCCCACATCCCACGGATTGGGCAGCACGAAACAACCCTGTGCATGCAGTTGGCGGAAGGTCGCGCGCTTGCGCCGGGTGTCGGCATCGGGCGAGGTCATGACGGGCTCCAGGGCGGCAGACCTGCACCCTAGCCCGCCGATCGGCCGCACTCAATGACATCGCGGGTGAACGGGCATGAGGTGATGCTGCCTGCTTATTGGACGCTGCCGAGGCAGGTGCCTGAGCGTGCTTGCCTGCCCCCGCCGCACGCTGCCATGGAGCCCTTCATGCACCCGGACCCACAGACTTCCGCTACCGACGCCTTGTTCGATGCCGACGACGACGCCCAGTGGGCCGACCTGCTCTCGCCCACGCGCCGGCGGCTGATCGCCTCGGCCGGGCTGGCCGCCGGTGGCCTGGCCAGCGCTACCGCTGCCGCCGCGCCGCCGCGCGCCGAGGCCGCTGTGAACACGACCGAGCCGGGCCGCCCCGGTTTCCGCGCCCTTGTTCCGCCCGCGCCCCAGGGCCGCAGCCCCTGGGGCGAGGCCACGGCCAGCGAGCCGACGCCGCGTCCGGCCAGCGTGCGCCCCGGCGAGGCCACCCTGCCGGCCACCCCGCGTGCCTACACCGACATCAAGAGCTATCACGCGCATATCTACTTCGATGAAGACAGTTTCGAGAAAGCCGCACTGCTGCGACGCTGGGCCGCCGAACGCTTCCCGGTGGAGCTGGGCAACTGGAACCTGGAGCCGCGCGGCCCGCACGTCACGCCCTCGTTCTACTTCGGCTTCACCAACGACCTGCTGCCGGTACTGGTGCCGTGGCTGCAGCTCAACAGCCTGGGCCTGACGATCCTGATCCATCCCAATACTGGCGATGGCCGCGCTGACCACCTCCATTACGCGTTGTGGGTGAACCGCGCACAGCCGGTGAACGCCTACAACTGGCCGGCGCCGAAGCCGGGCGAGCAGGAGCCGCTGGAAGAAGTGTTTCCGAACGTGGTGCCGACGGTGCCGCTGGAGACGTGAGGGGTGCCAGATGGCTCAGTGATGGGCGCGTAGCTTGATGCACACGGAACTCCCACATCCACGCATGGCGTGGATCTACGGCATCACAGCCCATCGCAGCGTCAGCCATCGCCCACCCTGACGCCATCGTCGGCCTACGTGCACGCATCCCCCGCCTGCACGGCGTTCAGCGCGCCTTGATCCAGCGCCCGCCATACGGCCACAAGCCCTTCGGCAGATTTCAAACGTTAGATTGAAACGCGCCAAACTTCGCCGAACTGGACAGCATCCGCCGGTTCCGCCAGACTGCCGCCCTTTCCCGTCTTCCGGATCCCATGGCGAAGCTGCTGGTCCTGCACGGCCCCAACCTCAACCTGCTCGGCACCCGCGAGCCGGAGGTCTACGGCCACACCACGCTGGCCGACATCGACCAGGCGCTGGCCGCCCAGGCGTCCACTGCCGGGCACGCGGTGGAGAGCCTGCAGTCCAATGCCGAGCACATCCTGGTGGACCGCGTGCAGGCTGCGCGCGATGACGGAACCGCCTTCATCCTGATCAACCCCGCCGCCTTCACCCACACCTCGGTGGCCCTGCGCGATGCGCTGGCCGCGGTGGCGGTGCCGTTCATCGAGATCCACCTGTCCAACCCGCATACCCGCGAGCCGTTCCGCCAGCACAGCTATTTCAGCGACAAGGCGGTGGGCGTGGTCTGTGGCTTCGGTGCCGACAGCTATCGCTATGCGATGGACGCGGCGCTGCTGCGCGTGCAGGCGGCCCGCGCGTGAAGATGCTCCCAAGAGTGCTTGCCTGCATCGTGCTGTGGGCCGGCGTGTGCGGCGCCAGCATCGCCGCCGAGCGCGCGGCCGCCGGCATTGACTGCGCGCAGGCGACCGGCGGCTACGAGCGCGACATGTGCGATTCCGATCGCCTGGATGACGCCGACAGCGCATTGAACGCCGTTTACGTCCAGGCGCGCGGCGAACTGAAGGCGCAGGCCGCCGAAGGCAGCTGCAGCCACTGCGCAGCGGCCGAACAGCAGCTGGTGAAGGCCCAGCGCATCTGGATAACCCTGCGCGATGCAGACTGCGAGGCAGTCTACGCCTTCAATGCAGACGGCACCTCGCGCAACCCTGCGAAGATGCAGTGCCTGATCACCCAGACGCGCGACCGTACGCGGCAGCTGCGCGAGTTCTACGAACTGCTTTGACCCGAGCGCGATGCGCTTCCCACCACACTGACATCAAGAGCAAAGAGGCCACCATGGATCTCCGCAAAATCAAGAAGCTGATCGACCTGCTGGAAGAGTCGAACCTGGCTGAAATCGAAATCAAGGAAGGCGAAGAGTCGGTGCGCCTGTCGCGCGCCCCGGTGGCCGGCTATGCCGCCCCGGTCGCCGCCCCGGTGTACGCCGCTCCGGCCGCTCCGGCGCCGCAGGCGATGCCGATGCAGTCGCCGACCGAAGCCTCCACCGGTGGCACCGCCAAGCCGGGCCCGGCGCTGCCGGAAGGCCACGTGCTGCGCTCGCCGATGGTCGGCACCTTCTACGCGTCGTCCGCCCCGGACAAGCCGGCGTTCGTCAGCGTTGGCCAGCAGGTCAAGGAAGGCGAGACCCTGGCCATCATCGAAGCGATGAAGATGTTCAACCCGATCGAAGCCGACACGTCCGGCACCATCGTCGCCATCCTCGGCGAGAACGGCCAGCCGGTCGAATTCGACCAGCCGCTGTTCGTGATCGGCTGAGGGGCACGCCATGCTCGACAAAGTCGTCATCGCCAACCGAGGGGAAATCGCGCTGCGCATCCTGCGCGCGTGCCACACCCTCGGCATCCGCACGGTGGCCGTGCATTCCACGGTCGACCGCAACCTCAAGCACGTGGCCATGGCCGACGAGTCGGTCTGCATCGGTCCGGCGCCGTCGCCGCAGAGCTACCTCAACATCCCGGCACTGATCGCCGCGGCGGAAGTCACCGACGCCCAGGCCATCCACCCGGGCTACGGCTTCCTGTCGGAGAACGCCGACTTCGCCGAGCGCGTGGAAGAGTCCGGTTTCATCTTCATCGGCCCCAAGGCCGACACCATCCGCATGATGGGTGACAAGGTCGAAGCCATCCGCGCGATGAAGTCCGCCGGCGTGCCGTGCGTGCCCGGTTCGGGCGGCCCGCTGGGCGAAGACATCGTCGCCAACACCAAGATCGCCCGTGAGATCGGCTACCCGGTCATCATCAAGGCGGCCGGTGGTGGCGGTGGCCGCGGCATGCGCGTGGTGCACGCCGAAGCCTCGCTGAAGACCTCGATCGAAACCACCAAGAGCGAGGCCAAGGCCGCGTTCGGCAATGGCGAGGTCTACATGGAGAAGTTCCTGGAGAACCCGCGCCACGTGGAAATCCAGGTACTGGCCGACGGCCAGGGCAACGCCATCCACCTGGGCGAGCGTGACTGCTCGATGCAGCGCCGCCACCAGAAGGTGGTGGAAGAAGCGCCGGCACCGGGCATCACCGCCGAGCAGCGCGAGCAGATCGGCAAGGTCTGCACCGAAGCCTGCGTACGCATCGGCTACCGTGGTGCCGGCACGTTCGAGTTCCTGTACGAGGACGGCCGCTTCTACTTCATCGAAATGAACACCCGCATCCAGGTGGAACATCCGGTCACCGAAATGGTCACCGGCATCGACCTGGTGGCCGAGCAGCTGAAGATCGCCGCCGGCCAGAAGCTGTCGATCAAGCAGAGTGACGTGGTGCTGACCGGCCATGCCATCGAATGCCGCATCAACGCCGAAGATGCGGAGACCTTCGTGCCGAGCCCGGGCACCATCACCGGCTTCCATCCGCCGGGCGGCCCCGGCGTGCGCGTGGACACCCACATCTACAGTGGCTACCGCGTGCCGTCGAACTACGACTCGATGATCGGCAAGCTGATCGTGCACGGCCCGGACCGCGAAACCGCCATTGCCCGCATGCGCGTGGCACTGAGCGAAATGGTGGTCGATGGCATCAAGACCAACGTCGCCCTGCAGCAGCGGATCATGCGCGACAAGGGCTTCCAGGCCGGTGGCCAGAACATCCACTACCTGGAAAAGCGCCTGGCCGAACGCAAGAACAAGCCGATCGCGCTGACCTGATCGGCGCCACGTGCTGGACATGAAAAGGGCGGGGATATCCCCGCCCTTTTCTGTTGCTGCAGCGCCGAGCCCATGCTCGGCTTGCCGGAAAGCTCAGCCGAGCGTGGGCTCGGCGCTACAGCAGACGCATCAGCGCTTGTCGGCAGCTTCGGCCGGAATCTGCGAGTTCGCCAGCGGACGCACGCCATTGGGCGACGTCGGGTCGACGATCACCATGGTCTCGGTCGAACCATCCGGCCACACCACCTGGAAGGTGCTGCCCGCCGGCAGCGACGCGAACGGCATGCCGCTCTGCGCGCGATAGACCGCGGCCACCTGGCTGGCACCGGCACGGCGCACGTCTTCCTGCGCCTTCACCGTGGTCAGTTCCACCTTCGACAGATGCCGGTAGCGATCTTCATAGGTATCGATCATCAACAGGCCAACCGCGCCGGCCGAGTAGGCCACGAACAGGGCCACCCAGAACCAGAACTTGGCCCCGTGCAGGAATCGGCGGTAGTTCATTGCTCGTTCCTCTTTCCAACCAATCGCTTGATCCATTCCTTCATCTTCCCAGCGCCCTGCCGCGATACCGCAGCGTCATACACGAAATCCCGGAAATCCTGCGTACCATCCTGCGAACAGATCCCTCCGTTCGCACAAAAACTGTTGACCAGCACACTGTCTGCCCCACACGGTAGACCGAGTTCGCAGGCCGCAAGCCGCCATGCGAGTTCACTGAGCTGCTCGCCCGCCACCAGGCCGTTGAGCGCGCGGTCACCCGAGGCGCGCACGCCCATGCCCGGTGCGATCGCCATGAAGGCCTCCGGGTCGCGCGAGGTGCGCACCCGTTCAACCAGGTCACGGCGGTACTCGGGGCTGTCCTGCAGCGGTTCGCCCTCGGCGAACAACGCAGCCTCAGCAGCCAGATTGCCTTGTGCGGCCGCCTTGCGACGTTCGGACAGCACCAAGGCCGTGCCCAGCTTGTCGCCCGGCACGAAACCACCACAACGCTGCGCGACGCGTTCGCGCGCCTGCACCATCGCCGGTGCGGCGGTCAGGCCCAGCCCGGCCAGCACGTTGTTGTCCAAGCGGTAGCCACCCGGATCGACCGCGTACTGCGCGCAATAGTCATAGACACGGCTGAGCATCCAGCGCGCCTCGTGGTTGCCTTCGTCCGCCTGGGCACGCAACCGCTGAGCATAGGCATACAGGTCGGTGGCGTCTTCGATATCGGCGCGGAGATCCAGGGGCAGCCCGGACGGCAATGCGTTGCCACGCTCGAAGGGTGCCAGGCGGCGCGCGAGCGCCTCCGGCATCACCGGCAGCGGCGCCGCACTGTCAGCGGCCGCGACCGCACCTGCCAGATCCACCGACGCTACCGAAGACGTCGCAGCATGGCCGCTGGCCCGATAACCGGCCACGCCCAGCACGGCCACAGCCGGCAGTACGAGCAACCAGGTTTTCAGGGTCGGAGCGAAGGCCATCGGCGGCGGTAGGCGATGCGGCGCATAGGAAAGCACGAAGTCTAGCAAGGCCCGACGGGCCTGTCTGAACGGGCTTCGTTCATCTCGGAGCGGCATCTCAGGCAATACGGAGACGCCCCGATGGTCTAGCATGGCCCCCTTTCCCGCGATTGCCCCACCACCATGCCGTTCCTGGAACTGACCCTGCGCTGCACCGAAGCCACCCAGCCCCGCTATGAAAATGCACTGGAGGACGTTGGTGCACTGGCCGTGACCCTGCTCGATGCCGAGGCCGATACCAGCAACGAACAGGCCATTCTCGAACCGGGCGTGGGCGAGACCCCGCTGTGGGACACGCTGGTGCTGAGCGCGCTGTTCCCCGCCGACAGCAACGCGCTGTTGCTGCTGGCCGCACTGGAATCCTTCGATCCGGAGCTGGACTGGAGCAGCGGCAGCTTCCGCGCGGTCGAGGATGAAGACTGGGAACGTGCCTGGCTCGACCAGTTCCAGCCGATGGACTTCGGCAGCCGTACCTGGATCGTGCCGTGGAACCATGAACTGCCCGATGCCGCACAGGCCGCCGATGCCGCCGTGGTGCGGTTGGACCCGGGCCTGGCGTTCGGTTCGGGCACCCACCCGACCACCGCACTGTGCCTGCGCTGGCTGGACCAGTTGGCGGTCGATGGCCTGCTGCAGGGCCAGCGCGTGCTCGACTTCGGTTGCGGCTCGGGCATCCTCGCACTGGCCGCGCTGAAGCTGGGCGCCGCCGAAGCCATCGGCGTCGACAACGATCCGCAGGCCCTGGTCGCCACTGCTGACAATGCCGAGCGCAACGGCGAGCAGGCCCGCATGCACGTGTACCTGCCGCAGGACGAACCGGTCGCGACCTATCCGATCGTGGTCGCCAACATCCTCGCCTCGGCGCTGGATGCGCTGGCCGAACTGCTGGCTGCGCGCGTTGCTGCCGGTGGCCGCATCGCCCTGTCCGGCATCCTGCATGGCCAGGAAGGCGAACTGCTGCAGCGCTATGCAGCATGGTTCGACGATCTGCAGGCCACCCAGGATGGCGACTGGATGCGCATCACCGGCGTGCGCCGCGCCTGATCGTGGTTGAATGACCGCTGGATCCGAGCCCGCGCCCTGAGCATGTCCGAGCCGAACCCACCGCGCCGTCCCCTGGCCACCTTCCTGCGCACGACGCCGGAGGGTGAGCCTGCGCCTGCGACCGATGCGCGTGCGACCGATGCGCGCATGCAGGACGAAGCCCGGCACGCAACGCCTGTGGAGCAGATGCAGGCCGAGCCCATCGACCTGGCACGCCCACCGGCGACAGAGATGCGACACGACGATGACGTTGTCATCGTTGATGAAGCAGCGGCCATCGAGCCGGCGCCGGTCGCGGTGCAGGCAACGGCGGTCGCCAGTGATGCCCCCAGCTTCCTCGGCAGCGCGCGCACGCGCACGCTGCCAACACCCCGCTGGCACTGGCTGCTGGTCGCCGGGCTGGCATTGCTGCTGGTACTGCAGAGCGTGCTGGCCGACCGCGCGCGGCTGGCCGCCGACGCCGGCAACCGCGCATGGCTGGGCACGCTGTGCGGCGTGCTGCGCTGCAGCCTGCCTGCCTGGCACGAGCCCACTGCGTTCACCATGACCAGCCGCGAGATCCGCCCCCTGCCGGGCCAGGCCGGTGTGCTGCAGGTGCAGGCCAGCATCCGCAATGATGCGCGCTGGGCACAGGCGTGGCCGGACCTGCGGTTGTCATTGTCCGATGCCGATGGCCGGGTGATCGGCAGCGGCGTGTTCACGCCCGCGCAGTACCTGGGCGAGAACCCCGGTGCAGCCCTGCTGGAACCGGGCCAGAGCGCGCGCGTCGCCTTCCGGTTGCAGGAGCCCGCTGCGTCCACTGTCGCATTCACCTTCGACTTCCTCTGACCGGGGAGAGGCGACCAGCCGTGGCAGGCCGGGCACGCTCGCGCTAGACTGGCCGCCACCACCTCGTCCGGCCGCGCGCTCCGCGCGCACGGGCCAACCGAATCGGGAACCCCCTTGAACGCTGTCCTTTCTCGTCCTGACAACAGTCGTGGCGCTCCCCGGCCACCGCTGCGTGAACACGTCGCCCAGTCCGTGCGCCGCTACCTGCGTGACCTTGATGGCTGCGATGCGGACGATGTCTACGAGATCGTGCTGCGCGAGATGGAGATTCCGCTGTTCGTGGAAGTGCTCAACCACTGCGAAGGCAACCAGAGCCGCGCCGCCGCGATGCTGGGCATCCACCGTGCCACCCTGCGCAAGAAGCTGAAGGAATACGGCCTGTCTCTTATACACATCT
>NZ_JCAFWP010000047.1:0-25466 GCF_059295135.1 Stenotrophomonas sp. INTA L402-1
TCAGGTCGGAGAAATTGAACAGGTCACCAAGGTCGAGCAGTTGCTGTTGGATGGGCACAAAAAATCCGATGCCAGAAGACTGGCATCGGATTCTGATTGGCTCAGCTGCTTAAGTGAACAGCATTACCGCATGAGCGGGGCTTTCTTTTGTGCTGCAGGCGAGCGTTCGATCAGAACGGTTGGGAATACCAAAAGTGACAACAAATCCCCATAGAACCGGTAAAGCGGGGTTCCAAACGCCTGAACTCCCTCGAATGTAAACATCTGCGCCCGTCGGTGCAGAGTTTTCACACAGCTCACGTCGGGGTGCTAATGCCAGCAGCGCTACAGCTCCACCACTAGACAGGACCAACGTCCCTCCGTTGACCATCGCCAAAGAGGCAAACCGCGCAGCCTACCCTCGGCGGGTCTCCGATTCAAATGAGCTCCCGCCATCCCATTGGGCGCTCCACCGAGCCCGCGCCGTACAGAACCACTGGGCATCGCTAAGAACTAAGGTATTTGTGAAATCGGCCGGGATGCTTGCAAATGCCGATAGGCGTCTAGGAGCTCATTGCCAAGCTGGTATTCAAGATCTTCTGCGATCTCGATAACTAATGGGATAATTTCTTCCCGCAGAGAGGCGAGATCACGACAGAACTTCCCGAAGACAGGATCTCCACCATCGCACCTCAACGTAGCAAGATGCGGGTTCGCCGTAAGGAACTTTTGGATCGAATTCCTCATCCGTTGCATACGCTTCCATGCGAAATCGTCCCTCGACAAGTGACCAGATAACTCAGTGATTCTAGCCCTTATCTCCACCAACGATATCGCGACTTGATCAGGATACTCTACATCGAGCGCGTCAAAAAAAACACGCCGCCCCTCGATGTAACCTAGGAAGCTATGGCGTTGGGCGACGTTTCGGCTTCGTGCGTACAATTCGAAATGAACGATATCGAAATCCTTACCAACAAGCTTCGAAACAAATGTCTGATGCGCCTTTTTCCAATCCCGCAGCATTTGTATTGGGTACGCACTGGGATCATCGTCGATGAGGCCATGGCAGTTCTTGCATAGCCATATTCCGTTCTCCGCAGACTTCAACTTCGCCTCTGTCATCCTCACTTCGGAACGGGGTCCTTGGGAACTGGCAGCAACAATATGCGCAGCTTCAGCGATCGCTCTAGCTTTGCCCGTTGTCGTTCCATAGGACGTGAAGCGGCAACAAGTCGGATTAACGCAGAACAGGTGCGCTTCAAATGCAATCTCCCTCTTCACGCCATCCGCGAATTCGACGCGTTGGTCAGCTCCTTTCTTCTTAGCCACGAGCCCCTCTATTTTTATATGTCCTCGTTCCAATGCGAACGGCTCCGCCATTCTAGACCAACCCACGAATCAACGTAATCTCCATCAGGATCAGCGCCCCATTCTGACCCAATCGCATTACCCACCAACTTCGATGCGGGCAACGAATGGCCTCCACGTCTATAAACTAAAATCATTCCATGGCCACCGCTCCTACAGCCACGCAGTCCAGATTGACAACGAGCAAATCGTCACCCCAGGTCAGGGAGAAAGATATCGATACAGATCTATCGATCCAAGACTGGAGCCTGTCTATCCTTCAGTTCATGAATGAATTGAACAAAATTTCGCAATGATCCGCGCTCAACGTCAGTTATCCGGTCAGAATCGAAGTGCATGACATCGTTTCTAAGTTGCCGAACGACGTCAAGCTCTCGCACAAACACTGCTCGGTCGGCCTTCAACCCTAGCCTGGCCCAGTTGGCGGGGTTTTCGATCAGCCGAATATGCTCTCCGATCGTGAGGTCCGCAACAGACTCAATTACTCGATTTGGATCATTCTCATTACGAACTGCGGCAAGTTCCTCTTGAGTGAATCGACCATCAATCAACGAACGGATGTGATTTTCAATCTCGCCAATTAGCAGAAATGGCTCAGCCAGGTCTTGGAACTGCTGGCTCAAATCAGTGGTGGTCAAGATGCCACTAATAGATCGCCGTTCATTACGAACAAGAACATACGAGCTCTCGATGATCCTGTTGATGACTTGAAATAGCGAATCTGTCTCTTTAACCTCAACATGTGGCCGCATGCATTCTCGAACAAACTGAGGCATAGGATGCCCGAGTGCCATTGCTGGGCCGATGCTATCCCAACTTACAACGCCTCGCACATCTCGCTCATTTGTCATGACTGGAAGTTGTGAGTAGTCATGTCGAAGCATGAGAGTCACTGCCTCCTCAAGCGAAGCATCAGGTCCAATTGTGACCAGCCTCAGTCTTGGGTCTAGTAAACGGCTCACGCGATATGCAGGCTCTACTCCGGCCCCGCCAACGAACTGGACTGGCGCGGCCCCTTGCTGCGGAGCAAGCTCCACTACTGGCTCCAGATCATTGTTCTCGAGCCGCTCTTCCGGTTGATCTTCGAGCGCCTGGGGCAATGCAAACTGAACCCGTCCATCTATATGGGAACTTTCAAAATCCGGAACGGTGACTAGACCAGCCTGCTCCAGAGAACGACGAACATGCCAGTTAACGTTAGTGCCACGACGCAGCGCATCAAACCAGCCAATGAGCTCGCGGACAGATATTGGCTCCGGTGCGCGCCCCCCTCTCAGGGTCTCCGCAATTTCGCCCAACAAACGATTTCTTGCCTCAACGTCCATTGTTAGTACCATCCAGATGATGAACCGACATCTATCGTGAACAAGAATTGACGTCGGCTCAAGGCTTAATAGGAACACTATCAGCTCAGGATCAAGATCGAGTCGGGCCTCTTAGGCCCCATCTTTCCTCTCCGCTCACCATGACCGGTGACTTGCTCCGCTTGTGCTAAGTTGTACGGTGCGCTCCCCGAAACATAGGCTCAGCCTAGTCATCGGCACCGCGCTTAACTATTGGGAGAGCTGCTAGGCTCTAACTTCTCAGCAAATTCACGCATCCATTCATTCTGCCTTTCACGCGCCTCTTCCGCGAGCATACTCCGCTCTTGCAACTGCTGCCTAAGGAACGGCATCGTGGTGTCATCTTCGTCAATCTGGGGCTTTAGACCAGCGCGAGCACGCAGCGCGGCAATCACCTCAATCGTGGCGACGCCAATTTTTGCATACCTCAACCGCCGGTCGGAGAAGTAATCACTGCGATCACCGGAGCCGTCATACTCTGCAACGAAGTCAAGATAGGCTTCAGCATTTGCGAGCTTGATAGGCAGACTATGGACTTGGTCGAGCAGATCTACCGGCATCGACCTCCACACAACGTCCAAACCTGACAGATCGAGCTTCGGAGAGGGCACTTGAACGACTAGTTCACCTTGCGGGCTGTTCGAGTAGTCGCGCTCTCCATGACGTGTTCCATCATCTGACACTACTGCCGCACATAGCGAAGCGAATGAATCTAAGGTAGCGGATACGGTGACCGCCAGATAGAGGAAGTCAGCCAGTCGGACTCTTTCATGGGCATCAGCCTCGCGACGCCTTGTAAGATACCCATTGATCCAAGTACCTGCGACAGCACCTATTAAAGCTAGAACTCCGGTAACAATAGGTATCCATGGCCAATTGCTGTTCGCCGCGCACGTGAGCACCTTAGCGCTCGCCGCAGCCACGAGCATTTGATTTGCGTCCAATGGCCCCATCATCGACTCCATGTAATGACCAGCCTGCTGCCACAGTTAAAGGGACTGGAGTACGTCTATTTGAGCACAAATAGCCCCGGGACAAGGCCCTGTCAGAGACCTCGCGGGAAGGCTTAGACTCCACTTCCAAGTCCAACACCCGCATTGAAGTAGAGCGTTGCTGACGCATTACCTTCATCCCAACCCAACCCGGCTCGGCTCGGCTCCCGGAAGAGCGTACTGCCGCCAAAGGGATAATTCGGCGAGCTACTCAGGACCACTGCTGCTCATTTCCCGTAGAAACACATCGACCCCATCCTCCCCCGCTATAAGCATCACTGCGGGATAGCCGTCAGTGCCTAGACGTTGTGCCAGGTGCGACAAGAGCTTTTGATCTTGCCCACTAGGAATGGCCTTGATTCCTCGCGGATGCGAATGCCATGCCCCCACCCAGCTGACCATGCCCATGGTTCTTCGTTGAGCTTCATCGATATCATCCTGAACACCCGCCTTTCCGCACTGGAAATCGATCGTTGTCGGTATGCTGTCATCGGGGGCTGGTCGGCCATCAACCAAGTGAATGGTCCTCAACTTGAAGTCGACTACGCCCAGTACGATCCCCCCCGTCTCAAGCGGAAGCGCCTGCTCTCTCGCCGCCATGAGTTGGTCTTCCAGACCTTCGTCCCACATCACGTTCCAGTCATCGATCTTCCTGGAAACCGTTCTTCTAACGCCAATGCTAATGTGACGCACGCAGCCATCGCCCCCTGCATCCCACACGTCAATGCTTGCTTCCGCCCCCAGTGCCCTCACCCGAATCTGACCAGCAAGTATCGAGGCGTGAAGTAGGACCGTTTCATAGGCGAGAACCGACGATACGTCACGACAGCTCGCACCGCTACGGATGGAGGCCCCGACTGACTGGAGGTGTGACAGTCCCCAATCCTCCCGAATGATGGCTCTGTAGTACTGAGCCTCGAGCGAGCCGCCTCTTGTGGTTCTGGCCTTATCCTCTGCCAACAGCACACAACTCGCACCGGAAGGGGTCAGAAACGTCGTCATTCCGCGAGGCAGATCTGCTTGCGACCAGATGCGCGAGACCTGAACTGTTGTAGATGCATCGATGAGAAGGTCGGCTCGAAGGAGACAGCTTTGGACTTCCGCACTCTCCAAGTCAGACGCTCGCTCCTTCAGCGCGGCTACATTTGGATCATCTATCCCCAACGCGCTGCGAACATAGTGCCGAACGACCGCGACCTTCGGAACACCAACCTGGTCCCGGGTCCCAATGTGTCGAACGACGTTGTGCGGAGCCAAGACGTCCGGATCAATGTAGTCCCACCAGCCCCAGGCAGATCGGCTCCACATGCTTATCAGCGCGCTGCCCAATGATCCAACCCCCGCGATCACACCTCGAAACTGCCCACCCTCAATGCCGGACCAACGAAGAGCATCACTCCTGTCCAGACTTGTACTAACCTCCACGTGCGCGACACTTAGATCCTGCCACCCACTGTTCGGCCACTCGTGCTCATTGCCAAGCAGAAGGCGGGTACATTCGACTTCCCCATCTGTCCCGAATCGGCCCAGTGCTTCAACTTGGAGGCCCAAGGTCCTAAGGCTGCACTCCATTCGGAAGCCAATGACGTCGGTCCGCTCGATGACTCCATCGCGCTGCCGAGGAACCTGAAGGATCAGTATCAGTGGGCTGTCGCCAGGCTCAAGCCTCGCATCGCGGAAGCGCTGGTATGCGTCTTGAACTGCAACCGCGAGCGCCGGCATCAAACTAACCCCATTGGCCACGAACACCGACTCAAGATCGCCAAGAGTCGAAGGCGGTGAACTGAGAGGTGGATGCCCCACCGGTTCGAGACTGACAACCAGCAAGCGATAGCGGGGAATTTCACTATTGCCGTTGAAGGTCAAAACCCTGGTGCGATAAGTGACCCCTCCTTCCCACAGATGGGCATCAAGGAAGGCCAGCTCCTTCTTTGGATCCTTCAAGACCTCAGCAATGTTGGGAGGAAGCATGAGCCATTCCCCCCTGCTATAGAACATCGGCTCAAGAGCGCGGTCCACTGCGTGAATCGTACCGTCCGCAGTCTTCTCCAACCAATCTAGAATTGCCTTCAGTAGCGCCTGAGGCGTGAACTTGTGCTCAATCAGCTCCCAGTCGCCCTCAACAATGCAAAGAGACGGCGGCCCCTCATCTCCCGTCGAGTTCTGATGAAGGGTTACCGGGAAGCCCATTCGGAGGGGGCGAGCCTCGAACGGGAATCGAGCACCATCTCGATACAGAAGCGCAATTCGTTCGATTCTTGCAATGCCGGCGTCGTTGCCGGGAGACACCGCGCCGTCGCCTACATCAGCAACAATGATCTCTGCGGCGAATGGTTCATCCAGGCGACGAAGCTCAACGACATTGAAGTGAGGATGAGCGTTACAGGCGTTGAGCAAGGCCCGCATTCGGATGTCACGAAGAGGATCGACCTCTTCATCCGGGATTCTCGCACCCCACTCCAAGAAGTCATGATTCACTTTGGGGAACCTGCTCGGGGCGCAGCAGCAAGGGCTGCGACGGTAGTCGAACCCGCTCCCGCCTTTTTCACCCGCACACTACCGTGTGAAACTTGAAGATCCAGAGGAGCCTGATTCCAGTAGTTCGGGTGTTCGCCGGTACACATGAAAATGCCTCCAACCGGCTCCAGGATGCTCAGGTATTCGCGCTTAGCGCGAATGCATGGCGGGTCCTTTTCATCGTCCAGAATGCGCTTGGAGCTGGCGACAACCATAGCGCCCCTGCGCGCTTGACCCAATGCATCTCGCGCATCAGGTGAGACCAGAGCGTTCTTCCCCTTCTTGGACCAACTGTCCCATGAAAGAGAGTGCCACGAGCAGTGGTGCGGGGCTTGGAGAAGGTCATACTCCAACACTTCAGGTTCATCCTGATATTCCTTCCAGAGCAGCTCCCAGATGTAAACCTCAGCATCTCCACCAGTCAGGAACTTGCAGCGAGGGCGCCCAGGCTCAATCGAATCCAGCTCGAAATTCATGACGATACTGGAGTTGTTCTTCTTGAGCTCCTCCACGACATCCGCGTCATCGCAGAGAATTGGGGCAATCAACCTCGCCTGGAAGTAGTTGTTGAGAACCCCGTTGACCCGATTGAACTGCGCACCTGGCTTGATGAGAATTGAGCTGAGGTCATTCGTCTTCCCCTCCACGTCCTCCCCCATCAGCAGGACACGCTCACCATCCCTATTCCCCAGGCCCTTGCGGAACTGACTGACACGACGCTTTGCCTCAGAGTTGAAGGCCACCGCATCGCTACAGAGGACATGATTCTTTGAACGGCGACGGAAAATCAGAGGCGACGACCATATCTCACGAATGACAATACGCTTGTCCTTGTCATCCTTCTTGTCGTCGGGGTAGTCCTCAATGGGACCCAGGTAGAAGTGCCTTGAGAGGCCCAGGCAATGATCCGCATCCGGGTGGCTCAACATGAACGCGTCGACGTAAGGTCGACCGTTGCTATCACGTCGTAGCCGATCGCGTAGATCCGCTGCTACATCGCGGGCATCTGTGTCATCAGGATCGTCTGCTGCTGCTCGAATGTTAACGTCGATCAAGATAGAAGTAGCAGCCGGATCCGAGAGTCGGATCAGGGTCATGTCACCGCAGCCAACCGGGAAGAACGTGATAGTGCTCATTCAGGGTGCGCCTCATCGATGTTGAGCCACGTACCGTGGCCGCTGGCTGCACTATACTACGAAAAACTATGATGTCATAAAAATTAGCACATCTCTTGAGGTAATTTAGGAATGCCTTTTAAAAACAATGAGTTGGACAGCCCACCCAGCAAGAAGGAGCGATGGGGGCAAGCTCGCCGCCTAGAGTTCATCGATACGCGTCTCCTCTGGGCCGGGAAGGTCAATCGATCAGATCTGGTCGAGTTCTTCAGAATCTCACCAGCCCAAGGGACGCTAGATTTCGCGGAGTACGCCAGGCGAGCGCCTGACAACGCAGCCTACGATCCCAAGGAAAAGGCGTACATCGCCCTAACAACCTTCTCACCAGTGTTCACAGAAGCATCGAGCGCTCGATACCTGGCTGAGCTCTATGCCCTATCCACTGGATTGCTGAGCAACGACTTGAGCTTCTTGGGATTGCCGCCTCCAGCAGAGGTAGTGAGCTTTCCCACCCGCCGTGTAGATGTTTCGCTTCTTCGGGAAACGGTGGACGCGATTAGGTCCCGGGCAGCGTTGGAGATCACATATCAGACGATGAAACGTCCGGCACCAGAGATCAGGACTATCACTCCTCTCTCCTTGGGCTACGACGGCTTCCGGTGGCATGTCCGCGCTTTCTGCCATCTGCGCAAGGACTACCGCGATTTCGTCTTCGCCCGAATCCTGCAGGCTCGACGCGCCGGAAACGCACAGGCCACGATCGAAGATGATGAGCAATGGAACCGTTTCATCCAAGTGATAGTCGCTCCAAATCCCGAGCTTCCGGAAGGCGCCCAGCGAGCGATTGAGCTGGACTACGGAATGTCTGAGGGGAAGTTGACGCTAAGATGCAGGCAGGCAATGGGCTACTACCTTCTTGCGCGCCTTGGCCTAAAGGAGCAAGAGAACGAATCAGCTCGTTCGCAGCAGATCATCCTCGCCAACCGCGCTGAGCTAGCCACATTCCTTCCAGCCATTGTCAGATCTACACCCTAGAAGTGGGCAAAGTCAGGCAGAGGCCGGTGTAATCGCTACTGCCTCTGCGCCGTCAATAGCCAGTACCGTACGGATCAAACGAGCACCCGCCGATCGAGCAGCCAAGCATGCGCCCAAGTACTGGACGACAAACACAGCAACGACAGCACCTCCCGCAAATCCGAAGCCAATGATCGATAGCGCGATCGGAGCTATGACAGTAACCAAGGCCGAAACTGCTGCCAGTTCGCGGAAGGTAAGAAAGCGGCGATTGGCATCAAGTACGGATTCATCGTTGCGATGCTCCCGATAGATCTTGTACCAGAGGCGCTGCTGCGCCTCCGGCTCTGAAGGAAGCGGCCCTCTACGAGCAGTCACCGCATCGGCATCGATTCTGGAGTCTGCATACAAGTGACTCGAGAATGCCCAATGACCTGGCAACGTGTACTTCGTCCGCCAGAAGACAAGAATTGCCTTTAGCTCTGGAGGAAGGATGGATGTGATCAGATACAGCACCGGCGGACAGAGCACTGTCGTTAGCGCGCTGACAATGACTTGAGGCTCAACCGGCCCCCATCGCCAATCCGGAATCAGCGCGAAAGTGAGCATCACCATATCAAAGGCGACAAACGCGCCAAGCCACTTCATCAGCCCCTTCTTCGCAGACACGCCTCCCCCCGAGTCATTCATATGGTCAAGACCTGAGCAGTCCCTTGCTTGGCCGCAATTATGCATCGCGGGAACGCAGGAAGCTCGATCCACCTCTCGCACGTCTCATCCTAATAACCAAAGACGGAAGCGACAGAACAATGCACATCTGTACCAGAGTCGCCCAGAGTTCTACCCAAACGCTTCGTTCGAGAGTGTCCCAACCAACTCCCGATCAATGCCCCCCACGGACTGATGTTCCCAAAGGTAGTCGGTAAGCCGAGAAATCGGCAACCGATGGAAAACGTTAACAACAAAAAAAGGCCCTTGGCAAATGCGCTAAGAGCCCTTGTTAACAGATACTAAAAGGTATCTTCTAGAACGGAATATCGTCGTCAGCGAAGTCATCCATCGGCGGCGCCTGCTGCGGCTGCGGGCGCTGGTTGCCACTCTGGTTGCCGTAACCGCCACCCTGGTTGCCGCCCTGGTTGCCATAGCCGCCGCGCTGGCCACCGCCACCGCCGCCGTACTCCTGGCGCGGCGCCTGCTGGCGCTGCGGGCGATCGCCGCCGTAGTTGCCGCCACCGCCGCCACCGCCGCCTTCACCACGGCCGCCCAGCATCTGCATTTCATCGGCAACGATGTCGGTGGAGTACTTCTCCACGCCGTCCTGGCCGGTGTACTTGTCGTAGCGCAGGCTGCCTTCGACGTAGACCGAGCTGCCCTTGCGCAGGTACTCGCCGGCGATCTCGCCGAGCTTGCCGAAGAACACCACGCGGTGCCATTCGGTACGTTCCTGCTGGTTGCCATCCTTGTCCTTGCGGACGCTGGTGGTGGCCAGGCTGATGCGGGTGATCGCCATGCCGCTCTGGGTGTACTTCACGTCCGGGTCGTTGCCGAGGTTGCCGACCAGGATGACTTTGTTGATGCCGCGCGCCATAGATGGATTCTTCCGTTGTCCGGGGCTGGACCAGTGATAGCACACCCGACGGGGTGCCGATACGCTGGACCTCCCACGGTTGCGAATGGGGGATATCGGAACGAGGCATCTTACCATTCCCTTCGCCCCCGGCCCGTCGGGAATCCGGCCGATCCGGGTCGGAACCGGCCTCAACGAAGCAGGGGGCGATCCAGCAGCAGGCCGGTGACCCGCGTAACCTCCCCCACCGCCACCACCTTGGGCCCTTCATGGCAGTGGAAGCGCACGCCCGGCTGGATACGCTCCCGGTGCAACCCCGCCCTCAGCACCTCATTGACCACGGTCAGGCCCGCCAGAAGGGGCTCGCCCACCGGCAGCGGCAGCTCGGTCGCCCAGCTGTCGCCCTCAGCGTGCCGGAAGTCGGGCCAGATCATGAACAGCTCGGGTGTCCCGGCGTCATCGGCGTAGGCGAAGTCCCAGCGGATACCGTTCCGGGCCGGGCTGCGTCGCCCGCCCTCCTCCGGCGCGAGGATACGGATCCGCGCCTCGAAATCATCCGGAACATCCGGGTACAGGCGAAAGGACACCGCTTGGCTCCATCAGGCTGTGGCACTGACCGTCGCACACCCGCGACCTTGACCACAAGCGGCGTCGGCCAGGACGGCCGGCAGCCACCGCATGGCATCATGCCCAGGCACCTTCCGCCTGCCCCCTTCCGCGTTCCCATGACGATCAAAGGCAAAGCCACCTCCCTGGACATCGCCCACCTGGCCGGGGTCTCCCAGCCGACCGTGTCGCGGGCGCTCCGTGGCAGCCCGATGGTCAACGCCGAGACCCGCGAGCGCATCCTGCGCATCGCCCGCGAGCTGAACTACAAGGTCGACAAGAACGCCTCCAGCCTGCGCCTGCGCAACGCCGGCACCCTGGCCCTGCTGTTCTTCGAAGACCCGACCAACGACGACTCGCTGATCAACCCGTTCTTCCACTCGATGCTGGGCTCGATCACCCGCGCCTGCGCCCTGCACGGGCAGGACCTGCTGGTCTCGTTCCAGCAGTTGTCCACCGACTGGCAGGCCGACTACGAGGACAGCAACAAGGCCGACGGCATCATCCTGCTCGGCTACGGCGACTACCACGAATCGCGCGACCGCCTGCAGCGGCTGGTCGAACAGGGCACGCACTTCGTGCGCTGGGGCGCCGCCCTGCCCGGCCAGCCCGGCGTGTCGATCGGCAGCGACAACTTCCAGGGCGGGCATGACATCACCACCCACCTGTTGCAGCAGGGCTGCCGCCGCATCGCCTTCCTCGGCCATGCCTCCAGCCATTACCCCGAATTCCAGGAACGCTACCGCGGCCATGTCGCGGCCCTGCAGGACCACGGCCTGGCCGCCGAACCGGCGCTGCAGCACGATGCGATCACCACCGAGGCTTCCGGCCAGGAGGCCTGCCAGGTGCTGCTGGCGCGCGGTGAACCGATCGATGCGATCTGCGCCGCCAGCGACCTGATCGCCATCGGTGCGATGCGCGCGCTCCGCGAGGCTGGCCTGCGGGTGCCACAGGACGTGGCGGTGACCGGCTTCGACGACATCCCACTGGCGGCCTCGGTATCCCCGGCGCTGACCACCGTGCAGCAGGACACCAAGCAGGCCGGACAGCTGCTGGTGGAGCGCCTGCTGGCACTGATCGGCCGGCAACCGGTGGAGAGCCAGAGCATCCCGGTGAAGCTGGTGGTGCGGGAATCTTCGCTGCGCGGGTAAGCGCTGCCAGGCCACCGCCCCACGCCCCAACGTGCGACGGCGGAATTCTCCCCCCATGACCAACGGCGGATGCGCACGGAGGCTGATGCGCGGATAACGCGCAGACATCGCCCATTGAAAGGTGTACGTCGCATGCTGAAGATCGATTCGCTGTCCAAGACGTACGCCAACGGCGTGCATGCCCTCAACAACGTCAACCTGGACATCCCGCGCGGCATGTTCGGCCTGCTCGGCCCGAACGGCGCCGGCAAATCGTCGCTGATGCGCACGCTGTCCACCCTGCAGGAGGCCGACAGCGGCACGGCCGTGCTCACCATCCCCGGCGAGACACCGATCGACGTGCTGCGCGACAAGGACGCGGTGCGCCGCCGGCTGGGCTACCTGCCGCAGGATTTCGGCGTGTACCCGAAAGTCAGCGCGCTGGACCTGCTGGAGCATTTCGCGGTGCTCAAGGGCCTGACCCAGCGCGCGCAGCGCCGCGAGGTGGTCGATGGACTGCTGCAGCAGGTGAACCTGTGGGACGCCCGCAAGCGCAAGCTGGGCACCTACTCCGGCGGCATGCGCCAGCGCTTCGGCATTGCCCAGGCGTTGCTGGGTGACCCGCGGCTGGTGATCGTCGATGAACCCACCGCCGGCCTCGACCCGGAAGAACGCAACCGCTTCCTCAACCTGCTGGCGGCCATCGGCGAGAACGTGGCGGTGATCCTGTCCACCCACATCGTCGAGGACGTAACCGATCTGTGCCCGACGATGGCGATCATGAACAAGGGCCAGGTGCTGCTGACCGGCCGTCCTGCCGAAGCCATCGACGCCCTGCAGCACCAGGTCTGGCGCAAGCAGGTCGATCCTTCTGAACTGGCCGACCACGAAGCGCGCTATGTGGTGCTGTCGACCCGCCTGGTCGGTGGCCGCCCGGTGATCCACGTGCACAGCGCCAACGACCCCGGCGACGGCTTTGCGGCCGTAGCTCCCGACCTCGAGGACGTGTACTTCCAGCGCCTGCGCATGCAGGCCCGTGCCCGCGCGGCAGCCTGAGCGGAGCACGCCATGATCCTCAACTTCTTCCGCTTCGAGCTGCGCGAGCAGCTGCGTTCCCCGCTGCTGTGGCTGCTGGCCGGGCTGTTCGCCCTGCTCGCCTTCGCCGCCGCCTCCAGCGACGCCGTGCAGATCGGTGGCGGCACTGGCAACGTGCACAGCAACGCGCCCACCGTGATCGCGCAGATGCTGGGCATCTTCACCCTGCTTGGCATGCTGGTCACCGCACTGTTCGTCAGCAATGCGCTGTTGCGTGACTTCGAACTCGGCACCGCCGAACTGATCTTCGCCAGTCCGGTGAAGCGCCGCGATTACCTGGCCGGGCGCATCGCTGCCGCCCTGGCGGCCGGGCTGCTGGTCTACGTCCTGATCGCGTTCGGCCTGTGGCTGGCGCCGTTCATGCCGTGGGTCGATCCCGAGCGCATGGGCCCGATCAGCTGGCAGGGCTATGCGTGGACGTTCGCGGTCATCGTCATTCCGAACCTGCTGTTCACCACCGCGCTGCTGTCGCTGCTGGCGGCGCTGACGCGCTCGATCCTGTGGGTCTACATCGGCCTGGTGGCCTACCTCGTGCTGTATGGCGTCAGTGCAGCCCTGCTGCGCGACATCGACAACACGTGGATCGCGGTGCTGAGCGAACCGTTGGGCATGCGCGCACTGGGCCGCACGATCCGCTACTGGTCCACCGCCGAACGCAACAACGGGATTCCCGAGCTGGCCGGTTACCTGCTGGCCAATCGCGCCCTGTGGTTGGGCGTGGCTGCCGCGCTGTTCACCGCCACCTTCGCGCTGTTCCGCACCGAACGCAGCGGCAGTGGCCGTCGGCGCTGGGGCCTCAGGCAGGCGCAACCGGTTGCCGATGCCGGCGCCGTCCGCCCCACCCGCGCAACGCTGCCGCGCGTGGTACCGGCGTTCACTACCACCACGGCGTGGCAGCAGTTCCTGCGCCAGGTCCGCTTCGATACACGTGGCGTCCTGCGCAGCGTGCCGTTCATCGTGCTGCTCGTGCTCGGCCTGGCCAACTTCCTGCCCAGCGCGCTGTTCCGGCAGACCCTGTACGGCACCTCGATCTGGCCGGTCACCTCGCAGATGATCATGGGCCTGCAGGGCGCCTTCAGCTGGCTGCTGGTGATCATCGTGCTGTTCTTCGCCGGTGAGCTGGTCTGGAAGGAACGCAGCGCGCGCATCAATGAAGTGACCGATGCCATGCCGGTGCCGAACTGGGTGCCGCTGCTGGCCAAGTTCACTGCACTGCTGGCGGTGATCATCTGCTTCCAGGCCGCCGGCGCGCTGGCGGCGATGGGTGTGCAGCTGGCCAAGGGCTACACGCATCTGGAGCCGCTGCTGTACCTGCGCAGCCTGGCCCTGGATTCGGTGGTCTACATCCTGATGGGCGGCCTGGCGCTGGTGCTGCAGGTGCTCACCAACAACAAGTTCGTCGGCTACGCACTGCTGATCGTGGTGATGATCGGCCAGGGTGTGCTCGGCCTGCTCGACTACACGCAGAACCTGTACAACTTCGGCAGCTGGCCCAACGCGCCCTATTCGGACATGAACGGCTACGGCCACTTCCTGACCGGGCAGCTGGCGTTCCAGGGCTACTGGGACCTGTTCCTGCTGACGTTGATGTGCCTGGCATCGGCATTCTGGGTGCGTGGCGTCAGCCAAGGGCTGCGCCAGCGACTGGCCCTGGCCGGCCGCCGCCTGCGCGGTCCGACCGGCGTCTTCGCTGGAGTAGCGGCCTTGGCCTTCATCGGCGTGGGCGGCTGGCTCTACTGGAGCACCAACATCCGCAACGAGTTCATCTCGCCCGACCAGCAGCTGGATCTGCAGGCCCGCTACGAGCGCGAGCTGTCGAAGTACCGCACTTTGCCGCAGCCTCGCATCGTGGCGGTGGACAACCGCGTGGACCTGTTCCCCGAATCGCAGTCGATGGTGATCGATGCGAACTGGACGGTGCGCAACACGCATGCCGTGCCAATCCAGGACGTGCATGTCTCGATGGGCGACGACAAGCAGCTGGTCGCGGCTGACCTGGGTGGGCAGACCTTGTCGATGCACGACGCCGACCTTGGCTACCGCATCTACCGCCTGGCCGCGCCACTGCAACCGGGTGAAAGCCGCAACGTCCACTTCCGGGTGGTGCAGAAACCCAATGGCATCACCGCCGGCCAGGCGCCGAGCAACATCGTCGACAACGGCACGTTCTTCAACAGCCGCGTACTGCCGTCGTTCGGCTACAACGAAGGCGCCGAGATCAGCGACCGCAACGAGCGGCGCAAGCGCGGCCTGGGTGAGCCGCGGCGCATGCCCAAGCTGGAAGACGAAGCCGCGCGTGCCAACACCTACATCTCCAACGATGCCGATTGGCTCGACTTCCGCACCACGGTCTGCACCGCACCGGACCAGGTGGCGCTGGCGCCGGGCTACCTGCAGAAGGAGACCGCGGTGAATGGCCGCCGCTGCTTCAGCTACGCCATGGATCGGCCGATGCTGAACTTCTACGCCTATCTGTCGGCACGCTGGGAGGTGCGCAAGGCGAAGTACAAGGACATCCCGATCGAGGTCTACTTCGACCCGGCGCACGGCTACAACGTGGACCGGATGATCGAAGCGGTGCAGAAGTCGCTGGCCTACTACGAAGCGAACTTCACGCCCTACCAGCACCGCCAGGTACGCATCATCGAGTTCCCGGGCTATGCGCGCTTCGCGCAGTCGTTCGCCAATACCATCCCCTACTCCGAGGCCATCGGTTTCATCGCCGACCTGCGTGACCCGGACAAGGTGGACTACGTGTTCTACGTAACCGCGCACGAGATCGCGCACCAATGGTGGGCGCACCAGGTGATCGGTGCCAACGTGCAGGGCGCGACGGTGCTGTCCGAATCGCTTTCGCAGTATTCTGCACTGATGGTGATGGAGCAGGAGTACGGCCGCCAGCACATGCGCCAGTTCCTCAAGCGCGAACTGGACGGCTACCTGTCCGGCCGCGGCGGCGAGGCCATCGAGGAACAGCCGCTGGAACGTGTGGAGAACCAGCAGTACATCCACTACCAGAAGGGTTCGCTGGTGTTCTACCGGCTGCGCGAGGAAATCGGCGAGCAGGCGCTGAACCGTGCGTTGAAGCACTTCCTGCAGGACAAGGGCTATCAGCAACCGCCGTACACCACCTCACGCGAACTGCTGGACTACATCCGGGCCGAGACCCCGGCCGACCGCCAGCAGCTGGTCACCGACCTGTTCGAGAAAATCAGCTTCTACGACAACCGGGTGATGGCCGCCAGCGCCCGCAAGCGTGATGACGGCCGCTACGAGGTGACCCTGGACCTGCACGCCGCCAAGCAGTACGCCGACGGCAAGGGCAAGGAGAGCGACGGCACGATGGATGACTGGGTTGAGATCGGCGTGTTCGCCAACGGGCCCTCCGGCAAGGAACGCGACCAGAAGGTGCTGTATCTGCAGCGCCACCACATCACCAGCGCCGATCCGAAGATCACGGTGACGGTGGATGAAAAGCCGGATGAAGCAGGCTTCGATCCCTACAACAAGCTGATCGACCGGGTGAGCGATGACAACCGGCGCAAGGTGACGATGTGAAGTGATGGAGCGCCGGCGGTTGCGTCGGCGCTCCGCATGCCGCATGTAGTGCCGAGCCATGCTCGGCACAGCGCCTTCAGCGCGCCGCCGCCTTCGGCCCCAGCAACGCCAGCAGTACATAGACCACGATCGAGGCGACGGTGCCGAGTGCCGCCGACAACCCGAAGGCCCAGGCCGACCGGCCCTGCTGGCGCGCCCACTGCGCCAGATGCCAGGCCGCGCCCAGGTTGATCAGCCAGGCGATGACGAACACCGGCCACAGCACCATGCCTACCGCGCGCAGCACGGGCATGGACACCAGCGCGACGACGATGGCTGCGATCAGGAAGATCAGGGCCGACCGCGAATGGCGAGGTGCGGGGGCATTCATGCAGCCACCCTGCGCACCATCACCAGCACGCGATAGCCATGGCTGTCAGCTTCCTGCAGGGGCTTCCAGCCCAACCGAGCGTACAGGCCGCCATCCAGCGCTTCGGTCTGCAGATACAGGTCGGAAACGCTCATCCGCACCGCCTGCGCCGCGGCCTGTTCCACCAGCGCGCCAGCCAGCCCACGCCCGCGATGACTATCGGCCACGAACACGCTGCCCAGCCAATGCTCGTATTGCGGGAAAGCCGGCATCTCCCTGCGCTTGAGCTGCACCGCGCCGACGACCTGACCGTCATCGAAGGCGGCGATCAGGTGCGGAAAGCCTTCGGCATCCTGCGGCGGATTCAGCCGCTCCAGTTCCTGTTCAAGCGACAGACCGGCGTCCTGGCCCCATTCCGCGTGGTACCACCGGGCCAACTGCTGCCGTTCCGGTGCGTCGGCGGTTAATACCCTGAATTCCATGGCAATGCCTCTATCCCAATGTCATCCAAGGGGATCACGGACGGCGCTCGAAGGGAAGCCTTCTGCAGCGTCGAGCCATGCTCGACTCTGCAAACAGCACGGCGACGGCTCAGCCCTGGGCGAAGTCCTTCAGGATCTCGCCAACGCCACTGGGCGAGATCTCGAAGCCCAGAGGCGTACCCGGGTTGATCACGACACCGTAGCCGCTGGGCACCCGGCGCAGCACGTCCAGCGTCAGCCAGCGGATCTGGTGTTCGGCCTGCTGGCTGTAGATGCCCACCCGCGACGGATCAGTGAACACGGCCACATGCAGGGTGCCCTGCTTGTCGAACAGCAGCGGGTCGAAGCCGCTGCCGTCGGGGGTGACCAGGCTGCCGGTCAGGAGCACCACCTCGGAGGCGACGAAGGCTTCCATGAAGGCGCGGATCGGCACCGCCCCGTCCATCGCCGCCTTCAGCAGGGTTTCGATCGGGGTCTGCGGGGCGAGGTCGGTCATGGCGGTACGGCGGGGCGTGAGGGGTGCCTATTGTGCCGGATGCAGGCAAACCAGGTAGTGCCGGCCGCTGGCCGGCACCTGAAGGTGCCATGGATTCATGGGTTGCCGGCCAGCGGCCGGCACTACCGCCCCAGCCGCTGATCCCGCGCCCGCTGGTCGGCCATCGCCTTGTCCAGCTCGGCCTGCAATGCCGGCTGCTGCACGGCGGCGTCCAGCACGTACACCTTCACGCCGTGCGCGGGCACGTCGGCCTTCAGGGAGGCATCCACCTGCAACGAACCGCCGTCCAGTGCATCGCGCCAGCGGCCTGCCTGCACGTAACGCGCTACGGTGAAGGTTCTGGCCCGGTCGCCCTTGTTCAGCAGCACCAGCGCGGTCTGCGCCACGTCGCCCTGCTGCAGCACGCGGAAGAACACCGCCTCATCACCCTGCAGCCGCTCGTTCACCTGCAGGCCGCGCTGCAGCGCCGGGGTGGCTTCGCGCAGTTTGGCGATGCGCTGCAGCGGCGCGAAGATCGGGCTCTGCGGGGCAGCGTCCACGCGCGGTTGACCGAAGTAGGCACGGTTTCCTGCGTGCTCGGCGCGACCACGCATGAAGCCGGTTTCCGAGCCGTAATAGACCACCGGAATGCCGCGTGCGGTGAACAACCAGTTGTGCGCATCGATGAAGCCGTTGTCGCTGGCCTGCAGGCGCGGCATGTCGTGGTTGTCGTAGAAGCTCATCAGCTCGTACGGATTGGCGTACGGGCCGCCGGTCAGGTGCAGTGGCTCGGCCAGGGTTTCAAAGCCCTTGCCGGCGATGCCGAAGGTCTGTTCCAACGCGCCGCGCAACGGGAAATCCAGCACGCTCACGTTGGCATTGGACGGCCAGGTGTGTTCGGCGATGCTCGCCGCGTTGTAGTCGAACGCTTCGCCGAACATGAACATGCCCGGATATTCAGCGCGGATGCGTTTGACGAAGGCATGCCACCACGGATGCGGCAGCCAGCCGATGGTATCGATGCGCAGCGCATCCACCCCTTGTGCAGTCCACTGCAGGTAAGCACCCACCAGATAATCCATCACCGCCGGATTGTCCTGGTTGAAGTCGGACAGTTCAGCCAGGTTGCCATCGAAGATCGAGCCGTCCTTGCTGTCGACCGGACCGATGTTGTTGTAGAACGCGTGCAGCGGGTTGTGCTTCGGATCCAGCTCCTGCGGCGGCAGGTTCTGGTGGTCGGCGATCAGTGTGCCGTCCTTGTCGAAGATCTGGCCGAACTGCGGCTGCCGCGTCGGCATGGTCCAGGCCGGCGAGCCGTGGTTGCCGACGATGTCCAGCACCACCTTCAGGCCTGCGCCGTGCAAGCCCTTGGTCAACCCCGCGAAGTCCAGGTCTTTGCTGGGCAGGTGCTCATCGAGCTTGTAGAAGTTGATGCCCCAGTAGCCGTGGTAGCCGGTCTTGCCGCGATCGGTCAGCGTACTGGTGCAGCTGATCGGCTTGCTGCCGGTGAACGCCTCGTCCGGGTTGTCGATGATGGGGGTAATCCACACCGCACCAAAGCCGAGGTTGCGGATGTACTGCGCATTGTCGAGCACACCGCGGAAATCACCACCGAGATAACCGATGTTGCCGTCCACCTTGTCCGGGCACGGCACCGGGATATCGAAGGTGCGGTGCGTGCCGCCCTGGTCGCGATGGTCGTTGGACGGGTCGCCGTTGACGAAGCGGTCGGTGACCACGA
Source organism: Stenotrophomonas sp. INTA L402-1 (assembly GCF_059295135.1). Taxonomy (NCBI): domain Bacteria; kingdom Pseudomonadati; phylum Pseudomonadota; class Gammaproteobacteria; order Lysobacterales; family Lysobacteraceae; genus Stenotrophomonas; species Stenotrophomonas sp. INTA L402-1. Next base: position 19,335 of record NZ_JCAFWP010000047.1, read on the forward strand.
AGTACACCGCATCGCTGGCAAACGGTTCGGTGGTGCCCACATAGTCCGGGCGTGGCGCGGCCGCCGCATGGCCGGCCAGCAGTACCAGGGAAACAGCAACAGACAGCGCACCACGCATCACACTACCTCCGGACGGGACGGAACCCGCAGCACGCACAGGCCGGCGACGAACAGGCTGCAGCCGCCCAGCACCAGCACATGCATCGGCTGGCCACCCAGCCAGGCGCGCAGGGCGAAGCCGAGCGCACTGGCCGCGACCAGCTGCGGGATCACGATGAAGAAATTGAAGATGCCCATGTACACGCCCATCTTCGATGCCGGCACACTGTCGGACAGCAGTGCGTATGGCAGCGAAAGAATGGATGCCCAGGCGAAGCCGACGCCGACCATCGACAGCAGCAGCCAGTGTGGGTCGCGGATGAACATCAGCGACACCAGGCCGGCACCGCCCAGCCACAGGTTGACCAGGTGGCTCCAGCGCAGGCCGATCGCACGCACCATCGGCGGGATCAGTACCGCGGCCAGCGCAGCGAAGCCGTTGTAGGCGCCGAACAGCACCCCCACCCAGTTGGCTCCCTCGTTGTAGGCCTCCGACTGCGGATCGGTCGAGCCGAAGTGGATACCGGCCACCGCGGCGGTGGTGTAGATCCACATCGCGAACAACGCGAACCACGAGAAGAACTGCACCCACGCCAGGCGACGCATGGTGACCGGCATCGCGCGCAGATCGCCGACAATGGCGGCCAGCATGTGGGTGCCCGGCAGCGCACGGGCGAGCGCAAGCAGCACGCCGTAACCCGCACACAAGCCCGCCAGCACGTACAGCATCTTGTCGCCCTGCCGCCAGGCGATCAGCAGCGCCAGCACCACGCCGAGCCCCAGCCACAGCGCCACCTGCGTCCACGGCGCCGGGCCACTGATGGCAGTCCCTGCGTGGTGCGCTGGCGGCTCGGCATCATCAAAGCCAGCCAGCTCCGTCGGTGAGTACTCGCGGGTGCTGACCACCGTCCAGGTGATCGCCGCCAGCAGCACCACCGCACCGAAGTAGAACGCATAGCGCACGGTATCGGGCACTTCGCCGGCAGCTGCGGTATTGGCCACACCAAAATGGGCGAGGATGAACGGCAGGAAGCTGGCGACGATGGCGCCGATACCGATGAAAAAGCTCTGCATCGCGTAGCCGACCGGTCGCTGGCGCGGTGCCAGCTGGTCACCGACGAAGGCGCGGAACGGTTCCATCGACACATTGATCGAGGCGTCCAGCACCCACAGCGTGCCAGCGGCAATCCACAGCGTTGGCGAGTTCGGCATCACCAGCAGGGCCAGTGTGGTCAGCACCGCGCCGATCATGAAGAACGGACGGCGGCGGCCCCAGCGCGTCCAGGTGCGGTCGGACAGGTAGCCGATCACCGGCTGCACCAGCAGGCCGGTCAACGGCGCAGCGATCCACAGCCCCGGCACCGCGTCCATGTCCGCGCCCAGGGTCTCGAAGATGCGGCTGGCATTGGCGTTCTGCAGGGCGAAGCCGAACTGGATGCCGAGGAAACCGAAACACATGTTCCAGATCTGCCAGAACGACAGCTGCGGTTTGGCGGGACGACTCATCGTGCGCCCTCTTCCATCGCCACCGGCGCCACCGTCAGTGCCTGCACCTGGGCCTGGTTGAGCACACCATCACGCCCGCCCTTGCCGCCGGTGTAGTGCGCGAAGTGCTGCAGCGCGCTCATGTTGAAGCCCTCTTCAAGCGTGACCGTGCACCGCCCCTTGGGCACCGCGAATGTTGCCGAGGTCGAATCCTGCACCGCCACGCTGTGCGGCAGGGTGACCGTATGCCGCTGCAACGGCTGGCCCGGGCACTGCAGAACCAGCTGCTTGACCGCAGCGGTGACGCCGGTGTTGATCGGCCCGTTCGCGTTGCGGTACTGCAGGCGCAGGCGCACCTGCCCGGCCTGGGCCGCGGTGAACTGCCAGCGTTCCTCGCCCTTCAGCACCTGCTGCGGACCGACGCAGAGCGTCGGGCTGTGCAGCGACTCCAGCGCACCGTCGCGCAGGGTCAGGCTGAGGCAGTGCTGCAGGCCATCATCGCTGATGTGCACCGGGCCATTGCTGGCGACGAGGGCCCTGCCGTCCTTCCACAGAACCTGCTCGGCTTGCACCGGAACGTTCCAGCCCGTGCCCATGCGCAGGGCCTGCGGTGCCGCCGGTGTTACGGGCGCACGCGCGTTGGCATCCGCAGTCGTGGCAGCGAAACCGGTTGCTGCCGGGGCAGCGACCAGCTGCACCGTGGTAGTCGTACCACGTGTGATGGTGCTGCCGGCCACCAGCAGGCCATCGCCCACGTTCTGCGGGCGCTCCAGCACATAGCGCCTACCGTTGGCTTCCAGCGTGATGCGGGGGTGCGTGCCGAACAGCTCCGGCACCAGCACGGCCGGCAGCTTGGGCTGAACGCGGCCATCGTCCTGCACACCGAACACACCTTCGAGCACCATCGACAGATAGCCGGCCACCGACCACAACTGGCGTTCGGAGTTGACCACCGGGCCGCTGAGTGCGCCTTCGTCGACATGCACGGCCTGGCTGACCAGCTCGTAGTTCTCCATGTTGGAACCGGCCAGCGCGGCGCCCTGCATCAACGAGCGGATCTCGGCGGCGATGCGTGGTGCATCATCCAGTTGCCGCGCCGCACGCAGAGAGTAGGCGCTGACGAACGGCCAGATCGCGCGGTTGTGGTAGATCGGCTGCTGCGACTCCTGCGGCCAGACCACCGGGCTGCCGGCCGGCCCCAACGGGTAGGCCGCCAGCGCACGGCGCGCACGCTCGCCCGGCAACACCTCGGCGAGGATGCCCAGCGACAGGCCGAGCAGATCGACCTTGGCGTAGGGCACCGGGTGCGCGGCTTCACCGATGTAGCTCATGTACTGGCCCATGTCCTCGCGCCAGAAGCGCGCATCGATCTGCTGCGCCAGCGCATCTGCCCACGCCTTGTAGTCGGCCGCGCGGGCATCACCATGCTGGCCGGCCAGGCGTTCGGCCAGGCGCAGCGCCTGATAGTGCAGCACGTTGGTGGACAGCGCATAGGAGTCGCCGATGAAGCGCACGTCCTCGCGGGTCCAGTCCGGATAGGTCTGCTCACGCCAGTCCAGGAACGAGGTCTCGCCACGGTACAGGCCCATCTGCGCGTCGAACACCATCGCGCGGTCCTGCGCCAGCGTGCCCTGCAGCGCCTGCCAGACCTGGTCGGCAAACGCGCGATCGTCCAGCAGGTGGCGTGCCGCCAGGAACCACACCACGCGGTCGCTGCTGATCGGCCAGCTGCCGCCGGAACCGGTGTCCTGCGCGACGAACAGGCCGGGCGTATGGCCATCGCGCGCCGCCGACAGCTTGAACTGCAGCGACTGCCGCGTGCGCTGCGGGTCCAGCCGCGCCAGCGCCAGGTCGGCGGCGAAGCTGACATCACGGGTCCACACGTAGGGCCAGCGCGCACCAGTCTGGAAGCACTCGCACGGCACCGGCCGGCCCTCATCGAATGCAGGATCGCGGATCGCATCTACGCGGTCCTGGTCCATCTCCTGCTGGGCCAGCGCGAACAAGGCATCGAACATCACGCTGCCGGTCTGGCTGCGCATCGGCATGGGCGCGATGCGCACCTCCCCCTTGGGCGCATGCAGCACGTAGCTGCCGTTGGCAGCGGTCTCGGCGCGCGCATGGCGGCCGTCGAATTGCAGGTCGGCCGCCTGCGCGGTCGATCCCAGCGCTGCCCCCAGGGCAGCGGTCAGGCAAATGATCTTCAGCATCGAAGCGGCGGACCGGCTTGCGCCCGTCGGCCTCCCTCCCTCTCTGCACGCGTTGTAGGTCCGCACCGTCGTTGCCGGCGGGCGGGCGCGGCCCCTCCCTCAAGGTGCCTTGGCCCCATGGTAGACGCGGCGCTGTCGGCTGCGTCCAGTTGCATACGTATTCATGGCGTTGCGCGGTAGCGGGCCTGCCGTGCTGGCTTATGGTCCGGGTCTGCCAACGGCGCCTTGGGAGGGGAAATGCCGATGTCACCCACTGCTGTACGCGCGGTGTTCGCGCACCTGCTCGGTCTGGCTCTGCTGGGCCTGGCCACGCTGGCGCAGGCCGCGCCGCAGGTGGCCAGCGTCGAATCACCGGGAAAGGTGCTCAAGGTTAGCCTGGTGCTGGACGGTGGCACCGCGCGCTATCGCGTCGAGCGTTTCGGCGAGACCGTGGTGGAAGATTCGAAGCTGGGCTTTGCCTTGCGCGATGGGCGCCTGGACCGGGATTTCGCCCTGCTCGGCCAACAGCAACGCAGCGTCGATGACCGCTGGGAACAGCCCTGGGGCGAGCGCCGGATTACCCGCAACCGTTTCAACGAACTGACCGTGCAGCTGGCCGAGACCACCGGCAGCAAGCGCCGGCTGGATGTGGTGTTCCGCGTCTACGACGATGGCCTCGGCTTCCGCTACGTGTTCCCCGAGCAGCCGAACCTGCACGAAGCGATCATCGATGACGAGCTGACCGAGTTCGCCATCGCGCAGGATTCCACCGCGTGGTGGATCCCTGCCGGCGAACCGATCCACTACGAGTACCTGTACCAGCGCACGCCACTGCGCGAGGTGCCGCTGGTGCATACGCCGATGACCCTGCGCAGCCGCGATGGCCTGCACGTGGCGATCCATGAGGCCGCACTGGTGGACTACGCCGGCATGTGGCTGCGCCGCACCGAAGGCCAACGCCTGCGCGCGCAGCTGTCGCCTTCGGCCGAAGGCTGGAAGGTGCGCCGCACCCTGCCCTTCGCCACGCCGTGGCGCACGCTGCAGATCGCCGACCGTGCCGGGGGCCTGGTCGAATCGGACCTGATTCTCAACCTCAACGAGCCCAATGCGCTGGGCGACGTGAGCTGGGTGAAGCCGGCCAAGTACCTGGGGGTGTGGTGGTCGATGCACCTGGACAACGAGAGCTGGGCGACCGGGCCGAAGCATGCGGCCACCACCGCGAAGACGAAGAAGGTGATCGACTTCGCCGCCGCGCACGGCTTCCGTGGCGTGCTGGTGGAAGGCTGGAATCCGGGCTGGGACGGCATGTGGGTGGGCAATGGCTACGACTTCGATTTCACCCGTGCCACGCCCGATTTCGACATTGAAGCGCTGTCGGCGTATGGCCTGAACAAGGGCGTGCACCTGATCGGCCACCATGAAACCGGCTGCGCCATCGAGCACTACGAGGAGCAGCTGGACGCTGCGCTGGACCTGTACGCGCGGCTGGGCGTGGACCAGTTCAAGACCGGCTACGTCTGCGATGACGGCCAGGTCGACCGCCGCGATCCGGCCGGTGGCCCGCTGTGGCGCGAGTGGCATGACGGGCAGTTCATGGCGCGCCACCATCTGAAGGTGGTGCATGAAGCAGCGCGCCGCCATCTGTCGGTGAACCCGCATGAGCCGATCAAGGACACCGGCCTACGCCGCACCTATCCCAACTGGATCTCGCGCGAAGGCGCACGCGGCATGGAGTACAACGCCTGGGGCCAGCCGCCGAACCCGCCGGAACATGAGGTCAATCTGGTGTTCACCCGCATGCTGGCCGGGCCGATGGATTACACCCCCGGCATCCTCAGCTTGAAGGGCCGCCACGGCCAGGCCATTCCCAGCACGCTGGCACGCCAGCTGGCGCTGTACGTGGTGCTGTACAGCCCGATCCAGATGGCCGCCGACCTGCCCGAGCACTACCTGCAGCATCGCGAGGCATTCCGTTTCATCGAAGACGTCGCGGTGGACTGGGAGCAGAGCCGCGTGCTCGATGGCGAAGTGGGCGACTACGTGACGATCGTGCGCCGCGACCGCAACAGCCGCGACTGGTTCCTCGGCAGCATCACCGACGAGCACGGCCGTGTGCTGCCGGTGTCGCTGGGCTTCCTGGAACCGGGCGTGCGCTACCGCGCCGAGATCTACCGCGATGGCGAGGGCGCGGATTTCCGCAGCAATCCCTTCGCATTCGCGCGCGAAACCCGAGAGGTGACCAGCGCCGACGTGCTGACGCTGGTGCTGGCACCGGGGGGTGGGCAGGCCATTCGTTTCACGCCGCTTTGAATGCCGCGGTAGTGCCGGCCGCTGGACGGCCTGTCTCTTATACACATCT
>NZ_JCAFWP010000048.1:0-24387 GCF_059295135.1 Stenotrophomonas sp. INTA L402-1
GATGTTCTGGGTGAAGGTGCTCAGGTCGGAGAAATTGAACAGGTCACCAAGGTCGAGCAGTTGCTGTTGGATGGGCACAAAAAATCCGATGCCAGAAGACTGGCATCGGATTCTGATTGGCTCAGCTACTTAAGTGAACAGCATTACCGCCGAAGCGGGGTTTCTCTCAAGGCTTCAACAGCCGCTGGAAATCAATCGATATCCAGGAAGCTGCGCAGCTGCTCCGAGCGGCTCGGGTGACGCAGCTTGCGCAGGGCCTTCGCTTCGATCTGGCGGATGCGCTCGCGGGTCACGTCGAACTGCTTGCCGACTTCCTCAAGGGTGTGGTCGGTGTTCATGTCGATACCGAAGCGCATGCGCAGCACCTTGGCTTCCCTCGGGGTGAGGCCGGCCAGCACGTCGCGCACGGTTTCAGACAGATTGATGTTGGTGGTGTTCTCGATCGGGGACTCCACGTTGGTGTCCTCGATGAAGTCGCCCAGATGGGAATCCTCGTCGTCGCCGATCGGGGTTTCCATCGAGATCGGCTCCTTGGCGATCTTCATCACCTTGCGGATCTTGTCTTCCGGCATGTCCATTTCCTTGGCCAGCTCCTCCGGCGTAGCCTCGCGGCCGTACTGCTGGAGCATCTGGCGGGAAATGCGGTTCAACTTGTTGATCGTCTCGATCATGTGCACCGGAATACGGATGGTGCGCGCCTGGTCGGCGATCGAGCGCGTGATCGCCTGGCGGATCCACCAGGTGGCGTAGGTCGAGAACTTGTAACCGCGGCGGTACTCGAACTTGTCCACGGCCTTCATCAGGCCGATGTTGCCTTCCTGGATCAGGTCGAGGAACTGCAGGCCGCGGTTGGTGTACTTCTTGGCGATCGAGATCACCAGGCGCAGGTTGGCCTCGACCATTTCCTTCTTGGCCTTGCGCGCCTTGGCTTCACCGTAGGCCATGGCACGGCTGATTTCCTTCAGCTCTTCCAGGTCCAGCTGGGTCAGCTTCTCGATGTCGATCGTCGCCTGCTGTTCGGCGATGATCTGGTCCTTCACTTCGCGCAGGGCCGAAGACCACTTCTGCTTGCGCTTCAGTGCGTCTTCCACCCACTCCAGATTGGTCTGGTTGCCTTCCCAGGAACGGATGAAGTCCTTGCGCGGCATGCGGGCGGTGACGGTCGCCAGATTCAGCACGCGGCGCTCATGGGCCTTGATCGACGCCATGGTGTCGCGCAGCTGCTTGGTCAGCACGTCGGTCAGCGGCAGCGGCAGCTTCAGGGTGACGAACACCGCCGACATCTCTTCGCGCAAGCGCGGCAGGTTCTTCTTGTCGCCCTTGGTGGCGGCCTTCTTGAAGGCATTGAAGGCATCGTTCAGCGCCTGCATGCGCGCAGCGACTTCCTCCGGGTCCGGACCGGTCGGTGCGGCTTCTTCCTCGCCACCCTCGACATCATCGTCCTCGTCCTCGTCGCCTTCGGCGTCGGCATCATCGCTGTCGTCAGACGCGGCAGCGGCCGGCGCAGGCACTTCATCGGCCAGATCGTTGAAGCCGACGATCACTTCGGCCAGGCGCTTCTTGCCTTCCTTGTGGGCTTCGTAGTCGGTCAGCAGCGACTCGACCGAGACCGGGAACTGGCCCAGGGCGGCCTGGACCTGCGAAAGGCCTTCCTCGATGCGCTTGGCGATGGCGATTTCGCCTTCGCGGGTCAGCAGCTCGACGGTGCCCATTTCGCGCATGTACATGCGCACCGGGTCGGTGGTACGGCCACCTTCGGTGTCGAGCGCGCTCAGCGCGGCGGCAGCTTCTTCGGCCGCGGTGTCATCGACTTCGCGGTTACCGGTGTTGCCATCGTTGAGAAGCAGGGTTTCCACATCCGGCGCAACTTCATGGACATCGATGCCCATGCCGTTGATCATGCCGATGATGTCTTCGATCTGTTCCGGGTCGACCATGTCGTCCGGCAGATGGTCATTGACTTCGGCGTAGGTCAGGTAGCCCTGTTCCAGGCCCTTGCTGATCAGTTGCTTGATTTCGGATTGGGCAGGACGTTCGTTGGCCATGTAGTGCTCGCGCCACCGGCTAGGGAGAAATAGGGAACGTAGCATTATACCAGCCCGGGGCCCCGCCTGCCGGGCGGTGGTCCCGCAGGCTCAGGGCCTGAGAAGGAAGGTCACGGGACCGTCATTGACCAGGCTGACGACCATATGGGCACCAAATCGGCCCGTTTCCACCCCTGGTGCGTGATTTTCACGACAGATCTCGACAAATCGATTGAACCCGCGTTCAGCCTCGTCCGGCGGTGCGGCGCTGGTGAAGCTGGGCCGCATGCCCGAACGGGTATCGGCCGCCAGGGTGAACTGGCTGACCAGCAGCAGGCCGCCGCCGGTGTCGCGCAGCGAGCGGTTCATCTTCCCGGCCTCGTCGGCGAACACCCGGTAGCCCAGCAGGCGCTCGGCCATGCGCCGCAGCTGGGCCTCGGTATCGCCCGGTTCCATGCCCACCAGCGCCAGCAGGCCCGGACCAATCTGGCCGACCGCTTCGTCATCGACGTGGACGGCAGCCTGGCTGACACGCTGGATAAGGACGAGCATCGTGGGCTCCAATGAACGGGGCCGGCCACGATAGCAGCGCCCTTGGCTAAACTGGCGCAGATGAATCCGCAACGCAAAGCCCGGCTGGTCTACCGCGCCACCACCCTGTTCGCCCGCCTGCCCTGGCCGCTGCTGCGGGGAATCGCCCGTGCCCTGTCCTGGACCTGGATCAGTCTCAACGCCCGTGAGAGCCGCGTCACCCGACGCAACCTGGAGCTGGCCTACCCGGACCTGGACCGCGCCACGCGCGACCGCCTGCACCGGGAGCTGCTGCGCTCCACCGCCCTGCAGGCCATCGAGACCCTGCGCCTGTGGAGCCAGGCGCCGGCCGACAACCTGCGCCTGCACCTGAAGCAGCGCCACGGCGAGGCCCTGTACGACGCGGCCCTGGCCAGCGGCAAGGGCGTGATCGTGGCCGCACCTCACTTCGGCAACTGGGAGCTGCTGAACCAGTGGCTGGCCTCGCGCGGGCAGATCGCCATCGTCTACAAGCCACCGGAGGACGAGGCCAGCGATGCCTTCCTGCAGCTGGTGCGGGGCGGCCAGAACGTACAGCAGGTGCGCGCTGAAGGCCCGGCCGTGCGCCAGCTGTTCAAGGTGCTCAAGGACGGCGGTGCCACCGGCATCCTGCCCGACCAGCAGCCCAAGGCCGGCGATGGCGTGTTCGTGCCGTTCTTCGGCGTGCAGGCGCTGACCATGACCCTGGTCAACCGGCTGGCCGAGCGCACCGGCGCCACCGTGCTGTATGGCTGGTGCGAGCGCATCGGCCCGGACATGGAATTCGCCCTGCACATCGAACCGACCGATCCCGCCGTGGCCGACCCGGACCCGCAGGTGGCCGCCACCGCGCTCAATACCGGCATCGAGCGCATTGCCCGCCGCGATCCGGCGCAGTACCAGTGGACCTACAAGCGCTATACGCTGCGGCCACCGGGCAGCGGCGAGGAAGACCCGTACGCGACCGAAGAGCATCCGCACTGACGGCCGCCGCACCCAGGCCCATCCGGCCCCTGCGACCGGCGGCCGCACCACGTTGAATACGACGCCGGCGCCCCCATAGAGACTGCGATGTCCGACTCCCCCGGTCCTGCCATGTCTGCTGCTTCTTCCCTGTTCGGCGATCCGGCCGCGATCCGCTGCGAGCGCGCTGTGGCCGAACTGCGTGCCGGTCGCCCGGTGCTGCTCCACGATGGCCAGGGCCAGCGCCTGGCGGTGATCGCGCTGGACAGCGCCACGGCCAGCAGCTTCGCTGCCTTCGCCAATGCCGCCCGCGAGCGCCATTACCTGTTCCTGACCGCCACCCGCGCCCGCGTGCTTGGCGTGGAGGCCCCGCAGGGTGCGCGCCTGCCGCTGGCCGGTGTTGCCTTCGATGCCCTGCCCTCGTTGGGCTACCTGCGTGAACCGGGCCCGATGCCGGACGGCTGGAGCGCCGGTGACGCCTTCGATGCAGGCGCGGTGGAACTGGCCCGCCTCGGCCTGTTGCTGCCGGCGATGGTGGCGGTGCGCCTGGACGCCGAAGACCGCACCTTCGATGGCGCGGCCGAGGTTGCGCTGTGCGACCTGGCCGAGGGCGCAGCACATGCCGCGCATGACTACGAACTGGTGGCGCGTTCGCCGGTACCGCTGCGCGATGTCGGCATGACCACGTTCGCGGTGTTCCGTGGTGGCGTCGCCCAGCGTGACCAGGTCGCGATCATCGTCGGCGAACCGGATCTGTCGGCGGTGGTACCGGTACGCGTGCACTCCTCGTGCCTGACCGGCGACCTGTTCGGTTCGCTCAAGTGCGACTGCGGCGACCAGCTGCGGCGCGGCCTGCGCAAGCTGAAGGAACTGGGCGGCGGCGTGCTGCTGTACCTGGACCAGGAAGGCCGCGGTACCGGCATCGCGGCCAAGATGCGTGCCTATGGCTACCAGCATGACGGCCTGGACACCATCGATGCCGATGCACAGCTCGGCTTCGGCGCCGACGAACGGCGCTACGGCAGCGCGGTGGCGATGCTGCGCGGCCTGGGCATTTCGCGCGTGGCCCTGCTCAGCAACAACCCGACCAAGGCGCAGCGCCTGCGCAACGCTGGCATCGAGGTGCTGGACTGCATTCCGGTCACCGGCGAGATCACCGCCGAGAACGAGCACTACCTGCGCACCAAGGCTGATCGTGCCGGCCACATGCTGGATGTGGACGCGCTGATCCAGGCTGCCCAGTAACGCAGCCGACCTGCTACCGTCTGCGCGGTGCGGCCACGGCCGCCACCGCCCGCCCTGCCACCTGACGGAGCCCGCGTGACCGACGTTCCCCTTACTGCTCCGACCACCGATGCCTGGCAGTCGCTGCCGCGCCGCGCCGCGCGGCTGGCCGCACTGGAAGGTGCCTTCGGCGGCCTGTTTGTGCCGGGCCTGCCGCTGGCCGCTGCATGGTGGTTCTTCGATCTACCCGGCGGCGTGTGGGTCGCAGCCCTCGGGCTGCTGGTGGGGGCTGCATGTGGCGCGTGGCTCGGCCACCGCCGCCTGGTCCGCACCCGTTGGCGGCTTGACGCACAGGGCCTGGGCCTGCGCCGCGACCTGATGTGGCAGCTGGAAACCCGCATCCCCCTGTCGCGCGTGCAGCACCTGGACCTGCGCCGCGGGCCACTGGAACGCCGCGCTGGGCTGGCCACGCTGATCGTGCACACCGCCGGGACCCGCATGAGCGCAGTGACCGTGAGCGGCCTGGACGAGGCCGACGCCGAGCGCCTGCGTGACACCCTGTCCCATCAGCTCGACCAGGACGCCGACGCCCTGTGAGCCTGCCGCCGCCCCTGCCCGCATCGCTGCCTGCCGGTGGCGAGGACCATCGCCTGCACCCGTGGTCGTGGTTGTTCGTGCTGCTGATGCAGCTGCGCCATTACTTCCTGCCGCTGGTCGCACTGCTGGTGTTCGGCCAGCGCGGCGACCGCGACCCGATGTGGGCGCAGCTGATTCCGCTGACGGCAATTGCCGCACTGGTACTGGTGTCGGTGCTGCAGTACCTCAGCTACCGCTACCGTATCGGCAGCGATGCGATCACCGTGCGCAGCGGCCTGCTCGCGCGCAACCGGCGCGAGATTCCGTTCGCGCGCATCCACAACGTGGAGGTGCGGCAGAACCCGCTGCACCGTCTGTTTGGTGTGGCCGAGCTGCGCCTGGAATCGGCCGGTGGCGTGCGCCCGGAAGCGGAGATGCGGGTGCTGAAGCTGGACCAGGCGCTGGCGCTGGAACGGCTGGTCCGCCAACGCGGGCAGGCGCCGCAGGCCGCCGGCATCACCGAGCCCGACCCGGTTGCCAGCACCGCGACTGAGAACGAGCAGGTACTGCTGCGCCTGTCGAGTTGGGACGTGGTACGCATGGGCCTGCTCTCCAACCGCGGCTGGGCGCTGGCGATCGCCGCGTTCGGCGTGCTGTTCCAGACCGTGCCACGGCCGGTGATGGACGATGCCCTCCAGCGCGGTGGACGCGAAGCCTTTGGCTACGCCAGCCATCTGCACCCCGGCGTGACCGGCGCGTTTCTGCTGCTGGCTGCCGCGCTGCTGCTGGGCTGGCTGGCGCTGCGCGTGCTGTCGGTGGTGCTGACGCTGCTGCGCTACCACGGCTTCACCCTCAGCGAGCAGGACCGACGCCTGACCGTATCGGCCGGTCTGCTCAGCCGCACCCGCAGCAGCGTGGCGCGCCGGCGCATCCAGGCCTGGACGCTGCGCGAAGGTACTTTGCAGCGCTGGTTCGGGCTGCGTCAGCTGCGCATCGACAGTGCCGCCGGTGGCCCCGCGCGCGATGAGGACCGCGCCCTGCGCGAACTCGCGCCGCTGGCGTCCAGTACACGTTGTGAGCAGCTGGTGCAGCACCTGCTGCCGCAGCTGCAGTGGCCTCCGCTGCAATGGCAGTCCATTCCGCAGCGCGGCTGGTGGCGGCTGTGCCTGGGCGCACTGGTGCTGGTGCCGCTGCTGGCTGCGGCCGCGTACTGGCGCTGGGGCCCATGGGGCCTGCTGGTGCTGGCGTGGCTACCGGTGGCGCTGCTGGTCGCGCACCGGCAGATGGCACGCATGGGCTGGTACCTGGACGAACACTATGTGGCGGTGCGCGGCGGCTGGTGGAAGCGCTGGTGGCGCTGGGCCGAGCTGGACAAGGTGCAGGGCCTGCGCCTGCAACGCTCGCCGCTGGACAAACTGCTGGGCACCAGCAGCCTGCAGCTGGATACCGCCGGCGCGCATGGTGATGTGGCGCTGACGCTGCATCATCTGCCGCAGGCACAGGCCCAACAGGTAATGGATCAACTGGCCGCGGCGCTGGCGCGGCGCAAGCTGCGCTGGTAAGCACTACAGGTCGTGCCGATCGCCGGCCGGCAACTGCCGCCATTCCCGAGGTTGCCGGCCAGCGGCCGGCACTACCGCGAGCGGGGTCAGCGAGGCATCAGCGCTGCGACAGGCCCCAATACCCCAGGTCCTTGCGGATCTGCAGATCGCGCACCCAGCTGCCGAATGGCTTGCGCCGCAACGCACCCATTTCACCGGACAGGAAATCCTCGGCGGCGGTGATCACGCGCTCGCTGGACAGCCCATCGCGGTAAGGGTGGATGGCATCGGCGTAGCGCACGATTTCCGCCTGCAGCGCGGCGTCCGGGTGCAGCGCGCGCTGCAGCATCGCCTGCAGCTGCGCAGGATCATCGAAGTCGATCATGTGCGGCTTCGGCACGCGGTTGCGGAAGGTCACCACCGGCTTGTGCTGCACGATGAACTCCGAAACGATCGATGAGGTGTCCGACACCAGCACATCGGCGGCACGCTGCGCGGCCATCACCTGCTCCGGCTCGATGAAGCGGGCATTGGCACCGGCCAGCGCGCGGTAGCGTTCGAACAGTTCCGGTGGGCACTTCGGGTGCAGGGTCAGCAGCCAGTAGTGGTCACCGGCGGCGATATCAGCGGCGATCTGCGCATGCAGGTGCGGAGCCGCGCTGAGCCGCTCGGTGAAGGTGGAACCGAACAGGATCACCGGGCGGTCACCGGCCGGTGCGCGCAGCGCGGAACTCTCGCCTCCGTCATCGCGGAACAGCGGGTCCAGCTTCGGCCAGCCAGTCTCGGCCACGGCGAAGTGGCCCTGCAGGCTGGCGATCTCGCGGAACGGTGCGGTCGTGGCCGGCCCCTGCGTGCAGTACAGGTCGAACATGCCGCGCACCCGGAAGTGGCCGCGCGCACTGTCCCGCTTCTCCACGTTGAAGCCATGGAACAGCTGCACCTTGGCCCCCGAAAGGAAGGTCGGCACCCAGTTGGCCGCGCTGAACACCGCCCGCGGACGCATTGCCAGGGCCTGCTTCAGGCCCACGTTGGGCACCCCCGGCAGGCTGCTGCCGGCCGCGCCGTCCTCGAACCAGGCCGCCACCTCCTGCCCGGACGCGTGCAAGGCCTGCGCCAACGGGGCGAGAATAGGCAGCGCATAGCGCTCCGTCGCAAACAACAGGTACCCGGCCATCATGTCCTCCTCGACCGCTCCCATCGAACGGCCTCGCATCTCGGCGTGCATTATCGCGTTCAACGAGGCCGGGCGCATCGGCGACTGCCTGGCCTCGCTGGCCTTCTGCGATGAGATCGTGGTGGTGGACTCGCAGTCCACCGATGCCACCGTAGCCATCGCCGAGTCCGCCGGTGCCCGCGTGCTGCAGCGCCGGTTCGAGGGCTTCCGCAGCCAGAAGGCGTTCTGCGTCGAGCAGGCCAGCCACGACTGGGTGCTGTGCCTGGACGCCGACGAGCGCATCAGCCCCGAGCTGCGCACCGCCATCGAGCAGGCCCGCGACGGTGGCTTCGCCGGCCAGGCCGGCTACCGCTTCGCCCGCCTCTCGGAGTACTTCGGGAAGTTCCTCCGCCATGGCAATGCCTACCCGGACCGGGTGATGCGCCTGTTCGACCGCCGCCGCGGCGGCTGGCGCGGCAAGCGCGAGATCCACGAGGCGGCCAGTGTCGACGGCAGTGTGGGCACCCTGCGCGGCGACCTGATCCACTATCCGTACCGGTCATTGCAGCAGCAGCTGGCCAAGACCGAGAAGTACGCGCGGATGATGGCCGAGCACGAGTTCGCGCGCGGCAAGCGGGCCACGCTGGGCAAGCTGGTGCTGGCGCCGGCCTGGCGGTTCTGGCGCGGCTTCCTGTTCCGTGGCGGCTTCCGCGACGGCTGGCACGGCCTGGTCTACGCCTACGTCCGCGCCAACTACGTGCGGCAGAAGACCATCATGCTGTGGATGCTGGGCAATGGACAGGCGGTGGCCGACCCGGCGCCTTCCGCGGACCGGCCTTGACCACGCTGTGTCACACTGCGTGGGCGTTGCCTGAAGACCCCCCATGAAAATCCTGTACACCAACTTCCACTACGGCGACGGTGGCGGCCACACCACGTACATCGTCTCGCTGGCGCGTGCGCTGCACGGCCAGCACACGCTCCACGTCGCCGCGCCGGCCGACAGCCGCCTGTTGCGGACCATGGCCGCTGAAGGCATTGCCCGCACACTGCCGATTGCGTTCGGCAGCGGCCTGCCAACGCTGCCCCGGCAGCTGGCCGAACAGCGCGCGCTGCGCAGGCTGGTCCACGATGAAGGCATCGACCTGATCCATGTCAACGGTGCACGCGACCACCGCTTCGTGATGCAGGGGCTGCTGGGCATGCGCCGCCCGCCGATCGTGCTGACCAAGCACAACAGCAAACCCACCAATACCTTTGGCAATGCGCTGCGCGCACGCTGGGCCACCGATCGGCTGATCGCGGTCTCGGCCGACACCAAGCGCCTGCTGGAACAGGGCCCGTACCGTCGCTGCCCGATCGACGTGGTCCGCAATGGCGTTGACCTGGAGCGCTACTCACCGCAGCCGGCCGGCACCGGCAGCGCGCTGCGCCAGCAATGGACGCAGGATCCACAGGCGCTGGTGCTGGTCAGCAATGCCGGCACCGACGATTACAAGGGCTGGATCGACCTGGCCCGGGCCATCGCACGGCTGCCCGATGCGGTGCGTCCGCATGTGCACATGGCCGTGGCCGGCCACCTGCCCAGCGCGCAGCAGCGCGAACAGGTGCAGGCGCTGGGCGAGGTGGCCGCGCAGGTGCACTTCACCGGCCTGCTGGCCGATACCCGTGTCCTGATCGCGGCCGGCGATGCTGGCTTCGTACTGTCCCATGACGTCGAGACGATCTCCTTCGCCTGCCGCGAGATGATGGCCAGCGCCAAGCCGATGCTGGTCAGCGACTACGCGGGCCTGCCGGAGAACATCGAACAAGGCGTCGATGGCTGGGTGGTTGCCACACGCGACATCGACGCCATCGCCGCCCAGGTACAGGCGCTGTACGCACAGCGCGATGCGCTGCCGGAACAGGGCCGCGCAGCACGCCGCCATGCACAGCGGGAGTTCGGCCTGCAGACATTCGCCGACGCCACGCTGGCCAGCTATCACGCCGCCCTGGCCAGCACCTGAGCCACGCTCCCCGAACGCTCAATCGGTGATGCCGGGCCCCTGCAGGCGGCGCTCGTGCTCGAGTTCCGCCACTGACGGCCGGCAGTCGCCGGCGACCGCATCGGCAGGCACCAGCCACCAGCGGCGACGATTGGAAATGCCCGCCATCTCGGCCCGCGCACGATCGATGCAGGCCTGCATCGCATCCTCGTTCACCAGCAGCCAGCGTTGCTGCGGAACCAGCCGCTGCCAGCGCACGGCCGCCTGCAGCTGTTGATGCCAACGTGCTTCGAATCCAAAGGTGGCCGCCGGGCGATCGGCCATCAGCAGGTTCTGCTCTTTCCATGCCACCAGTCCCAGCTCGGCCTGCGGGCCGATGCGTGCACTCACTTCACGCATCAGGCCACGGGCCGAGCTGGAGTCGTTCAACACCGGATAGCCGACCAGGCTGTACAGCACCCAGACTCCTGCCAGGGTAGAGGCCAGGGCAACGTGCCGACGCTGGCGCCCGCACACCCACAGGCTCAAGGCCGACCAGACCGCCATCGCCAGCGCCGCCCAGGCCAGCGCATCGGTGGCACCGGGAAGCAACCCGCGGCCATGAGTAACGCGCACTTCGAAATCCGGATCACCCAGCAGCGCCAGCGCACCGACCAGCCCCAGCACCAGTGCCAGCAACGCGGTGAATGCGCCCAGCACGCGCTGCACATCGCGCCGCCTCAGCAGCCCGGGCAGCAACGGCGCCAACGCCAGGCAGAACATCGGCAATGCCGGCAGGATGTAGACGTCGCGCTTGCCGTGCGGAAGCGAGAAGAACAGCACGACCAGCAGCCACCAGGCCAACGGCAGCAGGTAGCGCGCATCGCGCCGGCGCAGCCGCCGGAACCAGGCCGGAAGCGCCCAGGGCAGGAGCAGGAACGCGGGAACCCACATCGACGGCATGATCGCCAGGAAGTACCACCACGGCTGGTGATGGTCCCAGGACTGCGTATAGCGCCGCGCGGTCTGCCGGAACAGGATGTCGTCCATGTAGGCGCGGTACGGCTCCGAACCGGTCGCGAAGCCTGCCAGCAGCATCGGCGCCAGCCACAACGACACCGCCAGCAGGAAGGCCAACGGTGCCAGCCAGAAACGCAGGTCGCGCACGTGCAGGCGTACCCGCGGCCAGTGCAGCACGGATGCGACTGCCGCCGGCGCGATCATCATCAGCGCCAGCACGCCTACGCCCTTGGTGATCACACCGATGCCGGCAAAGAACCAGCCCAGCCACCACCAACGCCAGGCCGGACCCAGCAGCAGATGGCGCAGCAGGCCGTAGTTGGCCAGGGTGATGAACAGCACCACCAGCGGATCGATCTGCGCCTTCTTCGCCTGGAAGGTGAAGTGCAGCGCGAACAGCAGTGCCCAGCCCGCGTACAGCCCCACCTGCCGCGTCCACAGGCGGCGGCCGAGATCGACCACGCACCACAGCGTGCCCAGCGCGGCCAGCAGCGAGGGCAGCAGGAACGCCACCCGCCAGTGGCCGACCAGGCTGTACATCGCCGCCTGCAACCACATCAGCATCGGCGGCTTGTCCGAATAGAGCTCGGGGCCGCGATGCGGGAACAACCAGTAGCCACTGTCGACCATCTGCTTGGCCACCAGCGCGAAACGTGGCTCGTCCGAGGGCCACGGATCACGGAGGCCCAGGCCGGCCCCCAGCACCAGCAGGGCCATCACCACCAACAACCACGTCTGGCGCGACGCGTGGGCTTTCAGCATGGGACTCGAAACGGCAGCGGGGGTCAGGCTGCTTTTAACAGACGCGCGTAGAAGAAACCGTCAGCATCGTTTTCACCCGGCAGCCGCTGGCGCGCCACCCCTTCGCAATCCACGCCGAATGCATCGCCCAGCGGCTGCGCCACGGCATCCGGATGCCACTTCAGGAACGCGCGCACCTGATCGATGTTCTCGGCGCGCAGGATCGAACAGGTGGCATACAACAGCACGCCGCCCGGGCGCAGCATCGACCAGCAGGCTTCCAGCAGGCGCGCCTGCACGCCGACCAGTGCATCGATGTCTTCGGCGCGACGGTGGAACATCACATCCGGCTGGCGGCGGATCACGCCGGTCGCCGAGCACGGCGCATCAAGCAGGATCGCGTCGAACGGCACGCCATCCCACCAGGCGCCCGGATCACTGGCATCTGCCGCCAGGGTCTGCGCATGCTCGCCCACGCCGGTACGGGTGTAGGTATCGCGTGCACGGGCCAGGCGGCGCGCGTCGATATCCAGCGCCAGCAGGCGCAGGCTGGGGTCGCGCTCGAGCAGGTGCGCCGACTTGCCGCCGGGTGCCGCACAAGCGTCCAGCACGCGGGCACCGGCCACCGGGGCCAGCGCATCGGCGGCACACTGCGCCGACAGGTCCTGCACCGAGATCGCGCCCTCGGCGAAGCCGGGCAGCTGATTCACGGCAACCGGAGAGGCCAGGCGCAACGCGTCGGCACTGAGCGGACTGGCTTCTGCGGCAATGCCGGCTTCGGCCAGCGCGGCCAGTGCCTTGTCACGACCGCCCTGCTGGCGGTTGGCGCGCAGCCACAGGGGCGCCGGTTGCAGGCTGGCGCTGAAGATCGCGTCGGCCTGTGCCGGCCAATCGCGTTCCACCGCATCGGCCAGCCATTCCGGGAAGGCATCGCGCGCTGGCTGCTCCGGGAAGCCTTCGCGCTGCGCGCGACGCAGGATCGCATTGACCAGGCCCGCCTGGCGCTCACGGCCCAGTGCACGCGCGGCATCGACGGTGGCCGACAGCGCCGCGTGCGCCGGCAGCTCCAGCACGTCCAGCTGGGCGAACCCGACCATCAGCAGCGTGCGCAGATCGGCATCACGCGCCGACAGCGGCTTCTGCATCCACGACTGCAGCGCCGCGTCATAGGTGCTGCGGCGGCGCAGGACGGCGAAACACAGGGCTTCCAGCAGCGCGCGGTCGCGGCTGTCGGCCAGCTTCGGCAGCGCCCAGGCCAGTTCGGCCTTCAGCGAACGGCCACGGGTGAACACCTGTGCCAGCACACGTGCAGCCAGCATGCGCGTGGCCGCGCCCGGCGCCGCCTTGGCGACGGAGAAATCGTTCTGCTTCGACACCGCTTATGCCCCCACGCGCAGATCGCGGCGGGCGTTGAGGTAGTCGGCCGCAGTAATCGCCTTGCCACCTTCCCGCTGCAGCACACGCAGGCGCAGTGCGCCCTGGCCACAGGCGATGTCGATGCCATCGCGGCTGGCCGCCAGCACCGTGCCCGGCGCCTGGCCGTGGGCGAGGTCAAGGGCGACCGCGCCGTGGATGCGCACGCGCTCGCCGGCCAGCGTGGCCTCGGCGATCGGCCACGGATTGAAGGCGCGCACGGTGCGCGCCAGTGCATCGGCGTTCTGCGCCCAGTCCAGGCGGGCCTCGGCCTTGTCCAGCTTGTGCGCGTAGGTCACGCCCTGCTCCGGCTGCGGCCGCGCGATCGGCTTGATGCCGGCCCGCAGCAGGCCCAGGCCGTCGGACAGCACCTGCGCGCCCAGATCCGCCAGCTTGTCATGCAGCTGGCCACCGGTATCGGTGGCGGCGATCGGCAGCTCCTGGTGCAGCAGCACCGGGCCGGTATCCAGGCCGGCCTCCATCTGCATCAGGCAGACGCCGGTCTTCGCATCGCCGGCCTGGATCGCGCGCTGGATCGGCGCGGCGCCGCGCCAGCGCGGCAGCAGCGAGGCATGCACGTTCCAGCAGCCATGGGTCGGAATGGCCAGCACCGCCTTCGGCAGGATCAGGCCGTACGCTACCACCACCATCAGGTCCGGCTGCAGGTCGCGCAGCTGCTGCTGGGCGGCTTCATCCTTCAGCGATTCGGGCTGGTAGACCGGAATGCCACGGGCCACGGCTTCAAGCTTGACCGGCGACGGCGCCAGGCCACGGCCACGGCCGGCCGGACGATCAGGCTGGGTGTAGACGGCCACGACCTCATGGTGGCGCGCAGCCGCGCGCAGCGACGACACCGCGAATTCCGGCGTACCGGCAAAGACAATCCTCATGGCTACCCCACTTGCAGGATGGATTCGTGCAGGAAAGAAAACGGCGCCGTCGGCCGGCGCCGTACAGCCCGCGCGCGTCGCGCAGGCACGGGCCACCCGATGGGCGGCCCGGATTGGCGATCACGCCACGTGCTTGCGCTGCTTGGCCAGCTTCTTGCGCACCATCTCGCGCTTGAGCGGCGACAGATAGTCGATGAACAGCTTGCCGTCCAGGTGATCCATCTCGTGCTGGATGCAGGTGGCCAGCACTTCGCCGGCTTCCAGCTGCTGTTCCTGGCCGTTGCGGTCCAGGTATTTCACGGTGATGGTATCGGCGCGGGTCACGTCGGCGAAGATGCCCGGAACCGACAGGCAGCCCTCCTGGTACACCCGGCCTCCGTCCTTGGCGACAATTTCCGGGTTGATGAACACATGCGGTTCATTCTTTTCTTCGCTGACGTCGATGACCATGAAGCGCTTGTGCACGTCCACCTGGGTGGCGGCCAGGCCAATGCCCGGGGCGTCGTACATGGTCAGGAACATGTTGTCGATCAGTTCCTGGAAGGCCGGCGTGGTGACTTCGGCGGCTTCGATCAACGCAGCCTTGGTACGCAGGCGCGGATCGGGGAACTCGAGAATGGGGAGAAGGGCCATGGCTGTTTCCGGATAGGGGGCCGGCACGCCGGCATACGTCGCAGATTCTAGCTCCAACGCTTGCCTTGCGCCCCGGTTTCTGGACTATAGTGCGCGGACCTGTTGGGGAATCAGGGCTTCACACCTATGTTGCTTCGTTTTCGTACGGTCGTCGCCGCGGCGATGCTGACCGTGGCTGCCTATGCTACCGCCGTGGAAGTGAATGGCGGGCACCCGGACACCTATGTGGTCCGAAAAGGGGATACGTTGTGGGATATCGCCGCACGTTTCCTGCAGAAGCCGTGGCTGTGGCCGGAGATCTGGCAGGCCAATCCGCAGATCGCCAATCCGCACCTGATCTATCCCGGTGACGTGCTCAGCCTGGCCTATCTGGACCGGGTGACCGTCGCTGCAAAGCCCGGCCCGCGCCAGGAAGCCCCGATCGATGCCATTCCGCTGGCCCAGGTCGAGCCGTTCCTGAAGCAGCTGAGCGTGGTCGACAGCATCGAGCAGCTACCCTACGTGGCCGGCCTGGAAGAAGAACGCCTGCGCGTCACCAGCGGCAGTGCGGTCTACGTGCGCCTGGCCGACGCCCAGCTGGGCCAGCGCTGGGCCGTGGTCCGCCCGACCGTGCGCTACGCCCAGCCCAAGCCGACCGAGGACCTGACCGCCAACGGCGACGTCACCCCCGGCAGCGGCAACCTGTGGCGGGCCTACAACGCCCCCAACCACCGCCGCGGCATACTCGGCTATGAGCTGGCCCAGGTCGCCACCGGCACCATCACCCATGTCGCCGGCGGCAAGGTCGAGGCGTCCACCCTGGTGCTGGACAAGAACGAAGGCGGCCGCGAGGTGCGTGCCGGCGACCGTCTGGTCCCGGTCGAGGCCAAGCCGTATGACCTGCAGTTCGTCCCCCATGTCCCGGCCGCCGGTGTCGAGGGCGTCGATGTGCGCGTGCTGGCCGTCACCGACATGTTCACCGCCGCTGGCCCGCGCGATGTGATCGCGATTTCCGCAGGTCGCGCCCAGGGCGTGGACAACGGCACCGTGTTCTCGCTGTGGCGCCCGGGCCGCCACGTGGCGCACCGCATGAAGTACCCCACCTCGTCGCGCATGGACGATTCGCTCAGCACCGGCGCCGGCCGGGTTTCGCTGCCGGACGAATACGCCGCGCACGCCATGGTGTTCCGTACCTTCGACAACGTCAGCTACGCGCTGGTGATGCAAGGCGTGAAGCCGGTACGTGTGGGGTTCAACGCACTGCACCCGGACGCGAAGTAACCAGTCCCGGGGTGCCCGGCCACTGCAGGTAGTGCCGGCCGCTGGCCGGCAGGCACCTCCGGCAAAACCTGACAGCCACATGCGAAGGCGCCCTAGGGCGCCTTTGTTGTATGCGCTCGATAGTGGGGGGATGACCAACCAAGCTGACGAGGCGCTGCTGCGCCTGTTGATGGCAGGCGGCGCGCTGGCGCCACGGCGGGCCCTGCTGCAGGCCGCAGGCAGCGCGGAGATTGCGATCGCGCAGGGCGCCGCGAACTGGCGCGCGCACGGCTGCACGCCCGAGCAGTGCGCCGCGCTGGAACGCCCGGACACCCGGGCCTGGGCCGCGGCACGGCGCTGGCTGGAAGACGACAACCAGCACCTGCTGGCCTTCACCGATCCGGCATTCCCCCCGCCCCTGCTGGATGTCCCCAACCCACCCCTGGCGCTGTTCATCGCCGGCGACCCCAGCCTGGCCTGGCGCCCGTCGGTGGCGCTGGTCGGCAGCCGCTCGCCGACGCCGGGCGGACGCGCCCTGGCCGCCCGGTTTGCTGGCTGCTTCGTCGAAGCGGGCCTGGCGGTGACCAGCGGACTGGCGGCAGGCATCGACGCGGCCGCTCACCAGGCCACGTTGGACGCCGGGGGCTGCACCGTGGCGGTGATCGGCACCGGCCCGGACCGGACCTACCCGGACAACCATGCCCGGCTGCAGGCCCGCATCGCCGCCGAAGGCGCGGTGCTCAGCGAGTACCTGCCGGGCACACCGGCACGCCCCGGTCACTTTCCAGCCCGCAACCGCCTGGTGGCCGGGCTGGCGCTGGCGACGGTGGTGGTCGAGGCCGCCCAGCGCTCCGGCGCATTGATCACCGCACGCCTGGCCGCCGAGGCCGGCCGCGAGGTCTGTGCCCTGCCCGGTTCGGTACTCAACCCACGCGCCGCGGGCTGCCACCGGTTGATCCGCGAGGGTGCCGCACTGGTCGAGCGCCCGGAGGAGGTCCTTGAACTGCTGGCGCCCGCCCTTCGCCAGCAGCTGCCGGGCTTGCAATCACGGCTCGCCACCCCCACTGAACAGGCACCGTCGGCACTCCTGCCGGCGCGCTGGGCCGACGACCCTGACTACCAGAGCTTGTGGCGGGCCCTGGACCACAACCCAAGCGGTATGGATTCACTGATCACGCGCTGTGGATTGACGGCGCCCCAGGTGTCCTCCATGCTGCTGGCCATGGAACTGGCGGGAATCGTGGTGTGCGTACACGGCCGCTACTGTCGAACTCCCTAGTTTCTTCACCTCCACAGCGTCGCGCGACGCAGGCCGAGGGGCAATGAAAGAGAGCATCCTGGACGTACTGCTGTACCTGTTTGAACACTATTTCAGCGAAGATGCGGACCTGATCCGTGACCGCGATTCGCTTCAGAACGGCCTGATCCAGGCCGGTTTCAGCCCAACCGAGATCAACAAGGCGTTCGACTGGCTCGATGCCCTGGCCGCGCAGCGGCCGAGCGTGGCCCAGGCGCGGGTCGATGGCCCCGTGCGCGTCTACCACGGCCCCGAGCTGGACAAGCTGGACGTGGAATGCCGTGGTTTCCTGCTGTACCTGGAACAGCACGGCATCCTCGACGCCGACCAGCGCGAGCTGGTGCTGGACCGGGCCATGGCCCTGGACCAGGACGAACTGGACCTGGACGACCTGAAGTGGGTCGTGCTGATGGTGCTGTTCAACCAGCCCGGCTCCGAGGCGGCGTACGCCTGGATGGAGACGCAGATGTTCATGGACGAGCCAGAACCCCTGCACTGACCGTACACTTGGGGGCATAGCGCATTCAGGAGCGTCCCCGTGAGCGAGTGGTTCCATGCAGAAGGCAACCGGCAGCAGGGTCCGCTGCCGGCGGAACAGTTGGTCGAGTTGTTCCGCAACAACCAGATCTCCCTGGACACCCTGGTCTGGCGCGACGGCCTGCCGCAATGGCAGCCGTTGCGCACCGTGGTCGACGAACTCGGCCTGATCGTGCCGGCGCTGGACGCTGCCGCACCGCCGGTGGAACCCGAGCCCGATCCGGAACCGGTGGCACCGCCTCCGCCGCAGCCGCCGGTACTGCCGCCGTCCACGCCCTACACCACCAGTGCATCGGCCACCGCCCTGCCGGCGCCGAAGAAGAAGCTGTCCGGCTGCGCCCTGACCGCCATCATCGGCGGCGGCCTGCTGCTGGTGCTGGTCCCGATCGTGGCCATCCTGGCTGCCATCGCGCTGCCCGCCTACAACGACTACACCGTGCGCGCCAAGGTCGCCGGCGCAGTGACCGCGCTGCAGCCGTTGAAGGACCAGGTGCAGCATTTCGCCGATGACGAAGGCCGTTGCCCCGGTGCCAACGACGCCGGCTTCCCGGCCCCGGGTGACTTCGCCCATGCAGGGCTGTCGGCGGTGAACATCGGTCGCTTCAACAATGGCCACTGCGGCATCGAAGCCACCCTGGCGTTGCCCGGCAAGAGCCTTGATGGCGACCTGCTGTGGCTGGAATACGATCGCGACAGCGGCCGCTGGGAATGCAGTGGCGAAAGCAACGACAAGTACCTGCCGCCGACGTGCCGCGGCTGAGCCACGCGCACGCCAGCACCTCCAAGGATGATTCAACAGGGAACATGCAATGACTGAGTGGTACTACGCCGAAGGACAGCAACGCCAGGGCCCGCTGCCGGTCCAGGAGATCCGCCAGCGCTTCCAGCGCGGCCAGCTGAACCTGGACACCCTGGTCTGGCGCGAAGGCATGGCGCAGTGGGCTGCGCTGCGCCAGGTGGTCGACGAACTGGGACTGCAGACACTGGCCGACGCCAGCACGGCCACCGGCAGTGGCGGCTTCGACCTGCGTGGCGACTATGCCGCGATCGACAACGGTACGGCGCCACTGCCTGGCACCGGCGCGCTCAGCAGTTCGCCCTACAGCGCCCCTGCGGCGCTCGGCGGCGGCGGCCATGCCCAGCCGGTGATGGGCGGCGAAGTGGTCTACGCGGGCTTCTGGAAGCGCGTGGCGGCCTACATGATCGACTACTTCGTGCTGGCCATCCCCGGCGGCATCATCGGCGCCATCCTCGGTGTGGCGCTTGGTGCCAGCATGGGTGCGGTGGGCAGCGGCGAATCGGCCATCGAAATCGTGGCCCAGCTGGCCAGTGCCCTGATCAACCTGGCCATCGGCATGGCGTACTACACCTGGTTCCATGCCTCGCAGGGCGGTGCCACGCTGGGCAAGATGGCGGTCGGCATCAAGGTCGTGCGCAGCAATGGCGAGCGCCTGACCAAGGCCCGCGCATTTGGTCGCTACTGGGCCGCGGTGCTCAGCACCTTCACCCTCGGCATCGGTTTCCTGATGGCCGCCTTCACCGAGCGCAAGCAGGGCCTGCACGACATGATCTGCGACACCCTGGTGGTCGACCGCTGGGCCTACACCGACCAGCCGCAGCTGCAGCGCCGGGAGCTGGGCACGGTGACCGTGCTGGTGCTCGTACTGACCGGCCTGCTGTCGCTGGTGGGCCTGGCGCTCATGGTGTTCGCGGTTGGCTTCATCGCCAAGATGGCCTCATGAACGGCCATCCTCACGCCTGGCTGCTTGACATGGGCTGGCCGGGCGTGATTCCTCTAATAAGGTGAAACCTGAACGCCCGGCACATTACCGGGCGTTCAGTTTATGGATTTGCCCGTGGCCGCTTCACTAATGCGGCCGTTTGCTCCACCCTAGCGGCCCCTCTCCCCCGGTCCGCCCACAGACCTTTCCTGACATGCCCAAGCACCTGCTCATCGTCGAATCGCCGGCCAAGGCCAAGACGATCAACAAATACCTCGGCAAGGACTACACGGTCCTGGCCTCGTATGGGCACGTGCGCGACCTGATCCCGAAGGAAGGCGCAGTCGACCCGGACAACGGGTTCGCCATGCACTACGACGTGATCGACAAGAACGAAAAGCATGTCGATGCGATCGCCAAGGCCGCCAAGGGCGCCGACGACATCCTGCTGGCGACCGACCCGGATCGCGAGGGTGAAGCGATCAGCTGGCACATCGCCGAGATCCTGAAGGAACGCGGGCTGGTCAAGGACAAGCCGATGCAGCGCGTGGTGTTCACCGAGATCACCCCGCGCGCCATCAAGGAAGCGATCAGCCAGCCGCGCGCGATCGCCAGCGACCTGGTCGACGCCCAGCAGGCGCGCCGCGCGCTGGATTACCTGGTCGGTTTCAACCTGTCGCCGGTGCTGTGGCGCAAGGTCCAGCGCGGCCTGTCCGCCGGCCGCGTGCAGAGCCCGGCGCTGCGCATGATCGTCGAGCGCGAGGAAGAGATCGAAGCCTTCATCGCCCGCGAATACTGGTCGATCGCCGCCGAGTGCGCGCACCCGTCGCAGCACTTCAACGCCAAGCTGATCAAGCTGGACGGGCAGAAGTTCGAACAGTTCACCATCACCGACGGCGACACCGCCGAGGCCGCCCGCCTGCGCATCCAGCAGGCCGCGCAGGGCTCGCTGCATGTCACCGATGTGGCCAGCAAGGAGCGCAAGCGCCGCCCGGCGCCGCCGTTCACCACCTCCACCCTGCAGCAGGAAGCCTCGCGCAAGCTCGGCTTCACCACCCGCAAGACCATGCAGGTGGCGCAGAAGCTGTATGAAGGCGTGGCGATCGGTGACGAAGGCACCGTCGGCCTGATCTCGTACATGCGTACCGACTCGGTGAACCTGTCGCAGGACGCGCTGGCCGAGATCCGCGACGTGATCGCCCGCGACTACGGCATCGCCTCGCTGCCGGACCAGCCGAACACCTACCAGACCAAGTCGAAGAACGCCCAGGAAGCGCACGAAGCGGTGCGCCCGACCTCGGCACTGCGCACCCCTGCGCAGGTCTCGCGCTACCTGACCGATGACGAGCGCAAGCTGTACGAACTGATCTGGAAGCGTGCAGTGGCCTGCCAGATGATCCCGGCCACCCTCAACACCGTCAGCGTCGATCTGTCGGCCGGCAGCGACCACGTGTTCCGCGCCAGCGGCACCACCGTGGTGGTGCCCGGCTTCCTGGCCGTGTACGAAGAAGGCAAGGACAACAAGAGCGCCGAGGACGAGGACGAAGGCCGCAAGTTGCCGGCGATGAAGCCCGGCGACCGCGTGCCGCTGGAACGCATCCAGGCCGAACAGCATTTCACCCAGCCGCCGCCGCGCTACACCGAAGCGGCGCTGGTGAAGGCGCTGGAAGAGTACGGCATCGGCCGCCCCTCGACCTACGCCTCGATCATCCAGACCCTGCTGTTCCGCAAGTACGTGGAAATGGAAGGCCGCAGCTTCCGCCCATCCGATGTGGGCCGCGCGGTGTCCAAGTTCCTGTCCAGCCACTTCACCCGGTACGTGGACTACGACTTCACCGCCAAGCTCGAGGACGAGCTCGACGCCGTCTCGCGCGGCGAGGAAGAGTGGATCCCGCTGATGGCCCGCTTCTGGGAGCCGTTCAAGGAGCTGGTGGAAGACAAGAAGGAATCGGTCGACCGCGCGGAGGCCAGTGGCGCGCGCGAGCTCGGCACCGACCCCAAGACCGGCAAGCCGGTCAGCGTGCGGCTGGGCCGCTTCGGGCCCTATGCCGCCATCGGCAGCACCGCCGAGGATGCCGAGGAGAAGCCGAAGTTCGCTTCGCTGCGCCCCGGCCAGTCGATGCACACCATTTCCCTGGAAGACGCGCTGGAGCTGTTCCTGATGCCGCGCGCACTGGGCGAGGACAACGGCGAGCCGGTCAGCGTCGGCATCGGCCGCTTCGGCCCGTTCGCCAAGCGCGGCAGCACCTATGCCTCGCTGAAGAAGGAGGACGACCCGTACACCATCGACCTGGCCCGCGCCGTGTTCCTGATCGAAGAGAAGGAAGAGATCGCGCGCAACCGGATCATCAAGGAGTTCGAGGGCAGCGACATCCAGGTGTTGAACGGCCGCTTCGGCCCGTACATCAGCGACGGCAGGATGAACGGCAAGATCCCCAAGGATCGCGAACCGGCGTCGCTGACCCTGGCTGAAGTGCAGCAGTTGATGGAAGAAACCGGCAAGCCGGTGCGCAAGGGCTTCGGTGCCAAGAAGGCCGCCGCGAAGAAAGCCCCGGCCAAGAAGGCGGCAGTGAAGAAGGAAGCGGCGCCGAAGAAGGCCGCTGCAAAGAAAGCGCCTGCCAAGAAGGCCGCGGCCAAGAAAGCAGTAAAGAAGGCCGCCGCGAAGAAGGCCCCGGCGAAGAAGGCCGCTGCAAAGAAGTAGATCCACGCCATGCGTGGATGAGGGGGGCGGACCAACGGTCCGCACCCACCATATGCAGTCATTACCTACCGCTGATGCCGGCCAGCGGCCGGCACTACCGGGTGCCAGGGTCCACCCCTTCTGCACGCGGCAGGGGGATAATGAAGGCCCACGCCGGGCCGGTCGCCGCCATGAAAGAACTCACCCTGGACTCTGCTGTCGCCACGCTCCGCGCGGGCGGCGTGATCGCCTACCCGACCGAAGCGGTCTGGGGTCTGGGCTGTGATCCCTCGCACGAAGCTGCGGTGCACATGGTGCTGCGGCTGAAGCAGCGCCCGATCGAGAAAGGCATGATCCTGGTCGCGGCCGAACTGGCGCAGCTGGAAGGCTGGGTGCGGCTGCAGGCGCTGCCCGACGCCCGCCAGCGCGCGGTGCTGGCCAGCTGGCCCGGTGCCAACACCTGGATCCTGCCTGCCGGCCCGCGCGCGCAGCCCTGGGTCACCGGCGAACACAGCGGTATCGCGGTGCGCATCAGCGCGCACCCGCTGGTGGCCGAACTCTGCCGCGCCTGGGGCGGCCCGCTGGTCTCCACCAGCGCCAACCTGGCCGGCGAACCACCGGCACGCAGCCGCGAAGAACTGGACCCGCGCCTGCTGCGCCTGCTCGACGGCATCCTCGATGGGCAGACCGGCGGCCTGGCCCAGCCCACCCCGATCCGCGACGCGCTCAGCGGCAACGTGCTGCGCTCCTGAGCCGGCGATTGCGCTGCTGCGGACAATCACGCACCCTGCCGCCATGACCCTGCTGCGCACCACCTTGAGCCTGTGTCTGCTGCTGCCGTGGACGGCACCCGCGGCCGAGGACGTGCGTGTCTACCGCTGCGTTGCCAGCAACGGTGCCGTCGCCCTGCAGGACAGGCCGTGCAACAGCGGCCGCCAGCAGGTGCGCGACCTGCAGCGCCCGCGCGATCCCGCTCCACGGGTGGTGCGCAGTGATGCCACGCCTCCGCCGCCCAGCGAAACCCCGGTCATCCGCGAGCGCGAAGTCCGCCACGTCTACATCCAGCCGCCGCAGCCGATGTACGAGTGCGTGAGCGAGGACGGACGGCGCTATACCAGCGACAACAACGAAGGCAATCCGCGCTGGGTGCCGCTGTGGACCAGTGTCTGGCTGCCGCACGGCCATCGTGGCCCAGCCTATCCCGGACCACGCCCGGCCATCGGCACGCCGATCGGCGAAGGCACGGGTTATCGCCGCCCCTCGATCGGCATGGACGTGCAGGTGCCGGCCGGCAGCGTGCTGGTCCGCGACAGCTGCCATGCGTTGCCACCACAGGAAGTCTGCGCACGGCTGAGTGACCGCCGCTGGGAGCTGGATCGCCGTTACAACAGCGCGCTGCAGAGTGAACGCACCGCCATCAGCAACGAACAGCGCGGTATCGATGCGCGCCTGTCGCGCGATTGCGAACGCTGAGCGCAGCACGCCGTCGCAGCCTGTACGCTGTGCGCATGAACCGAGTGATCTGGCTGCTCCTGGTGCTGCTGCCCGGAAGCGCGTTGGCCGAAGAGGGCGTGATCTACCGCTGTACCTCCAGCAGCAGTGACGTCCCTACCCTGCAGCGCACGCCGTGCGCCACCGGCAGCAAGCAGCAGGTGCTACGCATCCCCGACCCGGCCAACTCGCAGCCGGCCGCCGCTGCGCCTGTAGCCGCCGAACCTGCATCCGCGCCCGTTGAAACACCCGCGCCGGTGCCGTCCGGACCGGCCGTTGCCCCTGCGGCCCCAGCAGAACCACGACGCGCGGACGAAGGACGCACGATCATGGAAGCAGGCATGGTCGAACACGCAGGAGACGACCAGATCCTCGACAGCGCGACGCTGCGCCGTGATGCCGAGGCCCGCGCCGCCGCAGGTGACGGTCCACCGAAGCCGCCGCTTCCTCCGATCTTCCAGTGCACCGACAGCCAGGGCGGCGGCTACCTGTACGAGTACGAAGCCGCGCCCGGCCGCTGCGAGCTGATGACGGTACAGGGCCTTGGCGGAGTGACGCCGGTGAATGCCGCCAGCTGTGAAGTGGTGCGCGACCACTGCGAAGCGCTTCCCGAAGCGCAGCGCTGCGGTGGTTGGCAGCAGCGCTTCCGCGATGCCCGCGGCCGTGAGCGCTTCGCCGCGCCGGAGAACCGCGATACCGCGCGCGGTGAACGCTGTCTCTTATACACATCT
>NZ_JCAFWP010000049.1:0-24272 GCF_059295135.1 Stenotrophomonas sp. INTA L402-1
GGTCGGAGAAATTGAACAGGTCACCAAGGTCGAGCAGTTGCTGTTGGATGGGCACAAAAAATCCGATGCCAGAAGACTGGCATCGGATTCTGATTGGCTCAGCTGCTTAAGTGAACAGCATTACGGCCCTGGTCGGGGCTTTTTTGTGTCTGGTAGCGCCGGGCCATGCCCGGCGGAATGCGAGTTTCCCAGCAGTGCCAACCCATGGCGGGCAGCCGCAATTTACGGGTCTCGCGGCCTACTCGCCCCTCCGGCTTCCCAGGCGCTTAGCTCCTCGCACAGTTCCTGACCTGGCAACCGCAGCCGCCCATTCCTGTGCTATGAATATCCAGCCTTGCTCCAAGGCTCTTTCAGGGATTGAAAGGATGCGCAGGTTCGGGGGAGTTGCAGGCGGTGTATTTACCCGCTTGAGGGGATTTGAAGATCGAATTCGGAAGCTGGGGGCATCAGGCGCCTGGCTGTGCTGCGTGCTGCTGATCGGCTTTGGCTTGTCGCCAGCCGCAATCGCCCAGGAGACGGTCACCTACATCCACACCGATGCCTTGGGCTCGGTTGTGGCCGAGACCGATGCCAATGGCACCGTGGTCAAACGCTATGACTACGAGCCTTACGGCGCCGTGGTGGGCGGGGAAGTCACGGACGGACCAGGGTATACCGGGCATGTGAGCGATTCGGCTACCGGGCTGAGCTACATGCAGCAGCGGTACATGGATCCGCAGTTGGGTGTGTTCTTATCGGTTGATCCAGTGACGGCGTATCAGAAACCGGTTGAGCAGTTCAATAGGTACCGGCATGCAAACGGGAATCCGTACACCTACGTAGATTCTGATGGAGAAGCCGGAAAAGTTGCATGGCTCGTCAGACTCACCGCAAACCAGGCCCATAAGATTGCACGACTGACTCAGGAGCAGGCCGTCAGTGCGCGCCGGGCGCAGCAGAACGTGATAGCGGACAGAAGACAAGTAGCGAGGCAGATTGAGACATCCGCACACGGGGCGGAGGGCCAGCTCAAACATGTGGGCCATGAACTAGAGGGGGGCGGCAAAGGACTTCCGCATTACCAGACAGAGAGCGTAAGGGGACACTCCTTCTGGGGTAAGGTCAGCGTCGGCGCACTAGCTCTGGCCGGTACGCTTGAGCAAGTTGCTGATTCGGCAGAGTACATTCCTGACCCGGTTCCTAGACCTGCTGAGCAGTCTGATATTGCAAGATGGAATGGCACTATGGGTGCGATCAGCGAGAAGACTGGCCTGCCTATGCCGGGCGTAAAGATGGGGAAGGATGGTGGATTTCAGGGTTATTTTCGAGTTGACGGAAGGCTTGATTCTAAAAGGCTGGATCAAGAGCTGAGCAAGGGGAGATAGGCTTGTGAGATTCTATGAGTTCATGGTTGAAGGGATCTTTGTTCGAGCGTCTGGCCTCGGGGCTGATGTTGGCGGATTCCAAGCGACGTTTTTCATCAAGTCATCGAATGTTGCGACTGCAGTTGATCGCATGCGGTGGGTACTTTTGGATCGTATGGGTTCACATTTCGTATCGACTATTGAGATGGGATTATTCAGAACATATTTTTCAATACGTGACGTTTGGGAAATTTCTGAAGGGAGGATGTTTGAATTCGAAGGGCGTGACCTGGGTTTTACTTTTTTTAGGATAGGCAAGGTTGAGCGCATGTGTCTTGCGTTCCGGCGTATGCTGCTTAGGATCTTTCGGCCGCAGCGTGTGTTTTTCCCGAGCCGGAACGCTTAGATGTGGGCTGCGATGCATTGATTTGGGCTGGATGGATCCAGCAAGAATGTGGCGGCGTTCGAAGGATTTGCCTTGATTTGCATTTTCCCGCGACGATTGAGAGCGCACGAATTTCTTGGTCGCGGCCAATCCGCATCCAAACACCGCCCTGCATCCTGTCCTAAGTTTGCTCTATCGCCACTTACGGACCCCGTCCGTGATATCGGGGTAGAACCCAATACACCTCAAACCGGGAACAATCCGAACCACCATACTGTGGAACTCCCCAAGCCAGTAACGGAGAAAGTGGCTCAGAAGTTCAATGAGGTTTACAAATGAAGATCGACTTGCTTGTGGAATGGTACGGCGGTGAGTTGCAGCAAGTCATAGAAGAGGGTGGTCGATACTTCTACGCAATCTGCGTGGAGGCGGACTTTAGCAAACCCTTGCAGGATAGGGTCTACTTCGTGATCAGTATTCTTGCGCAGGAAAAGCAAATGATTGAGCGCTTTCTCGCTGACGCAGACATGGATGGCCTTGATCGTCTGCTGCGCGATGAATTGTACGGTCGCCGAGGTGTGATTTTCCTGGGGGATCCAAACGCTTGGAGGGTTGAGTCGGCCGATTTCAGTATTGAGCTCGCCCCCTATCTTAAATTCTTCGCGTTTCCAGTCGTCGATGTATTGGCGACCTGAATCTGTGGATAGCGGCGTCGTTGTGGGTAATCCCCGCCCCGCAGGTCAACCAAAGCAGCGGTATATGGATCCGTAGTTGGGTGTGTTCCTGCCGGTGGATCCGGTGTCCCCCACCCGCAATCGAGGGTGTTGAATGAACCGCGTTCTGATGCTTGCGCTGGCCTTGCCCAGTGCCTCATGTCGCGCCGATGAAGAACTCCCCGGGCCTTGCCAGGGGGCAAGCAGCCTGGTGGAGTCCATTGCGCCGGCCGTTTCCAACGCGACTGAGAGGCAGGTACGCGGCTCTGTCGTGGCGTCCGTTGTCGTTGAAGAGGATGGGCGGGTGACAAATCCTGTCATCACACGGTCCCAGCTTGAAGGGCTGGATCGGGGAAGGGGCGACAGTGCTGCTTATGAGCACGCAGCTCTGGTTGCTGTGGCGAAATGGCGTTTCCCGCCGGTTCTGTCTCGCTGTACGAGGAAGGTCACATTCGACTTCCAGCGTCTGGATTGATTCAACGCGGGTCGGCTGGAGGGAGGCTTGAAGTTGATAGAGCCAATGCCAATGAGCGGTTACGGCTAGTTAAAGCGAGTAGGCTGTAATAGGTCCAGCTCCGGTTTCGCCAACATCCAGCCGACGTCGTACTCCAATTGATATTCCCACTCGCGCTCGGCATCTGGCGTGGAAATCAGAAGTTGCAATGCCTCGTTAGCCTGTTCGGGGCCATGCACTCGATATAGGAGTACGCGTTCTCCACGAGCCGTAATTCGGGCGAGAAAAACAGCGTTGTGGTCAACATCAAGCGCGGGCGCAATTCTTTCCTCCAGACGGGAAAGTGCTTCGATCTCCTCCTTGGTCGGCATGCCATTCACACCTTGCAACTTGCAATTTACTCCAATCCTCAAGTGCCACGAAAAGGCATCATGGCCAGTAAAGGTCAGCAATGTGGAATTGACCACAACGATAGCCGGATCGCTGCCAATGGAGGTCTCAATCAAGCTATAGCAAGGAACAGGGACATCTCTCATCAGTCTATCCATCTGGCGCTGGTGTAAATTTTAGCACTTCGCTGTTTCGGAGACTCGGGTTCGGCGATGGTCAACTCAATCGGTATCGGTATGCCAACGGGAACCCTTACAAGTTCACCGACCCTGATGGGCGGGCTGTCACTTGTAGTGAGAATCGATGTTCTGGAGAGGTGAAAGCCATAGTCGATGCTCTGGCGCTTCCCGCAACTCTGACGATAGCGTACGGCGGGAGATCAGTCTCAAACGCCATTGACTCCACCCAGCGGAGTGAAGGGACTGATCCGGGTCGTGGCTGAGAGCGATGCCAACGGCAACGTGATCAAGCGCTATGACTACGAGCCCTGCGGCGCCGTGGTAGGTGGTCAGGTCACGGACGGACCGGGGTATACCGGGCATGTCAGTGACTCGGCCACCGGGCTGAGCTACATGCAGCAGCGATACATGGATCCGCAGTTGGGTGTGCTCCTGTCGGTTGATCCGGTGACGGCTTACGCAAACCCAGTTGATATGTTAAACCGCTACAGATACACATCGGGGAACCCTTACCGATATACGGACCCTGATGGACGCTGTGATACATCTTTCTGCCAGTTCTGGGGAGGAGTTGGACGCGCGGTCGGCGATGCTGCCTATAGCATTGGCCGGAATGCTGGCCGAGCGTATACGGCACCGTAGATATGTCCCGAACGCGGGAGCTAAATGGCGGCCCGTTGTTTGGTGCGCCGGCGAGTCAAGTTGGGCAAGGTGGCTACAAATTCGGTTCCGCACTAATGGTTGCGGAGGGGATGCGGGGCGCTGGTCAGGTCGCCGGAGGGCTCGCAACGGCTGAAGCTCGATTGGCGAACGGTGCATTGGTAGTTCGAGGTGGCTCCGCTCAGGGGGCAAATTCAGCGGCCGGAATTGGGAAGGGTACCGGCCAGCATCCAGCAGGGCCCTTCGGTTTCTCCGCAGAGAGTGCAAATGGATAGTCGTTCTGCCAGTTGTGCAGCAATGTAACTCACAATCAGGTCGGTGTTACCACGGTTGGGCAGGTGAGGGCTGCGGGAGGTGATGTCATCTCGACAGGCGGGGTCTCGCCGACGCACGCAACAGTTGTGGGGCTTGAGCCGGAAGCAGCCAGCCGATTGTTTTCCCCTACAGTATCCAATCCGGTTCCGGCCGTTGAAAGGCTGCAGAGGCCATAGATGTCTGAGCTCAGAATATTTGTCGACTTCAACAATAGAGATTCTGATGGCTTCTTGAGGCTTAACCTCACGGGGACGCTGGAGGATCTGAGAAGAGAGCAACTGGTTCTCGAAGAGGGGATGCCCGCTACAGGATCAGACGGTGATCTCACTGCCAAGATCATCGTTGTTGCACCTGGAATAGAAGGCGTATGGCGGGGGAGGATCGTTGAAGGTCCTTGGGAGGAGGATGCATAAACTGGTGCCCGTTGTTGGTTTGGTTGGGAGATGCTCCTTGCCTGCTGGCCGAGAACTGGTACTGAAGTTTCTGTTTGCGCAGGCTGTTAAGCAGAGTACGGCCGCGCAGCCTTCCAAAGGGCAGCCACGTTCCAGGCGGACGAGCTTAAAGAATGAATGAGACGACCATAGCTAAAGATGGTGAGAACGAGATTGCGGTGCCGCAAGCTTGGCGGCCCACGCTCGCAGCCATCGTTGATGCTCTGATTCAAGGTGGCGAACCATCGCTACCGCAGGTAACCCTCCAGGCCCCAGATGTGTGGGCAAGAGCGCTAGAGAGCATTCGCGCGTATGGCGCACACTTGAAAAGGCTGCCAGATGAGTCCTGGAGCTCTTCCGTCTCTGATGCCTGCAGATGCCTGGTTGAGGACGATCAGCATCCAGCCACCGCCTCGCATCCTGTCCTAAGTTGGCCTTATCCCCACCTACGAACAGTTCGGCCAATGTCAGCCGCCGTTGCCAAATGCATCGTTGTCTCTGCTGTGCACCCGAGATCGTCCATGGCAGCTCAAGGATGCTCGGGTTCGCGGGCTGGTTCTTCGTACGCAGTCCTGGGTTTGCAGCCCTAGGGGGGGGGCGTCAGTCACGCAGGCTCAGGGTCAGCTTGCCGCGTTCGGCCCTTGAACAAAGGCTGAGTGAATGATATTCATCCGGTTCACGTTGAGTTCACTTGCCTGATCGGATGGCGCATGCGTCTTCCGTGCACCCAAGGAGTGGTATCTCGCTATGGAAGCCATGAAGACGCACGCGCGAAGCTGTCGATGCCTGATCGGGCTGATTTTTCTGGGGATGTTCAGTGCTTCGGGCGCAGCTGCGCAGGATGCCCAGCCCGGCAAGTATCCCTGGGAGGAGTTCGACAAACGTTTGCGGAGCAGCATGGACGTTGCCAGGTTGTCAGACGATTTGCTGGGAGACAGCGTAGGTCTTTCAAATGGCGCCTTGTCATTCTCGGCGACCGAGGTATCGCTGGAAAGTCATCACGCGTTACCAGTGAGCCTGAAACGCAAGTACGTGATGAAGAATCGCTATCAGTACGAGAACGATGCGCTTCTTGCTGACTGGGACCTGGACTTGCCCAGCATCAGTGGCGTTTTCTCAACAGACTGGGTCATGGGGCACGCCGCAGCGTCGCCCGGTGCGCGCTGCAGTGTCAGCACGGTGTCCCAGGCGCAGCCATCCATTCCATTCAGCGGGTCGATGGATGTCAGTGACGTATGGTCCGGAAACTCGATGAACATTCCGGGCGTGAGCAGCGGGGAAATGCTGCTGATCAACGGGGCAACGGCCAGGCCTGCCCAAGGAGGCCCGTACTACTGGATGACCAACGACCAGGTCTTCGTTGGCTGCCTGCCTGCCATTCGCAACGGCACCGGCGAGGGATTTCTGGCGGTCGGGCCAGACGGCACCCGCTATTGGTTCGACTGGATGGCCCAGTACGTCGAGCCGCAGATCAAGAATCCGTTGAATGGTACAAAGCGGCTGGATCGTAGGCTCAATGTGCTGTACGCCACGCGTGTTGAAGATCGGTTCGGCAATAGCGTGGCGTACAACTATGCCAACGCAGCCAATGCTCCCGCTCGACTGCAATCCATCGTTGCCAGTGACGGGCGTCAGATCAGTTTTTCCTATAATCCACGAGGTCAGATCGAGACCGCAACCACGAATGGCCGGACTTGGCGCTATCTGTATCGAAGCGACGGCAAGGTCTCGCTGTCGGCGGTCATCCAACCTGATGGAAGCCAGTGGAAGATCGACTTCTCGGGCCTCTCCAATGCCGCGTACTACGCCACGCTGCCTATTCCAAATGAGCCAGTCCGCAGTTGCTTCATGGACGGAACTCCGCTCGTGGGGCCGCAGTTGGCAACTGGCCGTATCGAGCATCCTTCCGGGGCCGTAGGGACATTTACTGTCGCCATCCGCGAGCATGGCCGGAGCAACGTCCCGATATCCTGCAAGAATTTCACGACAGGGATAGGTGGAAACGACACCGGTGATGATGTCAACCAGTGGGCGATTGCGTACAAGGCCTACACGCTGATCGAGAAGTCCATCAGCGGACCGGCCATTTCTCCGATGGCCTGGAAGTACAGCTACAGTTCCGCAATCAGTTCCATTTTTTACCCGGGTGGAACGATGGATCGGCCATGCCCATTGACGGGTGGAGTGGTGTGTGGCGAACCGATCTGCACGAGTGACAGCTGTGCGGGTCGCGCAACGACGGTGGTGGAGGGGCCCGGCGCTGAGTGGACCCGCTACACCCACGGAAACAGCTTCAAGTATGACGAAGGAAAGCTCTTGCGCATTGAGCGTGGCAAGGGCGGCGATATCCTGCAGGTTGTCGAGAACACTTACGCGCTCTCTCCTGCAGGCCGGCCGTATCCCGCGCGTTTTGGTGTCAGCGCGCAGGATACCGGCGACAACTTTCCCCGCGAGGCGATCCAGCCAGAGCTGTCAACCGTCACGCGCCTGGACGGGGTGGTCTACACCCGTCGCACGAACAGCTTTGACAGCCTGGCTCGACCACTGAGCGTCTCCCGGTTCAGTAGTCAGGGAGACGCCCGTACGGATGTGACTGAGTATGGCGACAACCTTGGCCTCTGGGTGTTGGGTCAGGTGGCGCGCGTTTCCAGCTCGGATACGGCGTCCGTGATCACTCGCACCACCTACGACGGTCGGGCACTTCCGATCGAACTCCACAGCCACGGGCGCCTTCTGCAGCGCTACAGCTACAACCCGGATGGCTCACTCTCGAGTATTGCCGATGCGAACAATCACATCACCCATCTGGCGAACTGGAAGCGCGGCGTTGCGCAGACGCTGAAGTTCGCAGATGGCACGACACTGGTTCGTGGCGTGGATGACAATGGCTTCGTCACGTCGGTCACAGACGAGATCGGTGCCGCAACCGGGTATGAATATGACCCGATGGGGCGCATCTCGCGCATACGCTATCCAGCGGGCGACACGGTGGCATGGGCGGATACTGTTCGCAGTTTCAGCAAAAGCAGTGCAGATGAGTATGGGGTCGCTGCAGGCCATTGGCGTCAGGATGTTTCGACCGGAAATGCACGCAAGCGCGTCTACTACGATGCATTCTGGCGGCCGCTGCTGACCCAGGAGTTTGATGCGGCGTCGCCTGCTGAAACCCAGCGATTCGTGAGAGCCAGCTACGATCTACAGGGGCGCCTTGAGTTCCAGTCATATCCGTCGGCATCGGCCAATGCCTCCACGGGCACTTGGACGACGTACGACGGCCTGGGGCGAGTGGCATCTGTTTCGCAGGACAGCGAGTCTGGTTTGCTGACGACTACGACCAGTTATCTTGCTGGTGGACTGGTAAAGGTGATTGATCCGAAAGGTCGGGTGACTACGACTGCATACCAGGCCTTTGATCAGCCCAGTCAGACGCAGCCGATCGCCATTGCACATCCCGGGGGGGTGTTCTCCGAGATTGTCCGTGACGTTTTTGGCAAGCCACTTTCCATCAAGCGGCGAAACGCGTCTTCTACTGAAGCGCTGACGCGCACCTATGTCTACGACGGTCACCAGCAACTTTGCAAGTCGATTGAACCGGAAACTGGCAGTACCGCGATGGGATATGACCCTGCGGGAAATCTGCTGTGGACGGCATCCGGGCTCGCATTGCCCAACGTCGCCTCCTGTGATGCTGCCGCAGCCTTGTCGTCTTCGCGCCGCGTGGACCGGACGTACGATGCGCGGAACCGTCTAGCGACACTGCGTTTTCCCGACCGGAATGGTGATCAGGACTGGCTCTATCATGCCGATGGCAAGCCCGCGCAGGTGACCACTCTGAATGACGGGGGCGGGGCCGTAGCGGTGAACGGCTATACCTACAACAAGCGTCGGCTTCTTACCGGTGAGTCGCTGCAGGAGTCGGCCGGACCCGCCCTTTCGCTAGGGTATGGCTACGACAGCAACGGTAACAGGGCCGGAATTGCCTATCCGAGCGGGATGTTCGTCGGCCTTGCCCCAAATGCGCTCGGGCAGGCAACCCAGGCCGGCCCTTACGCGACTGCAGTGAGTTATTACCCTAATGGAGCGATTCGTCGATTCACTTACGGTAATGGCGTCGTGCACAGCATGCAGCAGAACGCCCGCCAGCTGCCGGCGCAGGTTGTTGACGGCAACGGAGTGCTCGACTATTCGTATCTTTATGATGGCGCTGGAAACGTCGTCACCATCCTCGATGGCGTCGACAGCCTTCGTGATCGTCGGATGGAGTATGACCAGCTTGATCGCCTTCAGCAGGCGACCTCTGCGATGTTTGGCGGCAATGGTGTCATGCGCTACACCTATGACGCACTGGATAACCTTCGCAGCAGCAGCCTCGCCGGAGTGAGGGACCACCAGTACTGGTACGACGCATCCAATCGGCTGACCAATGTACAGGCGACGGGTGGTTCCACAATTATTGGCTTGGACTATGACCCGCAAGGAAACCTTAGGAATCGAAACGGCGTTGTTCACACGTTCGATGTCGGCAATCGGCTGCGAAAGGTGGCCGGGGCTGAGTCGTATCGCTATGACGCATACGGGCGACGAGTTTTGTCGTCTGCCGAGAATGAGGATCGCCGGATTTTCTCGCTGTATGGCGAGGATGGCTTGCTGCGGCGACAGAACAATGAGCGGACGGGTGAAATCTCTGAATATGTCTACCTGGGCAGCAGTCTCGTAGCGAAGGTCGTTGGGCATGTTGCACCGGGCGTTCCGTCGCTGTCGGTTCCGCCTTCGTCGGAGACGGGGAGCTTCAGCGTAAGCTGGGGGGAAGTCGGTCGCGCGGCGCGCTACGAGCTTCGTGAGCAGCGAGACAGTGGCGGCTGGACCACGGTGTATTCGGGGGCTGGTAGAGCCTGGGCAGCGAGCAATCGTTCGGCCGGTATCTACGGATACTCGGTGCGCGCGTGCTCGTCGAATGCGTGTGGTGCCTGGAGCAGTGTTGGCGCGATCAACGTTCAGGCTGAGCCGGTTGATGTTCCCATTGTCACAGTGCCGGCCACGAGCTATTCAGGAAGCTACGTCGTGACCTGGAGCACAGTCGCCGGCGCCAGTCGCTATGAGCTGCAGGCATCCACTGGAGGTGCGTGGGCGACCCTCCTCTCCGCCAATGTCGCGAATCATCCCGTTAGTGGGCAGCCCGCCGGCTCCGTGCAGTACCGCGTGCGCGGTTGCAACGGGCGTGGATGTGCAGCTTACTCGGCTCCCGCTTCCATCCAGGTCATCCTCAAGCCGGCGGCCGCGCCGACATTGTCGTTGCCGGCCAGCAACAGCTCCGGTGCGTATGTGGTTTCCTGGAGCCAGGTGGCAGGGGCAGCCCGCTATGCCCTGGAGCAACGCTCCGGTACAAGTGAATGGACGCAGATCGCGAACGCCGCCAGGACTTCGCAGGATGTTGCGGGGCGCCCCAGCGGTGAGGATGGCTATCGCGTCCGTGCCTGCAATGATGCCGGGTGTTCCAGCTATTCCGCCGTCGCGACCACCCGTGTCCTGCGCATCCCTGCCGTGGCGCCTGTAATGAGTGGCAACTCCGCGCAGTATGGCAGTCCGGTCGTTGTTGGCTGGAGCGCCGTGCCCGATGGTGCGAG
This sequence comes from Stenotrophomonas sp. INTA L402-1, assembly GCF_059295135.1. NCBI lineage: Bacteria > Pseudomonadati > Pseudomonadota > Gammaproteobacteria > Lysobacterales > Lysobacteraceae > Stenotrophomonas > Stenotrophomonas sp. INTA L402-1. The sequence continues at coordinate 10,495 of NZ_JCAFWP010000049.1, forward strand.
CTATGCGTTGGAAGAGCAGGCGCCGGGTAGAGTCTGGGCCCAGGTGCAGAACTCCAGCGCGATCGCCGCAACGCTTCCCGAACGTTCGACAGGGACGTACGGCTATCGCGTGCGAGCCTGCAATGCCAGTGGTTGCGGACCGTTGTCCTCGGCGCTGCTTGTCGCCGTGCTGCGGGCGCCGTCTGCACCTGGTCTGTCCATCGATTCGTCAAACGTTGGAAGCGGTCAAGGGTTCAGGGTCTACTGGGGAGCCGTTGCCACTGCGAGTTCCTATCGGCTGGAGGAGCAATTTGCAGCAGGGCAGTGGACGCAGGTTCTGGACTCGGCCGAGACCCAGTTCGCTGCGGGTGCTCGCGGCGCGGGTGGCTACGGCTACCGTGCCCGTGCATGTAATGCCGCCGGGTGCAGCGGGTACTCCGCTGTGGCTACCTTCACGCTGGTCCTGCGCCCGGTGCCTGATGTGCCGGGGAACCTCAACGTCGCCGAAATGCGGAGTTCCTGTGAAATGGCCTGGGGAGCTTCCGCACGCGCTGAGCGGTATGAACTGAGCAATGACGGTGGCGTGGTTTACCAGGGGGCCAATACGTCCTTCTCACAGGCAAATCCGCGTCGATGCGTTTCACCGTATCGCGTCCGTGCCTGCAACAGTACTGGCTGTTCTGAGTGGTCGCTACCTGTCTATCATGGTGGAGGAGCTATGCTGTTGCGGAGCCGATGATCAGCAGGCCGGCAATCCATTGCGCACCGACTGCCGCAGGACGGTTTTCAACCGCGCCGCGTCGGTCCTGCGCGGGTCGCTCAGGTAGATCTCATGATGGGGGCCGGCAAAGGTGTAACCCAGTGCGGGCATCAGCTCGCCGTGCAGATGGGCCAGGATCGGGCCCTCGTCATCGTAGGCACCCACATGCAAGGTCTGCAGGCAGAGGCCTTCTTCAAGAATTTCATGGCGAAGGCTGGCCGGGACCTCGCCCAGTTTCTTCGCCGCATTGGCGATGGCAGCCTCCCACTGCTCTGGACTGATCCCGTTCGGCGTACGGATCATCACAGTCCACCTCCACTCATCCTTGCGGCGTGCGACAAAGCTCGACGGATCCTCGGCGCTCCACAGCGCTTCCAGCGGTGGCACCACGTAGTCCTGGCCCATGGCCTTCAGCGCGAACTTCAGTGCATAGCTCACCGAGTACAGCCACTGCACGGCCTGCAGGTAGGCGGGGGCGGTATTCGGATCACCGTGGCCGTCGACCATCACGTAGGGCAGGGGCGGTACGTCCACAGTCACGAACCGGCCCACCGGGGGCTGGTACAACGCGCGATCGCGCTTCTTGAAGTCGATCTTGTCCACGGACCCTCCTCCTGCGCCGAGCATCCCACGCCGGGCACCCATCAGCACGCCTGAACAGGTTCAGATGACTTTGCCGAACGAGGGCGGACCGCCGGCCAGCACCTGATGCCAGGATGCCGCCCCCGGGTGTTCTGCCCGCCGCGGTTGCGCGGTGCGACAACGTGTCGCAGCCAGAAACGGGCCTTTCCTGCGCTCGATCATTGTCAATGCCTTTCTTAAATGGTGGGTGACGGCCTAAAATTGAAAGGCTGACTCGACCCCACCTCCCTACCTGTCTTCTGGACCGGTGGGACCGGCTTTGGCCGGAACAGGCAGGACGGGGAACGGCATTCCCTCGCAATTGGATCGACCGATGATTCCGTTGAAAACCCTTGGGCGCTGGTTGCGCCCGGGCCTGCTGCTGTCGTTGCTGGTGATGCTCACCGGCTGCGATGCCGTGGCCATCCTCAGTCCGAAGGGCCAGATCGGCCAGGATGAGAAGACCCTGCTGATCACGGCTACCGTGCTCATGCTGCTGGTCGTCATCCCGGTCATCATCATGACCCTGACCTTCGCGTGGAAGTATCGCGCCTCCAACACCAAGGCCCGCTACGAGCCGAAGTGGTCCCACTCGACGGCGATCGAGGTGGTGGTGTGGTCCATTCCCTGCATGATCGTGCTGGTGCTGGCGGTCCTGACCTGGCGTTCGTCGCACGCGCTGGACCCGTACAAGCCGCTGGAATCGGACGTCAAGCCGGTCACCATCGAGGCGATCTCGCTGGACTGGAAGTGGCTGTTCATCTATCCGGAAGAGAAGGTGGCGGTCGTCAACGAAATCAAGTTCCCGGTCAACACGCCGCTGAACTTCAAGATCACGTCCGATTCGGTGATGAATGCGTTCTTCATCCCGCACCTGGGCAGCATGATCTACTCCATGGCTGCGATGGAGACCAAGCTCCATCTGATCGCCAACGAGACCGGTGAATTCCCAGGCATGTCCTCGCACTACAGCGGCGCGGGCTTCGCCAAGATGCACTTCACCGCCTACTCAGTCACCGATGCCGAATACCGCCAGTGGCTGGACCAGGTCCGCGCCGGCGAGCAGACCCTGGACAAGGCCTCGTTCAAGGCGCTGGGTGAAGCACGCAACGCCGAGTGGTATCCGGTCACCTACTTCGGCAAGACCGAAGAAGGCCTGTTCGACTGGGTCATCGCCAAGCACATGGGCGACAACAAGCATTACGGCATGAAGCACGAACACGCCGGTGCCGCCGCTGCCGATGCCGCCAGCCATGAAGCGCACGAGGGCCATGCCCCCAGTGACGCGCATGATTCCAAGGAATCGGGTGAAAACCTGGATGCCAACGAACACGAACACGCAGGCCACGCCGGCCATGCGGGCTCGGGAGAATGAACATGTTGGGTAAACTCTCAATTGAGTCGATCCCCCACGATCCGATCGTGCTGACCACCCTGGTCGGCGCGGTGCTGGGTGGCCTGGGCGTCATGGCCCTGATCACCAAGTTCAAGCTGTGGGGCTATCTGTGGAAGGAGTGGTTCACTTCGGTGGATCACAAGAAGATCGGCGTGATGTACCTCATCGTCGCCTTCGTCATGCTGCTGCGCGGTTTCTCCGACGCCATCATGATGCGTACCCAGCAGGCGCTCGCCGTCGGCGGGTCCGAGGGTTACCTGCCGCCGCACCACTACGACCAGATCTTCACCGCCCACGGCGTGATCATGATCTTCTTCGTGGCGATGCCGCTGATCACCGGCCTGATGAACCTGGCCGTGCCGCTGCAGATCGGTGCGCGCGACGTCGCGTTCCCGTTCGTCAACTCGCTCAGCTTCTGGCTGTTCGTGTCCGGCGCGGTGCTGATCATGCTGTCGCTGTGGATCGGTGAGTTCGCTGCCACCGGCTGGCTGGCGTTCCCGCCGTTGTCGGGCATCGAATACAGTCCAAGCGTCGGCATGGATTACTACATCTGGGGTCTACAGGTCGCAGGCCTGGGTACCACGCTGAGCGGTATCAACTTCTTCATCACCATCCTGAAGATGCGTACCCCCAGCATGAAGCTGATGCAGATGCCGGTGTTCACCTGGACCGCCCTGGTGACCAACGTGCTGATCGTCGCTGCCTTCCCGGTGCTGACCATCACCCTGGTGCTGCTGACCCTGGACCGCTACCTGGGTACGCACTTCTTCACCAATGACGGTGGCGGCAACGCCATGCTGTACATCAACCTGATCTGGATCTGGGGTCACCCGGAGGTGTACATCCTGGTCCTGCCGGCGTTCGGTGTGTTCTCCGAAGTCATCGCGACCTTCTCGCGCAAGGCGCTGTTCGGCTACAAGGGCATGGTCTACGCCACCGCCTGCATCGGCGTGCTGTCGTTCATCGTGTGGCTGCACCACTTCTTCACCATGGGCTCGGGTGCCAACGTCAATGCCTTCTTCGGCATCACGACGATGATCATCTCGATCCCGACCGGCGTGAAGATCTTCAACTGGCTGTTCACCATGTTCCGCGGTCGCGTGCAGTTCACCACGCCCGTGCTGTGGACCATCGGCTTCATGGTCACCTTCACCATCGGCGGCATGACCGGCGTGATGCTGGCGATCCCGGCCATCGACTTCGTGCTGCACAACAGCCTGTTCCTGATCGCCCACTTCCACAACGTCATCATCGGCGGCGTGGTGTTCGGCATGTTCGCCGGCATCACCTACTGGTGGCCGAAGATGTTCGGCTTCCGCCTCAATGAGTTCTGGGGCAAGTGCGCGTTCTGGTGCTGGTTCATCGGCTTCTACGTGACCTTCATGCCGATGTACGTGCTGGGCTTCATGGGCATGACCCGTCGTCTGCAGAGCACCGTCAACCCGGCCTACGAGCCGCTGCTGCTGGTCGCTGCCGCAGGTGCCTTCATCGTGGGTGCCGGCATCCTGTGCCAGATCATCCAGGTGGCCGTGTCGATCCGCGACCGCAAGAAGACCGCCGACCTGACCGGCGACCCGTGGGATGCCCGTACGCTGGAGTGGGAAACCTCTTCGCCGCCGGCCTTCTACAACTTCGGCAGCCTGCCGGAAGTCACCGAGCTGGACGATTTCTGGGAGCGCAAGCAGCGTGGTGAAGCCTGGCCGAAGCCGGCCAAGTACACCGACATCCACATGCCGCGCAACACCGGCACGGGCGTGGTCATCGGTGCCTTCAGCCTGGTGTTCGGCTTCGCGATGATCTGGCACATCTGGTGGCTGGCCATCGTCGGCTTCGTCGGCATGATCGCCACGTTCATCTACCGCACCTTCGACCAGGACGTGGACTACTGGGTCCCGGCCGCCGAGGTGGAACGCATCGAGAACGAACACCGCAAGCACCTGGAAAACCAGGGCCTGGTGAAGTCGGAGCTGAAGGCATGAGCACCAATACCTCGACCCTGAGCCACGGGCACGCCGCGCAAGCGGCGGCCCATGGCCATGACGACCACGAGCACCACGACACCGGCGGCAACACCGTCTTCGGTTTCTGGGTGTACCTGATGAGCGACTGCCTCATCTTCGCCTCGCTGTTCGCCACCTACGTGGTGCTGGCCGGCGGTACCGATGGTGGCCCGACCGCGAAGGACCTGTTCGAACTGCCGTTCGTGGCATGGGAAACCGCGCTGCTGCTGACCTCCTCGCTGACCTTCGGCCTGGGCATGATTGCCATGCACCGCAAGCAGATGGGCCAGATGTACCTGTGGCTGGGCATCACCTGGCTGCTGGGCTTCGGCTTCATGTGCATGGAAGTGTGGGAGTTCCAGCACCTGATCCATCAGGGCTACGGTCCGGACCGCAGTGCCTTCCTGTCGGCGTTCTTCGCCCTGGTCGGTACCCACGGCCTGCACGTCAGCGCCGGCCTGCTGTGGCTGCTGGTGATGTTCGTGCAGCTGAAGAAGTACGGCCTGACCCCGACCAACAAGACCCGCATGGCGTGCCTGAGCCTGTTCTGGCACTTCCTGGACCTGATCTGGATCGGCGTGTTCTCCGTCGTCTACCTCAATGGAGCCCTGTAATGGCACATGACAACCATGCACACGACCACGGCACCGGCGGCGAAAGCCATGGCACCGTGAAGTCGTACCTGATCGGCTTCGTGCTGGCGGTGGTGCTGACCGTCATCCCGTTCTGGATGGTGATGTCGGGCGACTTCTCGCGCACCGTCAACGGTGTGGTGATCGCGGTCACCGCGGTGCTGCAGATGCTGGTCCACCTGGTGTTCTTCCTGCACCTGGACCGCTCTTCGGAAAGCCGCTGGAACGTCAACGCTGCGGCCTTCACCGTGGTGGTGATCGGCATCATCGTGGTTGGCACCCTGTGGGTCATGCACAACATGAACGTGCACATGATGCACTGACGTCCGCGCGACGTTGCCACGCAGAAAGGCCGCCCTCGGGCGGCCTTTTTGTTTGTCTGCGGATATGGGTAGTGCCGGCCGCTGGCCGGCAATCGCGGGAAGCCGGCCGGCTCTACCCCGCCACCCGGCGCAGGAACTCTTCGGCATCCATAGGCCGGCCCAGGTGATAGCCCTGCAGCTGGTCGCAGCCCAGTTCGCTCAGGTATTCGCGCTGCGCCTGCGTCTCCACGCCTTCGGCCACCACCTGCAGCTGCAGGGTGCGGCCCAGCGCGATGATCGACGAGACGATGGCGGCGTCCTCGTCATTGCGTTCCAGGTCGTGCACGAACGCACGATCGATCTTCAGTTCGGTGGCCGGCATGCGCTTGAGGTACAGCAGGCTGGAATAGCCGGTGCCGAAATCATCGATGGCGATGTGCACGCCCATCGCGGTCAGGTCGTTGAGGATCGCCAGGCTGGCATCGACGTCCTTCATCGCCGTGGTCTCGGTGATCTCCAGGGTCAGGCGTGCCGGTTCGATCCGGTGCCGCTGCAGCACCTCGCGCACGCTGTCCAGCAGCGCCGGCGAGGCGAACTGCAACGGCGACAGGTTCACCGCCATCGACCATTCCGTATGCCCGGCCTCGTGCCATGTACGCAGCTGCGCACAGGCGCGGTCCAGTACCCAGTCGCCGATCGGCAGGATCAGGCCGCTGCGCTCGGCGATGGGAATGAACACATCCGGCGCCAGCAGGCCCAGTTCCGGGTGCTGCCAGCGCAGCAGCGCCTCGGCGCCGGTAGCCGGTGCGCCAGCGGCCGGGAACTTCGGCTGGTAGTGCAGCAGCAGCTCGTCACGCGCGATTGCCTTGCGCAGGTCCTGCAGCAGGCGCAGCTGGCGGTTGGCGCTGAGCTGCATCGACGGGGTGAAGAAGGTATAGCCATTCCGCCCGGTTTCCTTGGTGTGGTACATCGCCGCATCGGCGTGCGCCATCAGCTCGCGCTCGTTGCTGGCGTCATCCGGGTACAGGGCGATGCCCAGGCTGGCGCTGACCTGCAGTTCGGCGGCATCCAGCGTGAACGGTTCGCCGGCAGCGGCGATGATGCGCTCGGCCACCACCACCGCATCGTCCGGGGTGTCGATGGCCAGCACGATCACGAACTCGTCGCCGCCGAGGCGCGCGAACGTGTCCTGCGGCCGCAGCAGGCCGCCGATGCGCTGTGCCACCGCCACCAGCAGGCGGTCGCCCAATTGGTGGCCGTAGGCATCGTTGACCGCCTTGAAGCCGTCCAGGTCGCAGAACATCACCGCCACTGCGCGGCCGCGGCGGCGCGCTTTTTCGATGGCCTGCTCGATGCGGTCCTGCAGCAGCATGCGGTTGGGCAGCTGGGTCAGCGGGTCATGCAGGGCGGCCTGGATCAGCTTGTCGTTGGCGTGTGCCAGTGAATCGGCCAGCAACCCGGTACGCACGCGCATCTGCCGATCGAACAGCGAGGCGACCAGGGCGATACCCAGGGTGGCTACGGTGGTGACGATCACCAGCACTGCCAGCCAGCGCGTGTCGATGCCGCCGCTGCCGACCGCGCCGCAGATGCTGCCTTCGGGGAAGCGTGCGGCGGCCATGCCGGTGTAATGCATGCCGACGATGGCCAGGCCCATCACCAGCGAGGCCAGTGCGCGCAGGCGCATGGTGTGGCGCTGCTCGGTACGCAGGCGGAAGGCGATCCACAGCGCCGCGCCGGCGGCACCGATGGCTACTGCAATGGAGGCGGCGAACCAGCCCGGGTGATAGTCGATACCAGGCTGCATGCGCATCGCGGCCATGCCGAGGTAGTGCATGGTGGCAATGCCCATGCCCATCAGCACGGCGCCGGCCAGCAGTCGTCGCCAGGGCAGGCTGGGTCGTGACACCAGCCACAGCGCATAGGCCGAAGCGCCGATCGACACTGCAAGCGAATACAGGGTGATGCCGAGGTCGTAGCCGACCGGGATCGGCAGGTCGAAGGCCAGCATGCCGATGAAATGCATCGACCAGATACCCAGGCCCATCGCCGCCGCGCCGCCGGCCAGCCACCAGCGGGCCACGCGGCCCTCGGCCGTGGCCAGGCGGCCGGCCATGTCCAGCGCCGTGTACGAAGCAAGAATGGCCACCAGCAGGGAGATGGCGACCAGGCTCTGACTGTAACTGCCAGTCATGTTGAATCCAGAGGGGGAGGGAGGGGCGCCCGCAAGGCGCACGCCCGCGACAGCTATCGGCGCGGTTGGGCGGGACTTGAGCGGTCGCAGCACCTGCGACCCGGCTCGGCTATCCTGCCACGCCTGTTCCCGTTGCTGGAAATCATCCGATGGCAAAAGCCCGCACCGCCTACGTCTGCAATGAATGCGGCGCCGAATTCAGCAAGTGGCAGGGCCAGTGCACCGAGTGCAACGCCTGGAACTCGCTGTCGGAAATCGTGCTGGAAAGCGCGGCGGCGGCCAAGGCGCCGGCGTCGCGCCGGGCCGGCTGGGCCGGCAAGATCGACCCGCCGAAGATCACCGCCCTGAAGGACGTGGAGCAGACCGAGCATCGCCGTGTCTCGACCGGCATCGGCGAGTTCGATCGCGTGCTGGGCGGTGGCCTGGTCGAGGGCGCGGTGGTACTGGTTGGTGGCGACCCGGGCATCGGCAAGTCGACCCTGCTGCTGCAGGCGGTGGCGAAGATGGCGGCCGAGCTGCCGGTGCTGTACGTCACGGGCGAGGAGTCGCTGGCCCAGGTGGCCGGCCGCGCACACCGGCTGGAATTGCCGCTGGATGGTGTCAACGCGCTGGCCGAGACCGGCGTCGAGTCGATCCTGCAGCATGCGTCCAAGGCCGGCCCACGGCTGATCGTGGCCGACTCCGTGCAGACCCTGTGGACCGAGAGCCTGACCGCCGCGCCCGGCTCGGTCAGCCAGGTGCGCGAGAGCGCGGCGCGGCTGGTGCGTTTCGCCAAGGAGACCGGCACCGCCGTGTTCCTGGTCGGCCACGTGACCAAGGAGGGCGGTATCGCCGGCCCGCGCGTGCTCGAACACATGGTCGATGCGGTGCTGTACTTCGAAGGCGAGAGTGGCAGCCGCTTCCGCCTGCTGCGCGCGTTCAAGAACCGCTTCGGTGCGGTCAACGAGCTGGGCGTGTTCGCGATGGGCGACAAGGGCCTGAAGGAAGTCTCCAATCCGTCGGCGATCTTCCTGTCCGGTGGCAGCACCCATCAGCCGGGCAGCTGCGTGATGGTCACGCGCGAGGGTACCCGGCCGCTGCTGGTGGAAGTGCAGGCACTGGTCGATGCGTCGCCGCTGTCGAACCCGCGCCGTGTCGCGGTCGGCCTGGAGCAGAACCGCCTGGCGATGCTGCTGGCGGTGCTGCATCGCCACGGCGGCGTGCTGGTCGGCGACCAGGACGTGTTCGTCAACGTGGTCGGTGGCATCCGCGTGCAGGAGACCGCTGCCGACCTGCCGGTGCTGCTGGCGGTGCTGTCCTCGCTGCAGGACCGGCCGCTGGCGGAAAAGACGATTGCGTTTGGCGAGGTTGGCCTGTCCGGCGAGATCCGACCGGTACCCAATGGCGAAGACCGCCTGCGCGAGGCCGCCACCCATGGTTTCAAGCGCGCCATCGTGCCCAAGGCCAATGCGCCCAAGGGCGGCTCGGTGAAGGGCATGGAAGTGATCGCGGTGGAGCGCCTGTCCGAGGCCATCGACGCGGCGTGATCGCGCCGGGCATGGCCCGGCGTCACCACCGCGCACGTGGAATACGGCGGCCGACACGGTAACGGTCAGCCTCCCTGTGCTAGTTTTTCCCGCTCGACGAAGACGCCCTCTGGCGTCTTTCCGTGCCCAGGAGTAAACGATTACATGCAGGACACCGCGCTCACCGCCCCCAACGCCGAAATCCGTCGCGCCGGGGTCGATCTCAATGGACTGATGACGGTGCTGGGCAAGCACCTCTATTCCACCCCGGTGGTGGCGCTGCGTGAGCTGGTGCAGAACGCGCACGACTCGATCATCCGCCGCCGCATCGAACAGCCCGGCATCGAAGTGCCATCGCGCATTTCGGTGCAGGTCGATGCCGCTGCCGGCGTGCTGCGCATCATCGATACCGGCGCCGGCCTGACCCGCCAGGAGATCCATGACTACCTGGCGACCGTCGGCGTCGGCTACACCCGCGGCCTGCGCCAGGGTGGCGAGGACGATGAGGGCCTGATCGGCATGTTCGGCCTCGGCTTCCTGTCAGCCTTCGTGCTGGCGCGCCGGGTCAGCGTGCGCACCACCTCGTACCAGACGCCGGAACTGGGCCATCTGTACGTGTCCAGCAACGCCGAGCAGTACACCGTCAGCGAAGTGCCGGCACGCGCGGTCGGCACCGAGGTGGAACTGGAGCTGCATCCGGACTTCCTGCCGCTGGCCAACGAGGCGCGCCTGCACGAAGTGCTGGGTCGCTACTGCGCGCTGCTGTCCGAGCCGATCTTCATCGGTGCTGCAGGCGAGGCGCTCAACCCCGAGCCGCCGCCGTGGCGCGGCCAGGGCGATGTGGCCCTGCATCCGGTGCAGGCGCGTCGCCAGGCGCTGCAGTTCGCGGCGCGTTTCGAACATGATTTCGAGCCGATCGTCACCGTGCCGTTGCGCGCTGATAGCAGCAGTGATGCCACCGGCCTGCTGTGGGTGCAGGACGGTGCTACCTACGGCACCAGCGACAACCGCAACCTGTCGGTGTTCGTGCGCGGCATGCTGCTGGACGACGACGCCCGCGACCTGCTGCCGCCGTGGGCGGGCTTCATCGGCGGGGTGATCGAATCCTCGCGGCTCACGCCCACCGCCAGCCGCGAAGACCTGCAGCGCGATGACCAGTACCGCGCCGTGCAGCATGCGTTGCTGGAGGCGCTGATTGATGGCCTGGCCGACGTCGCGCGGCAGCAGCCGGAAGCGTGGCGACGTGTATTGAGCCGCCACAACGAGGCGCTGCTGGGCGCGGCGCTGTGCGATGACCGCCTGTTCGACCTGTTGCTGGAGCACGTGCGCGTGCCGACCTCGCAGGGCGATCTGCCTGCCAGTGCGCTGCCCGCACGCGGTGCCGTGCATGTGATCCTCGACAACGGTGGCGGCTTCGAGGAAATGCTGTTCCGCGCGATGGGCGTGCCGGTCGCGCATGGCCATCGCTATGCAGTAGTGCCGTTCCTGCGGCGCTGGGCCCAGGCCAAGGGACTGCGCCTGGTCGAGCTCGGCACCGAGCAGGGCAACCGCGCGCTGTTCCGCAGCGATGACAGCCTCGACGAGGCGCAGCTGGCATGGCTGCGCGAGCAGCTGGGTGACGGCGAACAATTGCTGCCGGCACGCTTCAGTCCCGAGTCGCTGCCGGTGGTGGTGGTGCCCGACCGCGAAGCCGAACTGAAGCAGCGCCTGGAAGACGATGAGAACGACAAGCGCGTTTCAATGGCGGCGCTGCGGCTGGCGCGTCAGTTCACCGCGCGCATCGAATCGCGTGCGCCATCGCGGTTGTACCTCAACCTCGACAACCCCGCGGTGCGGGCGCTGCTGCGCGCCCAGCGCGACGGCCACCCGCAGGCCGAAGCCGCAGCGCGCCTGCTGCGCTCACTGAAGATCATCGTCGCCGCGCAGGGCCGTCCCCTGGCCCGCGCGACCGCCACGCCCGGCCCGGATCTCAACGGCGCCTTCACCGATATCGCCGGTGCCCTGCAGCAGATGCTGCGCTGAGCACCGCATCCTCTCATCCAGCCTTCGCTAGACAGGAGTACTTACCCCATGGACATCTGGAACTGGGTCGAAAAACTGCAGGGTGACCTGCGCCAGGCCGGCCAGGCGCAGAATGCGCATCTGCTGAACCGCCTCGCCGACGAGGTGAGTGAACTGCGTGTCGACCGCGTCGACGCGCTGCTGCCCGAAGCGCGTGCGCTGGGCAAGGCGCTGGACAACCCGTGGGTCGACGTCTACGTCGGCCACTGGGCGCTGCGCAACCGCGTCGGCAACCGCGTCGAAGGCGAGAGCGCGCTGGGCGAAGCCGTGGCGCTGTTCGAGCGTGCGCATCGCGAGGACACCCTGGAATGCCCGCAGTCGATCTGCGTGACCCAGGATCTTGCCGCCTGCTACGGCAACATCGATGGCCCCGGCTGGGTGCCGGAGCGCATCGAGGTGTGCGACGAGACGCTGGGCCGCATCGACCCGAGCTGGGCCTGCTTCCAGTGCCTGAGCTGCGAGAAGGCCGATGCACTGCTTGATGATGGCCGCGGCCAGGAGGCACTGGATTACCTGCAGGTGCAGTCCGACGCGATCGAGGCCTGCGGCAAGGAAGTGTTCGACAGCTTCCCGGAGATGCAGATCAAGATCCTGCTGGGCATGGGCCGCGCCGAAGAAGCGCTGCTGCTGATCGAGAAGCGCGAGGCCGAAGTGGCCGCGTCCGGCGAGTACGAGCCGGCCAACTGCACGGTGCCGCGCCGCCTGTCCAAGGCGTGGGCGCTGGCGCAGCTGGACCGCGACGAAGAGGCCTTGCAGCAGCTGGTGCCGTGGAGCGAGCTGACACCTACCTACTGGCGGCTGTGGGCGAACACCGCCGCAGCGCTGTGCCGGCGTGATCCCGCACGCAATACCTGGGATCTGGGTACGCGCTTCAACACCATCATCGAGCACTTTGCCGAGGTTGGCTCGCACCGCCTGCTGATCGAAGTCGCTGCGCTGAGCCTGGAGCTGGCCCTGCAGCGGGGCGCACGCTGGGTGGCGCTGCGCCAGCTGGAACTGGCGCGTACCCATCTGGCACAGCTGCGCCAGGACCGGGGTGCGGCTGCGCTGGTGGCCGGCCTGGCGGCACGCATCGATGCATTGCCGGATGTGGCGCCGCTGCCGGTGCCAGCCGCTGAACTACTGGTTTGGCTGAACGAGCAGGGAGAGCAGAATCAGTCGCGCGATCCCGAACGTGAGGCGCAGTGGCTGCTGCAGGCACAGGCGCAGCTGCCAGATGACGAGGCGCTGGCCGAGATGGCTGCCTCCGCGCTGAGCGCCTGTGGTGCGCAGACGGAAGCGCGCGCATTGCTGTGGCGCTTCGTGCGCGCACATGCGCAGGATGACGGTCCTGCGGCCTACACGCTGATGCGCTGGCTGACCGAGCAGGGCGACGATGCCGGCCTGCGCCAGTTGGCTGATCTCTATCGTGGCAGCGTGCCGGTGTTCGCGCACTGGTGCGAGGTGCAGCGCGCCCGTCGCGTGTCCGACTGGCCGGCACTGGAGCAGGCCGCGCAGGCGCTGCTGGCGGCCTCGCCGGGCTCGCATGGCGCACGCGGTACGCTGGCGCGGATGTACATGGAAACCGGTCGCTTCAGCGAGGCGCAGGCCTGCTACGCGCAGCTGGTGGAGCTGCTGGAAGAACCCAACGCCGCACACTGGGACCACATGAGCGCGGCCAGCGCGGCACGCGACTGGGATGCGGTGCGCCGCTCGGCGGCGGCGATCGGCATGGAGCTGTCCAGCCAGGACGGCGTGGTCGAGGAGCCGTGGGGCTGGGTGATCATCCGCAGCGAAGAGAACGGCGAGCCGATGGAGTACTACGCGCGCCGCAGTGGCCCGGTCACCGCGCGTATCGTCGAGAACGCACCGGCCAACCGTGCCCAGCAGGTGGGCGACTGGGTGGTGTTCGATGCTGCGCTGGTGCACCCGGCGCCGGAGGAGGAGGAAGCGCGCGAGCATTTCATCCCGACCTATGCGCAGGTGCATGTGCTGGAGCGCGGCGGCTTCGCCCGCAGCTGGCTGATCGACGGCGCGCACCCGGGCGAAGACGCGTGGAATGCCTTTGTCGCAGCGGCCGAGGCGCAGGGCTGGCAGGTGTGGCCGCACAGCCGCCCGGACTACACCGTGACCGATCCGGACGAGGAGGAGGGCACGCTGCCGGGCCTGCTGTTCACCGTCGCCCAGCCGCAGGACCATGCACCGCTGGCGCTGCACCGCTTCCTGCAGCAGGAAACCGCGAAGTGGCCGCATCCGCATTGCTGGCTGCGGCTGGCCGAAGCCTGCGACCAGGATCGCCAGCCGCACCTGGACGTGATCGAGCGTTACGGCTGTCTCTTATACACATCT
>NZ_JCAFWP010000050.1:0-22500 GCF_059295135.1 Stenotrophomonas sp. INTA L402-1
GATCCGGCGTCGCCAGCCTCTTCCTGGAGCACCGTCCCCGGCCAACAACTCCGAGGACGGTGAAGATCTCCAAAACCCGTTATCCCGTCGATCGCAAGGCTGCACCGCTTAAGTGAACAGCATTACGACCAAGGCCGGGGCTTTTCTACAACTGGTGCCGAAAACAGGAGTCGAACCTGCGACCTACGCATCCATCATAGCGAAGGACTATAGGCCAGCAGCATCGGCTCTATTAGATTCAAGCCTTCCTCCAGCCGTCCTTCGTCCAGTGCTTCCCTGGAGAGCAGGGCGATCTCCAATCCGGCTTGATCCAGCAGCCCTAGCGAAAGAAGCGCCAGCAGGCTCAATAGATCGAGCCGATCAACATCGCCGTTCTCGAACAGCCATCGTACCAAGCACAAGTGATGCTTTGGCATCTGCCCGGAAAGCACATGATTCCTCGCAATCCAAGTCGATGCTCTTGCAAGAGCCCCTAAGTCGTGTTGTGAAAGATAGGAAGCAATGTCGGCATCGATCGCCGAGGGCAGACTGATTTCACCCGACCAGTAGCGGTCCAGCAAGGCAGGAGCCAGGTCGCCAGCAGATCCGAGAACCTCCGTTTCCACAATTCCCGCCAGAAGCGCGTAGCTATCACCGTCCACTAGTAACGACCTCCTTTGGCAGGCTCCGGAGGGAAGTTGATTGGCCTGTCCTTCGAGCCTGGCTCCTGCTTCCCCTCGCCCACCGTAGCACGTCCGGTGAGGTCATCTGAGAATCGTCGGACGCTACCATTTTCCCCGACATGATCTGTGTGCCCGTGTACAACCTCGCCTTCCTTGGAGGTGACCGTATGGGTTTTGGATACTAGCCGCCCGCTCGAATCTCGTTCTAACTCGTGCTGGGAGGATGCTCCGTCAGCGCCTTCAGATCGTCTTGGCTTAATGTCACTGGTGAATGGGCCATTGGGATCAGCATCGCCCGAGCCAGCCCCCTCGGAACTACCAGCCTCATTCTTTTGAAATAGACCTTTTACCCCTCGTATGAGGGCTTCGCCCGCCTTCTCACGCTGCTGAGGAGTAGTCATCGCATAGTAGCCTGTCGCGACGAATATGGGTATCAGCACAAAAGGCGCCGCGAGCGTGGCACTGCGCCCATCCGGATCCGTGAACTTGTACGGATTGCCGTTCGCATACCGATACCGATTGAACTGCTCAACCGGTTTCTGATACGCCGTCACCGGATCCACCGACAGGAACACACCCAACTGCGGATCCATGTACCGCTGCTGCATGTAGCTCAGCCCGGTCGACGCATCACTCACATGCCCGGTATACCCCGGCCCGTCCGTAACCTGACCACCCACCACGGCCCCATAAGGCTCGTAGTCATAGCGCTTTATCACATTGCCATTGGCATCGCTCTCAGCCACAACCGAGCCCAACGCGTCCGTGTGGATGTACGTGACCGTCGTCTGTGCGACTACCGCTGGCGACAGGCCAAGGCCAATGAGCAGCACGCAGCACAGCCAGGCGCCCAATGCCCCCAGCTTCCGAATTCGATCTTCAAATCCTCTGAAGCGGGTCGACACACCGCCTGCAGTTCCCCCGAACCTGCGCATCCTTCCAATCCCTGAAAGTGCCTTGAAGCAAGGCCGTGTATTCATAGCACAGGAATGGCCGGGTGCGGTTTCCAGATCGGGAACAGGGCGCGGCGCTAAGCGCCTGGGAAGCCGGGCTGTCCGCGAGATTCGGAAATCAGGGGCTGCCAGCCATGGGCTGGCACTACTGGGGCCGGCATTCCGCCGGGCATGGCCCGGCGCTACCAAAGCATAAAAAGCCCCGACCAAGGCCGGGGCTTTTCATTACAACTGGTGCCGGAAACAGGAGTCGAACCTGCGACCTACGCATTACGAATGCGCCGCTCTACCAACTGAGCTATTCCGGCGGAGCCCGCGATTTTACGGGCTGGGCGCCCCGGCGGTCAATCCATCCGGCTCAGCCCACCTCTACCCGGTTGGCGCACACCCGCCCGGCCGCGAAATCCTGCAGATTCCCCAGCGTGATCGCCGAGATCTCCTGCAGCGCCTCCACGGTGAAGAAGCCCTGGTGGCCGGTCACCAGCACATTCGGGAAGGTCATCAGGCGCTGGAAGGCCTCGTCGTCGATGATCTCGCCGGACAGGTCCTGGAAGAACAGCGCGCTTTCCTGCTCGTACACGTCGATGGCCAGATGACCCAGCCGGCGTGACTTCAGCGCGCGGATCACCGCATGGGTATCGACCAGTGCGCCGCGCGACGTATTGACCAGCATCGCGCCCGGCTTCATCCGCGCCAGTGATGCATCATTGATCAGGTGATGAGTCTCAGGCGTCAGCGGGCAATGCAGCGACACGATGTCGGCACGCGCCAGCAGTTCATCCAGCCCGACCATTTCGCCGATACCACCGAACGCGGGTGACGGATAAGGATCGTGCCCCAGCACGGTGCAGCCCATGCCGTTGAAGATGCGCGCGGTGGCCAGCCCGATCTTGCCGGTGCCGACGATGCCGACCGTGCGCCCATGCAAAGTGCGCCCGAGCAGGCCATCGAGCATGAAGTTGCCCTCGCGCACGCGGTTGTAGGCGCGATGGGTCTGCCGGTTGAGGGTCATCACCAGCGCCAACGCATGCTCGGCCACCGCCTCCGGGGAATAGGCCGGTACGCGTGCGACGAACAGATCCAGCGCTTTCGCGGCTGCCAGGTCCACATTGTTGAAACCGGCACAGCGCAGCAGTACGGCCCGCACGCCCATCGCATGCAGGGCGTGCAGCACCGGCGCATCCAGGCGGTCGTTGACGAACACGCATACGGCTGCGCAATCCTGCGCCAGCGCGGCCGTGTGCACGTCCAGCGCCACATCGAAGTACACGAACGCAAAGCCGTCCCCAGCCGCATCGCGCTGGTTCGCCTCATCAAGGAAACGACGGTCGTAGGGACGGGCACTGAAGACGGCGATCTGCATGGACGGGCCTGGGTGGAATAGCATACCGACCATACCGCAGCAGCACCCGCGTTGGGATGGCACCGGCGATGCCGTCATCGCCGGTGCCGGGTGCCACTTAGAACTTGTAGCCCAGGCCCAGCATCACGCCGTTCTGGATCTGCCCGTCGCGGCGCTCACCCACGTAATCGGCCATGATGGACAGCCGCTCGCTGGCACGGCTGGTCACACCCAGGTTCCAGGCCAGCACCTGCTCGCCCACCGCCTGGCTGCTGGCGCCGAACACCAGATCCGGTGCCGCGGCGAAGCCGGTGCTGTAGCGGGCCTGCGAATCGCCCAGTTCCTTCTGCCAGACCACCCGGGCGCGCGGGGTGATGCGCTCGCCGTTGTTGCCTTCGAAGGTCTTGAACAGCTGCAGGCCCGCACCCACGCGGATGCTCTCCAGGCTGCCGCTGCGGCCAACCAGCGCACCGGCGCCCTGCCCTTCGTTGAAGCGGGTGGCCGAGGTGCGCGCGTAGTCCACCACCGGCAGCAACGGCTGGATCACCAGGCCCTTGGCGGTGGTGAAGGAGAACGCATGTTCCACCCGTGCGGAGATCGCATCGTTGCTGTACTTGGCGCGCAGTGGCTGCTGCAGGCCATCGATGCCGTTGATGCTGCGACGCGTATCGTGGCGCAGATCGGTGTAGCGCACGGCCGCCGACAGATAGCCGCGCGCGTACGTCGCATCGAGGTAGCCGCCCACGTCCAGCGCACGCACGTCACCAGTGAAACCAAAGCCATCGCTGGCCTTGGTCGACATGTCCGCCGCGGCCACGCTGACGCCCAGGGTCACGCGGTCATCGGCCACGCGGGTATCGGCACCGACCACGATGCCACCGATGGTGTGGCTCAGGCCGGCCACGCCACCGTCGGCATCGAGGCGGCCATGGCTGGCGAAACCACGCGCCCAGATGCCATGGCTGCGTCCAGCATCAGCGCTGCCCGCAACGCTGCCCGACGCCGGCTCGACCAGGTGCATCGCCAGCTGGTTGAACAGGCTGCCATGGCGCATGCCCGGCTGGGAGGAGACCGACTGCGCCACCTGAGAGGCCAGGCCATCGGCATCACCGCCGCTGCGCATGGCCGACTGGTGCTGCTGCACGACGTTGCCGATGCTGCCCACCAACGCGGTGTCGGCCAGTCGCAGGCTGGCGTGCGCATCACCGCGCAGAGCACCGGCCTGTTGTGCGATTACATCGCGGTCGGCGAACTGCAGTGCGCCCAGCAGCGATCTCAGTCCCTTGTCCTGGCGATCGGAGGCGGTCGCCAGCGCGCGGCCCAGGCCGTCGCCGGACGTACCGTTGGCAAACAGGCCCAGCTGGTCAAAGCCGGGGTTGGCGGTCAGCCACAGGCCGTCGGCGGTCTGGTTGACGTTGAAGCTGAGCAGTGAATTGTGGCGCGGGCGGAACACTTCACCGGCAGTGATGCTGGCACTGTATCCGGCGTCCCCCAGCCGCACGACATCCTGGAAGCCCCCCTGGTAGATCGGCCCTTCCACCAGATCGCGGCGGTAGGCACCGGCATAGAAGCCCTGGGCCACATTCAACGCAAGGTGTGCGCCCTGCGCGATCACCAGCGCGCCCTCCTCGGTGCCGCCGTCGTAGAAGCTGCCGACGCGCAGGCGGCCACTGCCGGTACCACCGGCTTCGGTAACATCAAACAGCACCTGGCCGCCGGGCATGATGTTGACATAGCCGTGGGTCACCAGATCCCCACCGCGCGGCATCAGCGTGCCGAACACGCGCAGGCGGTTGAAGCCATCTTCGCGGTAGGACGGGCCGGTGCCATCCAGCAGCGCATCGCTGTCGGTGCCGACCGATGCGATATCACCGTGGCCGACCACGATGCTGCCCGGCATCACCCGCAGCTCGGGGGTGCGCAGCGCACCACCCTCCAGTGCGATGGTGCCGTTGTCCACCAGAATGAAATCCGCGCCGGTGGTTTCAGCGGTGCGCCAGGTGGCGCCATTGCTGACACGGATCACGCCGGCGGAGTTGGCCAGGGTCGAGGCATCCAGATCGGCCAGCCGCAGCTGGCCGCGCAGTTCATCCTGGAGGTCGGGGTCGGCGAGCAGCTGCTGCAACGACTGCGCGCCGATACCGTTCGCCCCCCGCGTGGAGAAGTTGTACAGGCTCACCGCATAGTTGATGTAGGTGCTGGCCCAGTCGGTATTCCAGCGCGCGAAATCGTCGTCGACAAAGGCCTGCAGCTGGCGCGCGGTACGAAGGTAGCCCGGGTTGATGTCGCCGCTGACGTTGCTGGTGACACGAAGGGTGTCGCCCGGATCGCGATAGCCCGCCGTGTTGATGATGCTGTTGCTGCGGATGTCCTGGCCCGGGAATGACTCCAGCTTGCTCCCACTGCCATCCGGATCGAAGGTAACCGACGTACCCGTGGTACGCGCCGGGTCGCGGAATACCAGCAGGCCATTGGGCTGCACCACTTCATACATGGCCTTGTGCAACAGGCCCGCATCCATGCCACCGCCGTAGTTGCCTGTGTAGATCTGGGTCATGCGCGGCGACGGCGCGTAGGTGATCCTGCCACCACTGCTGGCGGCATGGATCTGCACCGAGTCGACCAGCGGCAGATCGCCGCCGAGGTAACGGTTGACGCCACCGGACTGCATGATCGAGCAGGACGAAATGCAGTGGCCGGACACGATGGTGTCCAGGCCTTGGGTACGGATCACCGCCTGCAGCCACTCGCCGGCAATCAGCGCGCCACCGTTGGACGTTCGCAGCACGACTTCGCGGATCGGACGGCCTTCAGCCTGCGCCTTGGCCAGCAGTGCGGGCAGCGCCACCACATCGGCGACGGTGACGCCGCCGCTGAGGAAGACGCGATCGTCCTGCACGTGATAACTCATTGCCATGACGTCATCCACCACGGATATGGCGGCAACGCCCATCAGCCCGGCCAGGGCCAGGCTCAACTTCGAATACTTCATGCGTTCTCTCTCCACCCGCAACACGCGGGTAGAACGATCAACGCCGCAGCGGGGCGATCTCCCCCAGTGGAACGGATCCTGAAAAATGAATACATTCACAATGAGGATTCGATCGATGCACACTCTTCCCCATCCGGTCATCGTCGCGTAAAACTCGATGACGCATTCGCCACCGACAGTCGAGGCCAGCCCTGTCCACCCCGTCTCCCCTGATCCATCGCGCGCCGGAGCCGCCCGCACCTGCGGATGCCTTCATCGCGTTCGTACGCGAAGAGCGCGCACCGCTGTGCGCGTTCCTGCGCACGCGGGGGGTCGGGCCTGAGGATGCCGAGGATATCGCGCAGGACTGCATGGAGCGGCTGATCCGCTATCGCGCACAGGGCCCGGACGAACTGCGCCTGCTGCTGTATCGTATCGCCCGCAACCGCCTGGCAGACCGCGGCCGCTCGCCGCAGTCGCGGCCGCATCTGCCGCTGGCCGAACACGATGGCAGCGACGAACCATCCAGTTCCTCGCCCGATCCATTGCGCCAGGCCGAGTCAGGGCAGATGCTGTCCCTGCTGCGGCAGGCCCTGTTCAAGCTGCCCGAACGCGCACGCGAGGTCTATCTGCTCAACCGCATCACCGGCATGAGCTACACGCAGATCGCGCGGCATTGTGGAATTACTGCCAAGACCGTGGAAAAACATATCGCCCGGGCCCTGCAGGGCCTGCGTCAGGAGTTGGGATCGGATCCGCTGCACAACGACAGGGACGGCCAATGAGTGGCACCCCGCACAGGGATGATGCACAGCTGTTTGAACGCGCCAGCGCCTGGGTAGCCCGCCTGGAAGCCCCGGACTGCACATCGGCCGAACGCGAAACGTTCGAGGACTGGCTGGCCGAAGATCCGGCCCACGTCAAAGCCTGGGTGCAGGCCGAAACCCTGTTCCAGCAGGGTGCGGAGCTTGCGGCTGACCCCTGGCTGCGAACCGCCGCGGCACGGGCGGCGCGTCCGCCGCGCCGGCGCTGGTTGCCGGGCGTGGCCGCTGCCGCCGGTGTCTGCATGGCGATCGGCATCGGCTGGATGGTTGCCGTCGACGGCAACCCGACGCCACAGGTCTACGCCAATGATTCGCACCAGGCACAGCAGCAGACGCTGGCCGATGGCAGCGTCGCCATGCTGGATGCCGGCACCACCCTCCGCGCCCGCTTCGGCTGGCGTCATCGTGATCTGGTGCTGGAACGGGGTCGGCTGCAACTGCAGGTCGCACCGTCGAACAAGGCGCTGCAGCTGCACGCCGGCGGCAGTACGATCCGCGACATCGGCACGACCTTCCAGGTGGAACGCCTGCGCGACGGCCTGGTCGAGGTCGCACTGCTGGAAGGTGCCGTGGAAGTCAGCAACGGCGCAGCGCAGCACACGCTGGCGCCCGGCCAACAGCTGCAGGTATTGCCCTCCGGCCGTATCCAGCCGGGCCCTGCCCTCTCGTCCAACGCAGCCGCTGAAGGCTGGCTGCGCGGGCAACTGGTGTTCGATGCCACGCCACTGTCGATCGTGGTCGAGCGCATGAACCGTTATGGCCGCACGCCACTGGTGATCGTCGATCCGGAGATCACCGACCTGGCGGTAAGCGGCACCTTCCGCGCCGGTGATGCACAGGAGCTGCTGTCGGCCCTGGAACTGGGTTGGTCCGTGGCTGGCCAGACGCGTCCGGATGGCGCGCTGGAACTGCGCCGCACCTACTGAGGAGACCGGCAGTGAAGGCAGGTCCGGGTGCGCTGCAGTGGGGGCTGCTCCGCGCCCTGCTATGCCTTGCACTGGGTGTTGCCGCACTACCGATGGCCGATGCCGGCGAGCCCGCCGGCACGCTGGAGATCGACGTGGGCGCTGGCCCACTGGTGCCGGCACTGAAGCAATGGGCCCGGCAGAGTGGCACCGCCCTGCTGTTCGACGCACGTGAACTGGATGATCTGCGCACCGGCGGCAGCCGTGGCCAACGCGATACCGGGGCCTCCCTGAAGCAGCTGGTCGCCGGCCTGCCGGTGAACATCCTGCGCACTTCATCCGGTGCCTTTGTCGTGCGGCGCGTCCATCCCGAGCCCCCTGCCACGCCGCCGAAAGCGGTCGCAGCCCCGCGCCTGCCGCGCCCGGCTCCCAAGTCCGCCGACACGCCACACCAGGTGGAACTGGCGCCCATCCATGTCACCGGCAGCCGGCTGCCGCGCTCTTCGGTGCAGACCACACTGCCGGTCACCACCATCGATCGCGACGATATCCTGCGCAGCGGCTACGGCAATCTGTTCGATCTGCTGCGGCACCTGCCCGGCATGAACGGCCATCCGGCCATGAGCACCTCGCGCGGCGGCGATTCGCAGTACCTGCCGGTGGGCGCAGCGGCCACCACCAGCCTCGACGGCATGGGCCCGCGGGCGACGCTGTTCCTGGTCAACGGCCGGCGCCTGCCGCGCTATCCGATGGTGTCGCTGGAACAGGGTGGGCTCACCGACCTCGGCGGCATTCCGCTGAGCTTCGTCGACCGCATCGAACTGGTACGCGGTGGTGCCTCGGCCATCTATGGGGCCGACGCCATGTCCGGCGTGGTCAACATCATCCTGCGTGACCAGGCCGATGGGCCCGAAGCCATGCTGCAGACCGGCCTGAGCAGCCGCGGCGATGCGGGCCAGTACCGCCTGCAGGCCGCCACGGGCGGCGCGCGTGGCAACGGGGACCGCTGGTTTGCCGGACTCGATCTGCACCGTGTCGAACATGTCGCCGGTGACCAGCGTGACTGGCACGCGGAAACCTCGCTGTATCCGATCGGCGCGATCTTCGGCAACTGGTACGTGCCCGCCCGGCGCTGCGAGCCGCCCCTGAAGCGGCGCGAGGATGGCTGCTGGTTTGACAGCGCGCGGCCGCGGTCGCTGCAGCCCGCCTCGGATACCGCGTCGGCCTTCCTGCACTACCGGCATGAACGTGGTGAGGGACGCTATGCCTATGTCGAGGCGCGGGCCAGTCACAACCGCCAGCGCTTCGATCTGGGCCCGACCGCCGTTGCGGTGGTCTCGCGCGGAATCACCTTCAACAGTGTGCTGCGTGAGGCCGGCAACGTGCGCCCCAGCGTCCGCGCCACCGATGCCGACCTTACCTTCGGCATCGGCCGCGACCAGGGCCGGCGCAGCTGGGAGGCGGGCATCAGCGCGCAGCGAAGCGACGTGACCTTGTCCACTGCAGGCACCGTGCGCACGACACGCCTGCTTGAAGCAACGCAGGCGCGCAGGTTCACTCCCGGTTTCGACGCGCCGCCGGCGGCCGAGGCGGACACGCTGTTTCCGTCCATCCGCAACCGCGGCAGCACCGCACAGTGGCAGGGCTGGTGGGGCGTGCAGCGTGAGCTGATGGCAATGCCCGGCGGCAATGCGCAGCTGGCCACCGGCATCGACCTGCGCCATGAACGCTGGACCTCGCGCCCGGACGCGCTGCTGAGCCAGGGCGACCTTGCGCTGGGCCTGCCGCAGCAGCGACGCCGCCTGTCGCGACAAAGCAGTGGCGTCTACGCCGAGCTGGGCCTGCCGCTGGCCCCCACGCTGCGCGCGGACCTGGCTGCACGCTGGGACCGCGACGGCGGCTTCATGGCGTTCTCGCCTCGTGCCGGGCTGCGCTGGAGCCCGACGCCGCACTGGTCGTTCCTGCTGGCCAGCGGGCGCGGCTATCGTGCACCGAGCCTGTTCGAGCAACGGCGGCCTCCCGGCTACTTCGGCTCGATCACGCTTCCGGTGTCCAGTGCCCTTCCGGAATGTGCGATCGCCACGCGTGGTGGCGGCTGCAGCGTCACGGCCAACGTGGTTGAGAACGATGCACTGAAGGCCGAACGATCACGCAGCCATTCGCTGGCAGCCACGTGGACGCCCGACGACACGTTCTCGCTGTCGCTGACCCACAACATCGTGGAACTGCGCAACGAGATCCTCGCCCTGCAGCCGAGCGATGCGGTGTGGAACCGCAGCACGTGGGAACTGGATGAAGACGGCCACCTGGGCAGCCTGCGCCTGTCGTTCGACAACATCGGCCGCACCACCTCCCGCAACTGGGTGCTGCGTGGCGAGTACCGCATCGACAGCGGCAGCAACGGCCAATGGTTGTTTTCGCTCGATGCGCTGAAGCAGCAGGAACTGCTTCGCCGCCGTGACCATGAGGCCGCCGTGGACCTGCGTGGTCATGTGACACCCGAGCTGGCTGCGGTGTTGAACGTGCAATGGCAGAACAGCAACTGGGACATCGCGCTGCGCGGCAACCAGATCGGGCGCACGCGTGCCTGGCTGCCGGGGGCGGAGTGCCCGCAGAAGCAGGTCGACCGGAACCACTGCATGAACCCACGGCAGCTGCGCTGGAACCTGCACCTCGCACGCCGGCTGGGGCCGCGCATCGTTGCAGCGCTGGACGTGCACAACGTGCTGGACACGCAACCGGTGAACTATCTGGTCGGCAATGGCGGGCAGATGCCCGGGCTGGACGATCCGCTCGGCCGCTACTACCTGCTTACCCTGCAGTTCCGCTGAAGCGTAGTAATCTACGCGCCCTGTTCCACCGCGGTCCCCTTCCCCCATGAAAGCCTATCTCTGGTTCTGGGGCGCGTTCCTGCTGTTCTTCGCGTTGCCTTTTCCCTGCATTCTCTATTTCGGCACTTCGTGGCCGGTAGCGCTGGTCGACCGCAGCGCACCGTGGCTGGCACTGTTGCTGCTGGCACTGTCGATGGTCCTGTGGCTGATGCTGCTGTTCGCCTTCCTGCACTACCTGTTGCTGGGGCCGCCACGCGCACTGCACCGGGTGCAGTCGATCCTGGCCGACGGTGAACCGCGCAGTGCGCTGATCGAGCAGGCCGAACAGACCGGCGTGCGGGTACGTGGGTTCGCGCAATGGAAACTGCAGTTGTCCTTCAAGAACCTGTCCGGTACGCCGGTCCGCGAACAGATGCTGGTGGTCGACAGCAAACCCCAGCTGCATCGCTTCGAGGCCGGTAGGCACATTGATGCACGCCTGGGCCGGACGCCCGGGGCATTCCCCAACATCGTGCTGGATGGTGCCCAGCCCGAACTGAATGTCGCCAGCCTGTGGCGGCGCGGCATCGGTGCAGCACTCGGCATCGCCATCGTTGCCGCTGCCTATGTGTGGGCCTACCAGCTGCAGAGCGAGGGGCTGGGCTGGACCTTCCTGTCGTTCGGTCACCCGCTGCTGGTGTGCCCGCTGGTGCTGTGTGGCTATGCGCTGGGCCTGCGCCTGCTCGGCCGCCTGCTGCACGCCGATGCCCGCGGCGATGCGCTGAAGTATCGCGGTATCGGCGTGGAGGCCAGGGTGTTGAAGGTGCGTCAGACCGGTACCTACCTCAACGAACAGCCGCAGGTGGAGTTCCAGCTGGAATACATCGACCGCGAAGGCAACGTGCAGCAGGCCCGCGTGCGCCGCTTCATCCCGCTGATTGAACTGGCCAACATCCCGCGCGAGCATGTGACGCTGCTGTACGACCCGGATGACCGCAGCAACGTGCGCCTGGAGGGAGTATGAAACAGCCGCCCTCAACCCGCACCGTGTTCCTGGTACTGTTGCTGGTTCTGGCGGGCGTGGCCGTTGCCGGAGGCGCCCTGCAGACCATCAGCGAAACGCTGGGGCATTCGGTACAGCCGGACCGGTTGCCTGCCTCCGTCTCGTCCCAGTCGCCGCGCGAGCAATCCGCATCGCTTGTGCCGTCCCCGGCGCCCTTCCCCGCCGCGAGTACCGCTGGAGCGCCCGAGCGCAACAACCGCCTGTTCGATGCGGACTACCTGCTGGCTGCCCGTCAGGCACTGGAGCAGATGCCAGCGCTGGCCGGCCAGCGGCTGACGGTCTTCCACAGCATCCACTTCTACGACGATGGCCGCATCAACCTCGATCTGGTCGATCCGCAACAGCCGGGCCACGTCGACAGCTATCACTTTGAACGTGGCCAATGGCGCAAGGGCAATCCGGTGAACCCGCAGCAGTTTGCGCCGACCATCAGCCTGCAGCGCAGCAGCACATCCCTGGCCAGCATCGATTTCGAGGCTGTTCCGCGCGTGGCGCAGGCGCTGCAGGAACAGCGCAATGCACTGCAGAACCCCGCATCTGAAGTCGGCCACGTCTACGTGATCGTGCGCAAAGCCGGCAAGCTGGTATGGCTGCCGGACGAAGTCGCCGGTGACCGCGAATCCGTGCGCCTGCAGTTCGATGCGCAGGGCGCCCTGCGCGGCGTGAGCCGCCGGTAGGCCACACAAAAAAGGGGACGGAGGGGATTAAGTCGTATGTGCCTTGGTGCGCTTTGCGACTTAATCCCCTCCGTCCCCTTTTTCTATTTCACCGAGCGCGCGATGGCGTACTGCGCGCCATAGTAGGTGGACAACACCAGCAAGCTGGCCAGCGGCAGGCCGCCGGCGAAGCGGTCCCAGGCCAACAGGGAATCGCTGGCGACGAACAGCACGGCACCGGCAGCGGCCCAACGGGCACTGGCGGCCTCCATGGCGTCAGGCTGCGGGCGGCGCCACTGCCGTGCCAGGGCCAGCACCGCCATCGATGCCAGCACCACCACGTACGCCAGCACCGGAATACGCATCGGTGCGGGCAGGTGTGGCCACAGGCCCAGCACGTTGAGCACGGCAAACGCACCGAGCAGGACGCTGGCGCCGACCAGCCCACGCCCGGCACGCAGGCCTCCGCGGAAGGCGATGATGTAGCAGACATGCGCCAGCAGGAATGCGACCAGTCCCGGTACGAACGCATCCATCGGCAGCATCAGTGCGATATCACCCAAGCACGAAAGCAGCATGCCGGCCAGCACCGCACGCCGATAGAACGGTTGCGCGGGATCGTGCACGCGCCAGGCGATGGCAGCGATCAGCAGCGTGGTGGCCGGCTTGGCCAGCCAATGCAGCCAGCGCCCATCGCCATGCAGGAACGCGCCGATGATGGCGAGGATTGCCATCAGCAGGATCAGGCCATCGCGGGCGCGCGGCTTCATCGTGCCTTCCACAGATCCGCCAGGCGGTCAGGCTTGCCGGTGATGCGCTCCAGCACCGGGTACTGCAGGCCACCGTGGTAGGCGATGCTCATCGTTTCGATGCGATCGAACTGCTTCACCAGCAACACGATCGGCGCCTTGTCCTTTGCTGCGGCGGCGACTGCATCCTTCAGCCGCTGGCTGCTGTACTCGCGCCCGCCAACTGCAATCACCTTCATGCCCGGCGCCAGGCCGGCATTGAACGCCGGACTGTCCCAGATCACGTCACCGACCGTTCCGTTGTCGAGCACGGTCGCGCCCAGCGAATACGCCAGCAGCGCTGCCTTGGCGCGCTTCTCCTGCGCCTTGTAGGCATCGTTCGGGGCATCGCGATAAACCAGCTTCCAGCCCGCCAGTTCCAGGCCGCCGGTCAACGAACCATGGCCGTCCAGACGCCCACGCAGGAACGTCGCCCAGTCATACGGCGCGATGCCGTTCAAGGTCGCGACCACATCATCGAAGGTGTACGGATTGACGTCCCAATTGCCATTGCCGACGCCGAAGAACGCACGTGCGAAGTCGTCCAGGCTGCGGCGATTGCCGCTCAGTTCGCGCAGCTTGCCCTCCACTTCCAGCCACAGCATCTGGCCGCCGGAGTAGTAGTCCTCGCTCATCTGGTAGTTGCGGTAGGGCAACGTGCGGCGCTGGGCGATGGTCGGGTCGTTGGTGGTGTCCTGCAGCGGCCGCCAGGCCAGGCCCGGGCGACCACGGTCATAGGTTGCGGCCACGTTGGCCAGCATGTCGCGCGCCTGTGTGGTCGACCACAGGCCCGAACGCGCCGCCAGCACCTGGCCCCAGAACTGGGTCTGGCCTTCGTACACCCACAGCAGGCTGTCGCCCATCGGCACGTTGAAGTTGGCAGTGGCCAGGTCCGCGCCGCGGCGGTACTTGCCGTTCCAGGAGTGGGTGTACTCGTGCGGCAGCAGATCGCGCATCCACGCGCTCTTATCCCACTCGGTGAAGTAGCCTGGGTCGGCACTGTTCTCGCTGGAACGGTGATGCTCCAGGCCGATGCCGCCAAGGCGGTCGGTCAACGCCAGCAGGAATTCATAGTGGTTGTAGTGGCGCGCGCCATAGAGCTTGTCGGCCTGATGCACCAGCGCGCGGTGCATCGTGATCTGCGCCTCGCTCGGCTTCAACGACTTGGCCTCGTCGGCGAACACATTGAGGTGCACCGGCACCTTCGCACCCGGGTCGAGATCGATGCGCTGGTAGTGCTCGCCGGCGAACAACGGCGAATCGACCAGATGGTCATACGAGATCGGCTTGAACACCACGGTGTCACCGTCGCGTCGCGCGGTTTCCAGGGCAGTGGCGAACGACCAGCCCTTGGGCAGGGTCACGCTGGCCTGCGCCTGCAGGTTGCGCGCATCGACGCCGGCCGGATACAGCGAATTGGCGTTCCACTGCAGGTTGAGCATTTCCGGGGTCATCACCACCCGGCCCTGGCTGCCGCCCTGCGAGGACAGGAAATCGAAGTGGGCGACGATCTCGCTCACGCCCTCGGGCACGTTCACCTTGAACGCATAGACGTTGAACTGGTCGCGCTGCCAGGCCAGCGGCTTGCCGTTGGCGGTCACGCGCAGGCCGGCCAGTTTGTCGATCGGGCCGGTGGGCGAATGGTTGCCGGGAATCCACTGCGGGTATAGCAGGGTCATCGGGCCAGGCTTGGCCGGCACGGTGGCGGTCACCTTGAAGATGCGCCGGGCCAGATCGCGCGCGTCCACGTCGATGCGCAGCAGGCCGGGAGCCGCCGCGTTCGCCGGTGGCGAGGTCTGCGCCAGTGCAGGCGTGGCGGCCAGCGCGAACAGCAACGACATCGCCAAGGCTCGGGTCTTCATCGGACAGCTTCCAACAACGGAGAATCTTCCGATGCTAGGCCTGTAAAGTGCCCCGCCCCATGGCCAAAGGTCATGGGCGCGCGCCCATCCGTGCATGCCCAGAAGCGTGCGAACCAAGGTTCGCACCCACCTTGTGCTGGTTCGCACCCACCAGAGCAGTTTCAGTAGATCCACGCCATGCGTGGATGAGGCGCTTCCCGGTCAGTCGACCAGGCGCAGGCGCAGTTCCTTCGGCAGCGCGAACACCATCGATTCCGGTTCGCCGTCCAGCTCGCCCACGCCGCTGGCGCCCAGCTCGGCCAGACGCGCCAGCACGCCATCAACCAGCACCTGCGGCGCCGAGGCACCTGCGGTCACGCCGATGTGCTGCTTGCCAACCACCCACTGCGGGTCGATCTCGTGCGCGCCGTCGATCAGGTACGACTCCACGCCTTCACGACGGGCCAGCTCGCTCAAACGGTTGGAGTTCGAGCTGTTCGGCGAACCGACCACCAGCACCAGATCGCAGCGTTTGGCCAGGTCGCGCACGGCGTCCTGGCGGTTCTGCGTGGCGTAGCAGATGTCGTCGTTCTTCGGGCCCTGCATCGCCGGGAAACGCTCGCGCAATGCATCGATGATGCCGCGCGTGTCATCCACCGACAGCGTGGTCTGGGTGGTGTAGGCGAAGTTTTCCGGCTGGTTGATGTGCAGCGTGGCAACCTGCTCGACATCTTCGACCAGGTAGATCTGGCCGGTACCGGCTTCGCGGTTCCACTGGCCCATGGTGCCCTCCACTTCCGGGTGACCGGCGTGGCCGATCAGCACCACGTCACGGCCGGCACGGCAGTGGCGGGCCACTTCGAAGTGGACCTTGGTCACCAGCGGACAGGTGGCGTCGAACACCTTCAGGCCACGACGCTCGGCCTCCTGGCGCACGGCCTGGGACACGCCATGCGCGCTGAAAATGACCGTGTTGTTGTCCGGCACTTCATCGAGTTCCTCGACGAAGATCGCACCGCGCTGCTTCAGGTCGTCGACCACGAAGCGGTTGTGCACCACTTCATGGCGGACATAGATGGGCGCGCCCAGCGTTTCGATCGCGCGCTTGACGATCTCGATCGCACGATCGACGCCGGCACAGAATCCACGCGGGTTGGCGAGCAGCACATCCATCAGTTCAGTCTCCCGGCAGCGGCCGGCTTACGGTTTCGGGTTGGCATTATCCGCCTTTTTGGCGGACTTGCCGTCGAACAGGCCAAACAGGGCGATGCCGATGGCACCCACCACGATGGCCGAGTCGGCGATGTTGAACGAGGGCCAGGTGTAGCTGCCCACGTACCACTGGATGAAATCGACCACGTGGCCGTGCACCTGGCGGTCGATCACGTTGCCGATGGCACCGCCGATGATCAGCGCATACGGCACCGCGGCTTTCCAGTTGCTGCGGGCGGTGCCGCGCAGCCACCAGGCCATCAGGCCGCTGATGACGATCGCCAACACGGTGAAGAAGTGTTTCTGCCAGCCACCGGCGTCGCTCAGGAAACTGAACGCGGCACCAGTGTTGTAGGTGCGGTACCAGTTCCAGAAGCCGTCGATGACCACCACCGGCTGGAACTCCGGCAGGCTCGACAACACCCAGGCCTTGGACCACTGGTCCAGGCCGATGATGGCCACCGACAGCAGCAGCCAGACCAGGGCGTTCGGATGCGGACGGGGCGCGGCCATCAGAACCAGCTCCGCAGTTCGCCGGCACCGGTGATGTTGCTCACGCAGCGGCCGCACAGTTCCGGGTGGTCGGCGTTGCTGCCGACGTCGGCGCGGTGGTGCCAGCAGCGCACGCACTTGGCCTTGGTGGTCGGCTGGGCGCTGACGAACACCTCGTCGGTGGTCGCCGGGCGCACCTGCACGTCGCCACTGATGAACAGGAAACGCAGTTCATCGGCCAGCGGCTGCCACTTCGCGGCCTGCTCTTCGCTGGCGGCGATGGTGATTTCCGCTTCCAGCGCGGCACCGATGGCGCCGTTGGCACGCATCGGTTCGAGCACCTTGGCCACCTGCTCGCGCACGGCCAGCAGCTGGTCGAAGTCGCCGGCGTTGAGCTGGGCATCGGCCGGCAGCGGCGCCAGGCCGTCGTACCAGGTGGTGAACAGCACATGGCCGGCATGCTCGCCCGGCAGATAGCCCCACAGCTCGTCGGCGGTGAAGGTCAGGATCGGCGCCACCCAGCGGGTGAACGCTTCGGCGATGTGGTACATCGCGCTCTGCGCCGAACGGCGACCGTGCGAATCGGTCGGCATCGTGTACAGGCGGTCCTTGGTCACGTCCAGGTACAACGAGCCCAGGTCCACGCTGCAGAAGTTCAGCAGCAGCTGCACGATCTCGGCCATGTTGTAGCCGTCGTAGGCCGCCTTGATCTTCTCCTGCAGCTCCCACGCGCGATGCACGATCCAGCGGTCCAGCGCGACCATCTGGTCGAGCGGCTGCAGGTGCTGGGCCGGATCGAAACCGTCCAGATTGCCGAGCAGGAAGCGTGCGGTGTTGCGCAGGCGACGGTAGGCGTCGGCGTTGCGCTTGAGGATCTCCTGCGACAGCGACATCTCGTTGCTGTAGTCGGCCGAGGCGATCCACAGGCGCAGGATGTCCGCGCCCAGCTTGTTCATGATGTCCTGCGGCTCGATGCCGTTGCCCAGCGACTTGGACATCTTGCGGCCGTGCTCGTCCACGGTGAAGCCGTGGGTCAGGCACTGCTTGTACGGCGCGCGCTTGTCGATCGCCACGCCGGTCAGCAGCGAGGACTGGAACCAGCCGCGGTGCTGGTCGGAACCTTCCAGGTACAGGTCGGCCGGCTTGCCGAAGCCACGCGCCGCAAGCACGCCTTCATGGGTCACGCCCGAGTCGAACCAGACGTCGAGGATGTCGGTGACCTTCTCGTAGTCGGCCGCTTCGGCGCCCAGCAGTTCAGCAGCATCCAGCGAATACCACACGTCGATGCCCTCAGCCTCGACGCGGTCGGCGACCTGCTGCATCAGCTCCACCGAACGCGGGTGGATCTCGCCGGTCTGGCGATGGGTGAACAGTGCGATCGGCACGCCCCAGGTGCGCTGGCGCGAGATGGTCCAGTCCGGACGACCGTCGACCATGCTCTGGATGCGCGCCTTGCCCCAGGTCGGGAACCAGCCGACGGTATCGATGGCGGCCAGCGCATCGTTGCGCAGGTTGGCCTTGTCCATCGAGATGAACCACTGCGGGGTGGCGCGGAACACCACCGGCGTCTTGTGGCGCCAGCAGTGCGGGTAGCTGTGGCGGATCGGGTGGAAGGCCAGCAGCGAACCGTTGTCGCGCAGCACACCGACGATGGCCTCCTGCGCCTTCCACAGGTGCTGGCCAGCCAGCACCACGTCACCGGCCGGCGGGGTCGATTCCAGGTACACGCCACGACCGTCGATCGGGGTCACCTGGCCGGCGTTGTACTTGTCCAGCAGGCCGTACTTCTGGCTGACCACGAAGTCTTCCTGGCCGTGGCCGGGGGCGGTGTGCACCGCACCGGTACCGTCCTCGTCGGAGACGTGCTCGCCGTTGAGCACCAGGATCTCGCGCTCCGGGTAGAACGGGTGCGCCAGCAGCTGGTTCTCCAGCGCGGCACCGGTGGTTTCACCGTGCAGCACCACGTTTTCGACGCCATAGCGCTGCAGCGCGCGCTCGGCCAGGGCCGCGGCCAGCACCAGCCAACGGCGCTTGCCGTTGTGCGCCGGGCCTTCGGCCAGCACGTAGTTGATCTCCGCGCCCAGCGACACCGCCAGCGAAGCCGGCAGCGTCCACGGGGTGGTGGTCCAGATCGGCACGGCCACTTCCACATCGGCCGGCACGCTCACGCCGAACGCCTGGCCGATGGCCTGCACATCGCGCGCGGCGTAGGCGACGTCGATCGCCGGCGATTCCTTTTCCTGGTACTCGATCTCGGCCTCGGCCAGTGCCGAGCCACAGTCGAAGCACCAGTACACCGGCTTGGCGCCACGCACCAGGTGGCCGTTGGCCACGACCTTGGCCAGCGCACGGATCTCGTTGGCTTCGAAGTCGAAGCTCAGGGTCTTGTACGGGTTGTCCCAGTCGCCGGTCACGCCCAGGCGCTTGAAGTCCACGCGCTGGATGTTGATCTGCTCTTCGGCGAACTCGCGGCACTTCTGGCGGAATTCGACGGCGTCGAGCTTGGTGCCGACCTTGCCCCACTTCTTCTCGACCGCGATTTCGATCGGCAGGCCATGGCAGTCCCAGCCCGGCACGTAGGGCGCGTCGAAGCCGGCCAGGTAGCGCGACTTGACGATGATGTCCTTCAGGATCTTGTTGACCGCGTGGCCGAGGTGGATGCGGCCGTTGGCGTACGGCGGGCCATCATGCAGCACGAACAGCGGGCGGCCGGCGGCGTTGTCGCGCAGCTGCTGGTAGAGCCCCTGCTCTTCCCACCGCGCCAGAATGCCCGGCTCGCGCTTGGGCAGGTCGCCGCGCATCGGGAATTCGGTGGCTGGCAGGTTCAGGGTGGTCTTGTAGTCCTGGCTCACGCAGTGGCTCGCAATCTATGTTCGGAAAGGATGGCGCGCGCCTGTTCGGCATCGCGGTGCATCTGGTCGGTCAGTGCCGCCAGATCATTGAATTTCTCTTCGTCGCGCAGCTTGGCGACGAACTCCACGTCAATGTGGCGCCCGTACAGGTCGCCCTGGAAATCAAACAGGTGCGCTTCCAGCAGCGGCTCCACGCCGTCCACCGTCGGCCGCGTGCCGAAGCTGGACACCGACGGCCACGGCTGGTCGAACACGCCGTGCACCCAGGTCGCGTAGATGCCCGACAGCGCCGGGGTCTTCGGGAAACGCAGGTTGGCGGTGGGGAAGCCCAGCGTGCGGCCGAGCTGGCGCCCACGCACCACCCGCCCGCTGATCGCGTAGGGACGGCCGAGCAGATCGCCGGCACGGGCGAAATCGCCGTCCTGCAGCAGCTGGCGGATGCGGGTGCTGGAGATGCGCTCGCCGTGCAGATCGACCGCTTCGATCTCGCCGGCGCTGAAGCCGAGCTCGGCGCCGAGCTGCTGCAGCAGGGCCAGGTCGCCGCGGCGGCGGTTGCCGAAGCAGAACTCCGGCCCGATCCAGACCTCACGCGCACTCAGGCGATTGACCAGCAACTGGCGCACGAAGGTCTCGGCCGGCATCGCCGCCATCGCCGCGTCGAAACGCAGCAGGCCGATCGCATCGACACCCAGCTCGCGCAGGATCTCGACCTTGCTGCGCGCCAGGGTCAGCCGCGGCGGCGGCGTGCCCTGGGCGAAGAATTCACGCGGCAGCGGCTCGAACGCCACGGCCACCGCGGCCACGCCCAAGGCGCGCGCGCGGGCAACCGCGTGGCGGACCAGCGCACGATGGCCCAGGTGGAGGCCGTCGAATGCACCGATACAGACCACGCTTCCGTTGGGGAACAGCTCCCCGCCCTCGACGCTTCTGAACAGCCTGCTCATCAACTCTCGTTCCGGCCCGACCGGGGCCGCTGCTTCAATGGTGTAACCCTGAAGTATAGCCGCCACGGGCCGCGATCAATGCCCACGCAGGTCGCGCGGGCGGAAGCCCATCGCCAGCATGGCCACCGCATAGGTCGCGCCACCGCCGCCGACCAGCAGCATCAGGCCACCGATACGGTGCCATTTGTCCATGACGGTGAAGTCGGGAACCCAATGCAGCAGGGCCAACAGCACGCCGACCATGGCCGCACAGGCCAGCAGCAGCCGCACCAGATAGCCGCCCCAGCCCGGCCGGCGCTGGTAGACATCGGTCTTGCCCAGCCAGTACCAGAGCAGGCCCAGGTTCAGGTAACTGGACAGTGCGCTGGCGATGCCCAGCGCCAGGTGCAGGCCCGGCTGCTTGCCGATGGCCGCCATCACGCCCTGCGCCTTCAGCTCGTCCGGCACCATGACCTGGTACAGCACGGCCAGCAGGGCGAAGTTGAACACCATGTTGGCCACCAGCGCGGCCACACCGGCACGGACCGGGGTCTTGGTGTCCTGGCGGGCATAGAACGCCGGCAGCACCACCTTCAGCAGGGCGAACGCCGGCAGGCCGAAACTCAGGCCGTACACCGACAGCGCGGTCATGCGGGTATCGAAGGCGGTGAACTGGCGGTACTGGAACAGAGTGGCGATCAGCGGCTCGGCCAGCAGCAGCAGGCCCAGCATGGCCGGCACCGAGATCAGCAGGGTCATCCGCAGGCCCCAGTCCAGCGAGCGCGAGAAACCCTCGCGGTCGGTGCTGACGTGATGGCGGGCCAGCGCCGGCAGGATCACCGTGCCCAGCGCCACGCCGAACACACCCAGCGGCAGCTCCAGGAAGCGATCGGCCAGCGACAGCCACGACTGCGAGCCGTCGGTCAGCTTGGCCGCGATGAGGGTATCCAGCAGCAGGTTGATCTGCGCCACCGACGAACCGAACAGGGTCGGCACCATCAGCGTCAGCACCTTGCGCACGCCCGGATGGCGCCAGCCCCAGCGCGGCAGGGTCAGCAGGTTGATGCCCTTCAGCGAGGGCAGCTGGAACAGCAGCTGCAGGATGCCGGCGGCGAGTACCGCCCAGCCCAGCGCCAGGATCTGTTTTTCCGGGGTGCCGCCCAGCTGCGGCGCCAGCCATAGCGCACCGGCGATCATGCACAGGTTGAGGATGACCGGGGTCAGCGCCGGCATCGCGAAACGCTGGAAGCTGTTCAGCGCGCCACCGGCCAGCGCGGTCAACGAGACGAACAACAGGAACGGGAAGGTCAGGCGGAACAGGTCGACCAGCAGGGTCTGCTTGACCGGGTCGGTATCAGCACCACTCGAGAATGCGACCGCCAGCTGCGGCGCGAAGATCAGCGCCAGCGCGGTAACCAGCATCAGCACCCCACCCAGGGTGCCGGCGGTGCGGGCCATCAGTTCACGCAGCTCGGCATGGCTGCGGGTTTCCTTCACTTCCGTGAACACCGGCACGAAAGCGGTGGCGAAAGAGCCTTCGGCGAACAACCGGCGCAGGAAATTGGGTACCCTGAAGGCAACCCAGAACGCATCGGTAACCGCATTGGTGCCGAACGTGGTGGTGATCACCTGGTCACGGACAAGTCCGAGCACCCGCGAGACCATGGTCATGCTGCTGAACGACAGCAGGCCTCGCAACATCTTCGGTGAACTCACTCAGCGTCCCTCTTGACAATCGACTTGACGTGCATTTCTCGGGCCATCATACTAGCTAGCTTGCTGTTCCCATAACACCGATTTTTTCAGGAAACCACCACCGTGGCCAATATCAAGTCCGCCAAGAAGCGCGCCAAGCAGACCGTCGTGCGCAACGCGCGCAACGTGGCTCAGCGCTCGATGCTGCGCACCGCTGTCAAGAAAGTGATCAAGGCGCTGGACGCCAACGATGCCGCCGGCGCCGAAGCCGCCTTCGCCGTTGCCCAGCCGATCCTGGATCGCTTCAGCGCGCGTGGCCTGATCCACAAGAACAAGGCTGCTCGCCACAAGAGCCGCCTGAACGACCGCATCAAGGCCCTCAAGGCCGCCTGATCCGGCGTTGCCGCCCTGCCCCTTCGGGTAGGGCAGCAGACAAGAACCCGGCCCCGGCCGGGTTTTTTGTTGCCTGCGATCCACGCGATCCGGTAGTGCCTGTCTCTTATACACATCT
>NZ_JCAFWP010000051.1:0-20768 GCF_059295135.1 Stenotrophomonas sp. INTA L402-1
AGATGTGTATAAGAGACAGGGCGTGAGCCGCATGGATGCGGCGACCGAGCTTACATGGACGTACTTGCAGCGCCCCCCGCAACCGGACCCACCCCGCGTCCCTCAGGAAACCGGCTTTTGACGTTGACGTTGACGTTGCTTCGGCCTCTGCGGGTGCAGGGCGCAGCCCTGCATAGAGCCCCCCCTACCTGAACAGGCCTTTTTGCGTGAAGTCTCAAACATCGTTTAGACTTGCAGGGTCTGCAGCGGCCGTCCGTTTCCCTCCGGGACCGCCGGCGACCAGGGTCCGCCCTCTTCGCCCGCCCCCACTCCGACGCCGTTCGTCACGCATTCCAGCCTGCGCTTCGTGCCGGCTGCACCCAATTCTCGCAGCGCGGTTCACGGGAACGCTCCGAGTCAGCCGATCAGTTTGATCTGCCCCCGTCTGTCCAGTCGGACAGGCGTTTCTTGTACTTGGAGCAATCTCAATGTCTTTTGAATCGCTGGGCCTGGCGCCCTTCCTGCTGCGTGCGCTTGCCGAGCAGGGCTACGAAAACCCGACCCCGATCCAGCAGCAGGCGATCCCGCTGGCGCTGGCCGGCCGCGACCTGCTTGCCGGTGCACAGACCGGTACCGGCAAGACCGCTGCCTTTGGCCTGCCGCTGCTGCAGCACCTGGGCACCGCCTCGCAGGAAGTGCGCAGCGGACCGCGCAAGCCGCGCGCGCTGATCCTGGCCCCGACCCGCGAGCTGGCCACTCAGGTGCATGACAGCCTGCGCGGCTACAGCAAGTACCTGCGCATCCCCAGCGCCTGCATCTACGGCGGCGTCGGCATGGGCAACCAGCTGGACATCCTGCGCCGTGGCGTGGACCTGCTGGTGGCCTGCCCGGGCCGCCTGATCGACCACCTGGAGCGTCGCAGCATCGACCTGTCCGGCATTGAACTGCTGGTGCTGGACGAAGCCGACCGCATGCTCGACATGGGCTTCCTGCCGTCGATCAAGCGCATCCTGGCCAAGCTGCCGAAGCAGAACCGCCAGACCCTGCTGTTCTCGGCCACCTTTGAGGACAACATCCGCCAGCTGGCGCTGGAGTTCATGCGCAACCCGGAACAGATCCAGGTGACGCCGAAGAACACCGTGGCCGAAACCATCACCCATCGCGTGCACCCGGTCGATGCCGGCCGCAAGCGCGACCTGCTGCTGCACCTGCTGGCGCAGGACAGCCGCGAGCAGACCCTGGTGTTCGCCCGCACCAAGCACGGCAGCGACAAGCTGGCCACGTTCCTGGAAAAGTCGGGCATCAAGACCGCGGCGATCCACGGCAACAAGAGCCAGGGCCAGCGCCTGCGTGCACTGGGCGACTTCAAGGCCGGCCGCGTGACCGTGCTGGTGGCCACCGATATCGCCGCGCGCGGCATCGACATCAACGAGCTGCCGAAGGTGATCAACTTCGACCTGCCGATGGTGGCCGAAGATTATGTGCACCGCATCGGCCGCACCGGCCGCAACGGCGCGACCGGCCAGGCGATCTCGCTGGTGGCGCAGGATGAAGTGAAGCTGCTGCGCGCGATCGTGCGCCTGCTGGGCCGCGACATGGACATCCGCGATGTGCCGGGCTTCGAGCTGCAGACGCCGATCCGCTGGGGCAACAGCGCGCCGGGCAAGGCCGAGCACGATACCGGCGAGCGCGCACCGCGCAAGAACCACGCGCGCCGTCCGCACGGCGATGCGCCGCGCCATGCGCATGCGGGCCCGAAGAAGGCCGGTGGCGGCCGTCGCGAGGGCGGTGGCAATGGCCAGCAGCGTGCAGGTGCCGGTCAGGGCCAGCGTCGTGGCGGTGGCGGCAATGGTGGCGGCCGTGGCCGCGGCCAGGGTGGCAACGGCGGCAGTCGCGCCGGCTGATCCCAGCTGACATGGAGGGTGCTTCCCGCTGCGCGGGGGGCTATCGAGGGACGGCGCTGACGCGCCGTCCTTTTTTTTGCCGGCTACCCTGGGTGAAAGCACGCGGATGGTTTGGCTTGGGGCGGCGCAGGGCGGAGTGGGGGCAAAACACGCCGTAAACCCATCCATGGGGGCTCGATCGCGCCATCCATGGCGCTCACGGTTTTGCCCCCACTCCGCCCTGCGCCGCTTCAAAGATCGCCAGCGCCTACTTGTCCCGACGGGTAGCCGGGAGAAGAAGATCAAATTCAAATTCAAAGGCAAAAGCCGAAGTCGCAATTCCTGGCTTTGCTTTTGCTTTCGCCCTTGCTCCCGCCTTGGGGTTCGATGCATCCGCGCCCGCAGGAAACCGTCGAGGGGAGGCCCGGAGGCCCAGGCAGGACCGTTGGCGCCATGGGCCCGAGGCATGCCTCGGGCGGGTTAGGCAGGACGCCCAACCCCGGCCTTGCCGTGTGCGCAGGACAGCGCACACGAGCAAGGCGCCATCGAGCCCCCATGGATGGGTTTACGGCGTGTCCTGCGCAGCCCGCCCGGCCTCCCCCACACGCATCAATCAAAGCGCGTGCAGCCTCAACCCCGCGCTTTACTCGGATTCACCAGATTCCCGAAGAAGACCGCGTTGATCAGCAGTCGATCCGTCCCGTGCCAGTACTTGCGATGCGCCGGATCATCGGCGAACAGCACCACGTTGCCCTGCCCTTGCGCCGACACCAGCAGCCACGCGCTGCCTGCCACCCGCGCGCGGTTGCGCTCGGACAGATAACCATTCACCCGCGGCGGCGTGTCGATGCGCACCACCGTCGAGAACGGGTTCGTGCTCGGCTGCAGCGTTACCGTGTTCTCCTTGTTGATCGCCAGATGCCGGCGCGGCACACCGAACGCCAGCGGATGACTGGTATCAACATCGGCACTGAGGATGTTGCCGCTGACCCGCTCGATCGCTGCGATGTCGCGCTGATCGCCGAACGCGCGGCGGCTTTCGTCAGCTGCGTCTTCTTCCTTGCCGAGCTTCTCGCCGTCGGCCAGCTTCTGTTCGATCGCCCATTTCGAGGCACTGCCGTAGGTCACCAACGAACCACCGGCCTGCACCCAGCGCTTCAGTGCAGCCACCGCCGTGGCATCGACGCCGGCATAGGTTCCGCCGGACAACACGATGGTGGTGTAACGGTCCAGCGGTACTTTGCCCAGCTGCTGCGGATCCAGCTTGCTGGCCGGCAACCGCAGCTGCTGGTCCAACAGGAACCACGCCGATCCGATTTCGGTGGCGGCCACGCCCTCGCCCATCACCAGTGCCACCGAGGGCTTGCGCAGCGCTTTGACGCCGTCACTGCCGAGGTCGATGCCTTCGCGGCTGCGGCCACTGGACAGCGCGTGCACCTGCACACCTGCCTCGCGTGCGGCGGACGTCACTGCCTCAAGCAACGCCGTGCCCTGCAGTGGTTGCCCGGCCACCGGAATCACCAAGCTGCCGGCGGCGAAGCTGACCTCGCCCTGCGCCGTCGCGGTGGTGAACGGCTGGAATGCCGCGCGTGCATTCACGCCCTTGCCCTGTAGCGCAGCCAACGCGCGCCCGGCGTTGTAGTCGCGCCAGTCGATCGCGTAGGCGAATCCTGCCTGGCCGCCCAGCACGGCGCCCTGCTCCGCCGGCAGCGCCGCCACGCGTGCGCCGCCGTCGATGCGGCTGCGGCTACCGGCGAAGGCCACACCGTAGGCCGGTGCAATCGCGTAGCTGGTGCTGCCGTAGAACACATCGCCCTTGATCGGCGGCGTCTCGGCAAAGATCGAATGCACCAGGCGGAACTGCGCCTGCTGCACCGGCACCACGTAGGCGCTGCCGGCATCGAAGCGCTGGCCATCGACACTGACGTCACGTTCCAGCGCGCGCACCTCGATGCGATGCAGCAGCAACAGTTCCAGCAAACGACGGGTCAATGCGGGGTCATGCGCATCGCCGAATACGAAGCTCTTCACCGGCTGCTGTGCGGCCTGCTTCAACGCGCTCTGGAAGAACTGCTTCTGCAGGTCGAACAGGCCGCTGCGCTCGGCTACCGCGCCGCGCACCGTGCCCAGCCCGGTAGCCACCTGGTTGCGGATGGTGAACGGGAACGTCAGCAGACCATTCACCGACTCCTGCACGCGGCCGCGCGAGCTGGCCTGCTCGACGGTAACGCCGACGGCACCGTGGAAATCAGGATAGGTCGAGCCGTACACCGGCGAGAAGTTGTCGAAGTTCTCGCCGGTGTAGTACAGCGAGCCCAGCGCATCCAGCGCCTGCGCGTGGTACTTGGCCAGGGTCTTGTTGAATTCATACGACGCCGCTGGAATCAGCGGGCTGTGCATGCTCTTCGGCGACGGTTCGAAGTAATAGGTGCTGTCCTTGCCCATCTCGTGGAAATCGATCTGCACGTTCGGGTACCACTGGTGGAACACCTCCAGCTTCGGCCGCGAGTCCTGCTGGGTCAGGGCCAGCCAGTCGCGGTTGAGATCGGTGAAGTAGTGGTTGGTGCGGCCCGGCGGGAACGGCTCGACGTGTTCCTTGTCGGCCGGGTCGGCCGAAGCCGGATCGGAGGCCCACGCGTTGTGCCAGTTGGCAGCACGATCACGGCCGTCCGGGTTCTGCGCCGGGTCGAACAGCACCACCGCCTGCTGCAGCCATTGCTGGGTTTCGCCACTGCGGTTGGCCACCAGGTAGTACGCCGTCAGCATCGCCGCTTCGGCACTGGAGGTCTCGTTGCCATGCACGCTGTAGCCCAGCCACACCACCACCGGGCTGTCGCCGGCGGCGCTGCGCGGCTGCGCCGGATCGGCCAGGGTCGCGTGCTGCTGGCGGATCTGTTCCAGCCGCGCGTGGTTGCCTGCAGCAGTGACGGTGGCGATCAGCAGCGGGCGACCTTCATAGCTGCGGCCGATCTCGCGCACGCTGATCTTGTCCGAGCGTTTCGCAAGTTCCTGGAAGTACGCCACCAGCTGGTCGTGCCGGGTGTAACGGCTGCCGATCGGGTAGCCGAGGAACTGCTCCGGCGTGGGCACCGCTGCATCGAACGCCGCTGCGTCGGTCACCTGCGGGAAGAAGTACGCGCTCTGTGCCTGCGCCGGCTGCGGCGAGGACAGTGCGGTGGCGGCGGCGATCAGCAATGGAAGAACGGCACGACGATGCAAGGACACGGTGACTCCCCTGGAACACAACGGCAGACGGTCGCGCGGCCGGTCCTCTCAGGTGACCGGCCGCGGCGGATGGATCAGAAGCGGTAATCGAAGCCCAGCGTGAAGTAGCGGCCACGCAGGTCGTACTGGCTGAAGTCGTACGGCGCGCGGATGCCCGGGAACGAGGCGTCGTACGGTGGCGTCTTGTCGGCCAGGTTCTGCACCTTGGCGTACACGGTCAGCTTGTCGATGCCGGTGTAGGCCAGGTACAGGTCGTACTGGCTGTAGCTGCCGACCTGCTGCTGCACGGCCTTGGCAGCGGTACTGGCTTCCTGGCGGTAGCTGCTGGTGTAGTACCAGGTCACGGCTGCGTTGAAGTCGCCGTACTTCCAGTCCAGCGTGGTGGTGGCCTTGTCCTTGGGCAGGGTTGCGCCCAGGTTGCTGCCGGCGTAGTCCACCAGTGGGCCGCCGACCACGGTCGGGCGACGGTAGTCGCGCACGTGGGTGTAGGCCGAGGACACGGTGAAGTCGCCGAGCGCAGCGGTCGGGATGCGCTGGCGCAGCTCGACGTCGATGCCCGAGGTCTTCAGCTCGCTCAGGTTCTGGTAGCGGTTGTAGACCGCCTGCAGCTTGCCACGCTCATCGCGCTGCACGGCACCGGCGACATTGTCGTTGACCAGGGTCTGGGTGTTGTTGGTGCCGACCAGGTTGTCCAGCTGGATACGGTAGTAGTCCACGCTCAGGTTGGTGTTGGCCCACGGCGACAGCACCACGCCGAAGTTCACGCTCTTGGTGCGCTCGGGCTTCAGTTCGTTGTTGCCGACGGTGAAGAAGGTCGGGTTCTGGCGCGAGCCCGGCACGTCCGGGTCACGCGGATCGACCACGCTGCCGTAGGCGATGCTGGTGCTGTTGGAGTTCTCCGACAGCGACGGCGCACGGAAGCCCTTCGACGCCGAGGCACGCACCAGCAGGAAGTCGAGCGGCTGCCAGCGCAGGCCGATCTTCGGCGAGAACGCATCGCCGAAATCATCGTAGTGATCGGCGCGCGCGGCAGCGGACAGCTCCAGCGTCGATGCCAGCGGCACGTTCACTTCGGCGTAGGCCGCACTGACCTGGCGCTGGCCGTGCACTTCGGCGATCGCCGGGCGCACCTGCAGGCCTGCGTCGATCTGCCACGGGTTGTTGGAATCGAGCTTCTCGCGGCGCCACTCGGCACCGGCAGCGAAGCCGATCTCGCCGGCCCAGGTGTGGCCCAGGCTGCCGGAGATCTTGGCATCGATGCCCTGCAGCTTGGATTCGGCCGGACGCAGCGTGGCGATGTTGATCGAGTCGCGCACCGACTGCGGCGTGGCCGCCGGGTTCAGCAAGTTGTAGCTGCCCGTTGCCAGCGCATCGGCCAGCGCCCAGCGGTTGGCGAAGCCACCAGAGACGCTCTCGCGCTCGCTGCTGCGCGCGCCGAACGCTGCGACTTCCCAGTCCCACTTCGCGGTGGTGCCACGCAGGCCGAATACGCCGCGGTAGGCGGTGGAGCGGTTGGTCTTGAGCGTGCCGCCCAGGTCGAAGAAGGTGTATTCGATCGGAATTGCACGGCCGTACGGGTTGTACGGATTGTTGGCCGGCTGCAGCGACGACACCGGCTCGGCCAGGCCACTGTCCGCGTTCAAGGCGAAGCGGCCACTTTCCAGAGTGAAGAACGGGCTGCTGCCAAACCACGCGGTGCTCTTGATCTGGCTGTACAGCACTTCGCCGAAGGCTTCGACATTGTCGTTCAGGCGGAAGGTGCCGTTGGCATAGGCCTGGTAGCGCTTGGTCGAGGGAATCAGAGTGGTGAACGGCGCCTGGTTGAAACCGCAGGT
Organism: Stenotrophomonas sp. INTA L402-1; assembly: GCF_059295135.1. Classification (NCBI taxonomy): domain Bacteria; kingdom Pseudomonadati; phylum Pseudomonadota; class Gammaproteobacteria; order Lysobacterales; family Lysobacteraceae; genus Stenotrophomonas; species Stenotrophomonas sp. INTA L402-1. The sequence continues at coordinate 6,923 of NZ_JCAFWP010000051.1, forward strand.
ATCACCGGCCAGGCCGTCGATCGGCGCGCTGGCAACACGGGTGGTACCGGTCGGGCAGTTGCCGTTGGCATCGAGCATCGGCACCGACACGCCGTTGACCAGGTAGCGCGCGCCCTTGGCCGACCAGCCGTTCCAGCGGCCGCCGGGCTTGTCGGTGTAGATGCCGCTCTTTGTCAGGTTGCGTTCGTCCTGATCCAGGCGTTCGCGGTTGTAGCCCTGCAGGCTGAAGAGGATGTTGTAGCCGTCGGTATCGAGATCACCGAGGCCGCCGACGAACTTCAGGTTCTGCTCGTGCAGGCCGCCCTGGTCGGCGCCGCCGAAGCTGCCGCCGATCTCGGCGCCTTCGAAGTTCTGCCGGGTGATGATGTTGACCACACCGGCCACGGCGTCGGAGCCGTAGACCGCCGAGGCGCCATCCTTGAGCACTTCGATGCGTTCGACCGCGACCAGCGGCAACGCGTTGAGATCGACAAAGGTGTCGGACAGGCCACCGGCCGGGAAGCCGTAGTTGGCCAGGCGACGGCCGTTGAGCAGCACCAGCGTGTTCTTCTGCGACAGGCCACGCAGGCCGATGCCGGCCGAGCCGGAGGCCCAGCCGTTGTTGGTGGTTTCGTTGCTGGCGTTGCCGGTGTTCGCCGAGATCGAGCGCAGCACATCGGCCACGGTGGCCTTGCCGGTCTGTTCCAGCTGCTGGCGGCCGATCACCTGCACCGGGTTGGAGGCCTCGGTATCGGTGCGCTTGATGTTGGAACCGGTGACGCGCACGGCAGCCAGGGTGCTGGCTTCGCCACTGGCGTCGGCGGAGGTTTCGGCGGCGGCGGACAAAGGCGCGGCCAGAGCGACGGCCAGGGCCGCCACGAGCAGGGTGTGCTTGGGCATGACGATGTGGGGGAGGTGGTAAGGGCGACGAAGTTCCGCAGTAGTCCATGCCTGGCCGGGGTCCGGCCAATAACATCTCTTCATACGGATATAAGAGAAACTATCATCTCTTCATCCGGATGGAAAGACTTGCTTCACGAAAGTCCAACATCCGCTCAGGCTGGCCGGCCACCTGCGGCGTACAATCGCGTCATGGAAATCTTCAAAGTCTTCATGCTCGAGGCGGCGCACCGCCTCCCCAACGTGCCGCCGGGGCACAAGTGCGCGCGCCTGCACGGCCACTCGTTCCGGGTGGAACTGAAGGTCGAGGGCGAGCCGGGTGCGCAGACCGGCTGGATCATGGATTTCGGCGACGTGAAGGCGGCCTTCCAGCCGATCTACGACCGCCTGGACCATCACTACCTCAATGACATCCCCGGCCTGGAGAACCCGACCAGCGAGAACCTGGCGGTGTGGATCTGGAACGAGCTGAAGCCGAGCCTGCCGGCGCTGAGCGAGATCACCGTGCACGAAACCTGCACCTCGGGTTGCCGTTACCGCGGCCCAACAGCCTGATCAACCCATTGATCTGAAAGGTCCTTCAAAGGCGCCCTGGGCGCCTTTGTTATTTTTGTTGCATTGCCGCATCAACGGCGTATGCTGCACTGCATCAAGCTACTCCCTGATGCCCCCATGGCCACCGCCTTCAGCGATCGCTTCAGTGATGCCACCCGCCAGCTCGCCGCCGCGGCAACGCGCGCGAACCGGTTGGCGTTGGAGAACGCGGAAAGCATGTTCGGGGTGCAGCTGAAGGCGATAGAGCGCAACCTGACCGCGACCGGCGGCTGGCTCGGCGAGCTGGCCCGCAGTGACGACGCGGCCGGGGTGCTCAACAAGGGCGCACAGCTGTGGCAGGACAACCTGCAGCGGCTCGGCCAGGCCCAGCAGGACGTGGTCGGGCTCGGCCTGCAGGCCGGCAAGGCCTGGTCCGAACTGGTGCAGGGCTACAACGAATCAACGGCGGACGCGAACAACCACTGACGCGACGCAACGCTCATTGCGTGGGTCCCTCCCCCCACGCAATCCGGACCCGGCAGATCCCTCCCTCTGCCGGGTCTTTTTTTGCCTGGTGTCTGGATTCCGAAGTGCATCTTCGTCCGACGTCTCTGCGAACTGAAGGGCCCCGCCGGGATGGGCGTGCGGTGAGCAGAGCGCAGCGCTCGCGACAGCTTCTCAATGAGGCGCCGACGAACTCCGAACGCGGGGCGGATGCCCTTGCGTGCGAAGTAAAGGGGGAGATGACGGCCAACGGCCGGCGCCGGAGGACATTCGTACGCAAGGGCATCCGCCCCGCGCCACGATGATTCAATCCGCCGCACGCGATGCAGAAACCGCTCAGCGCCCGCGACCACCGTGCCAATGCTGGTGCCACGCCTGGAACATCAGCACGTTCCACAGGTGCGTGTGCCACTTGCGCTCGCCACGCAGGAACGCCTCCCAGATACCGCGCACGCGTGCCACATCGAAGCAGCCCTGGTTGCGCAGCAGCTGCGGATCCAGCAGCGCCTCCGCCCAATCGCGCAGCGGGCCCGCCAGCCAACGCGCCATCGGCGGACCGAAACCGCGCTTGGGGCGGTACACCAGCGGTTCCGGCAGGTAGCGCGCCAGCAGGTGCTTGAGGATCCGCTTGTGCTCACCATCGTGGTACTTCAGGTGCTGCGGCAGGCGCCAGGCCAGACGCACCACCTCCATGTCCAGCAGCGGCGCACGCGTCTCCACGCCCGCCGCCATGCCGGCACGGTCGACCTTGGCGAGGATGCCCTCGGCCAGATCCATGCGGAAATCCAACAGCTGGATGCGCGCCTCGGCCGGCAGCGCAGTGTCCTGCTGCTGGAAGATCGTCATCGGCTCACGTGCGCCCAGCACCACCTGCGCCGGCTGCCGCCAGCGGGTGACACGTTGCAGGTAATGCCCTTCCACATCGTTGGCGGCAACCTCGGCCACCAGCGCACGCCAACCGCCCAGGCGGCCACGCTCGACGTTCATGCGGTTGCCACTGCGCCGCGCCAAGTCACGCACCCAGTCCGGCAAGCCACCGCACAGGCGTGCATTGCGCAGTGCGCGGCCATAGCTGGGATGACCGAAGAACAGTTCATCGCCACCGTCGCCGGTCAGCGCCACCGGCTTGCGCGCGCCCAGCAGTTCACTGGCCAGCAGGGTCGGCAGCTGCGAGGCGTCGGCGAAGGGCTCGCACCAGACCTGCGGCAGGCGCTGCAGCAGGTCCAGGCCCTGGCGCGCATCCATCCGGTGCAGATGGTGCTGCACACCCAGGTGGCGAGCGACCTGCGAGGCCCAATCGCTTTCGTCGTGGCCGGGATCGTCGAAGCCGACCGTCCAGGCCTCGATCGGCAGCGTCGACTGCGCCTGCATCATCGCGGTCACCAGCGACGAGTCGGTGCCGCCGGACAGGAACGCACCGCAGGCCAGCGGCGAATGCATGCGTGCCGCGATCGCCTTCTGCAACACCACTTCCAGCTGGTCGGTGGCCTGTTCCAGGCTCGGCGCCGGCTGCAGCGGTTCCTGCAGCGCACTCTGCATCGCATCGCGTGCGCACCAGTAGCGCGCGCCCCCTTCCGCCGCCTGGCTGGAACCGCCGGCAGCGTGGTCATCCAGATCGACGCGCAGCACCGCGCCGGCCACCAGCTTGTGGATGCCGCGGTAGATGGTGTGCGGCGCCGGCACATAGTCGTGGCGCAGCAGCAGGCTCAGCGCATCCTGGTCGATGCTCGGCGCGAAACCGGCGAAGGCCTGCAGCGCCTTCATTTCCGAGGCGAACAGGAACTGGCCCTGGAACCAGCCGTAATACAGCGGCCGCTCGCCAACCGGATCACGCGCCAGCCACAACGCTCGCGACTCACGGTCCCAGACGCTGAAACCGAACGCGCCTTCGATACGCGACAGCGCCCGCTCTACGCCCCATTCAACGATCGCCTGCAGCAGCAGCCGGGCGTCGCTGCAGCTGCGTGGCAGCTCGCGCAGCTGCGCCTGCAGGTCGGCGCGGTTGTACAGGCGGCCGTCCAGGCACAACACGTAACGGCCGCAGTCCGAGCTCAGCGGCTGCAGCGGGGTATCGGTCGGCGCCCGGCAATGGCCCAGCGCGAGGCCGGCCTCGGCGTCGGTCCAGTAACCGATGCGGCCACGGCCACGTTGCTGCAGGGCGCGCAGCATCGGCGCCAGCTGCTGCAGCAGGTGCTCGTCCTCGGCCGGCGGCAGCCAGGCGCCAACCACGCCGCTCATCGGATACCCCCGCAATGGCGGCGGTGGGACAGGTTCGGCAGGGAGAAGGCAGCGGGCGACATGAGGACGGCACGCGGAACGGAGGAGACTCCATGCTCGGCCCGCCCCCTGCCCCGCGTCAGTCGCTTTGCTGTCAGCGATGGTCACCGAACGTATCACGAAGGTAACGTTTTGTAACGGCAACAAGCTATGCTGGACGCCAAGTTGTTGCCAGGCCTGAGGCCCGGCCCGAGCGCCAGCAACCCCGGCTGAATGGCGCCCGCCCCCGGGACCCGGGCGGCCCGCAGGCTGGGATAGCATCGCCGCGCTCGTGCCGTGGCGGTACGTTTGCGCCCACGGAGGCCTTGAAAATGCTGGATATCGTACTGGTTGAAGACGATGCCCGCCTGGGTACGATGGTCAGCGACTATCTGCAGCGGCATGGCTATCAGGTGGCCCATGAGCGCAGTGGCGAGCGCGCGGTGGCCCGGATCCTGGCCGAGAAGCCGGCCCTGGTCCTGCTCGATGTCGGCCTGCCCGACCAGGATGGTTTCGAAGTGTGTCGGCAGATCCGGCCCCACTATGACGGCATCATCTGTGTGCTGACCGCCCGCACCGACAACATCGACCAGGTGCTGGGACTGGAGCTGGGGGCCGACGATTACATCGGTAAACCCATCGAACCGCGGGTGCTGCTCGCCCGCCTGCGTGCCCACCTGCGCCGCCATCGCCGGGTCGAACCTCGCGACGGCAGCCTGCGCTTCGGCGAGCTGAACATCGACCCGTCCACCCGCAACGTGCACCTGCAGGGCGGCCTGCTGGAGCTGACCACGGCCGAGTTCGACCTGCTGTTCCTGCTGGCCAGCAACGCCGGCCAGATCCTGGACCGCGATGCGCTGCTGCGCGGCCTGCGAGGCATCGCCTTTGACGGCCTGGACCGTTCGATCGATGCGCGCATCTCGCGCCTGCGCCGCAAGCTGGGCGACAACCCTGAACAACCGGAGCGGATCAAGACCGTCCGTGGACGCGGCTACCTGTTCAGCCGCTCGGCATGGGGATGAAGCGCACGCACTCGGCGATGCGCGGCCACGCCTTCCACTTCCTGCGCTACGGCATCGGCTTCCTGGTCGCCCACCTGCTGCTGATCGTGCTGGGCCTGTGGGCCTGGGATGCGCTGCTGGAAGACCGCACCGAAGCCAGCCTGCTGGCCGAGATGCGTGGCACCCATGCGCTGCTGCAGCAACGCTTCGCGGAAACACCACGTGACCAGTGGCCGGCGCTGGCACGAGGGCTCGACGCCGACTTCGCCTATGCCCTGCGAATGGTGCCGCTGGCCGAGGCGGAGAAGGCGCTGTCGGCCAGCCAGCGACCGCCGTTCAACAACGGCCGTGTGCAGATCGACCTGGAACACATGCGCAGCCTGCAGCGGATCGGCGACAGCGGCTATGCCGTGATGCTGGGGCCACTGGATGAGGCGTTGCCTGAGGAAGGCTGGCAGGACAGCGAAGTGTCCGGCGTGGCGATCCTGCTGCTGATCCTGATGGTGGCCGTGGCGCTGCCGATGTATGTAATGGTCTACCGCCTGTGGCGCGATGTGTCGCAGCTGGCACAGGCGGCGCGGCAGATGCGCGACGGCCAGCTGGATACGCGCGCGCCGCGTGCCGGCACCGCGCTGGTGCGGCCGCTGGCCAATGCCTTCAACCACATGGCCGAGCAGCTGCAGCAGCTGCTGGAAAGCCAGCGCGTGCTGGCGCAGGCGGTGGCGCACGAAGTCCGCACGCCGTTGGCGCGGATGCGCTTCGGCCTGGCCGACCTGGAGGACACCGCGCTGGACGAGATACAACGCGATGCGCTGGGCGGGCTGCGCACCGATGTCGATCGGCTGCAGCACCTCACCGATGCCGGCGTCGAATACGCCGCACTCGGTCGTTGCCATCAGCTGACCCGCCAGCGCCTGCAGCTGGCGGCACTGGTCCGTGGCGTGGTGGCCCAGTTCGCACCGCTGCCGCTGCCGGTACAGCAGGCGCTGTCGCCAGCAGGCCTGGTCAATGTCAACCGGCATATGCTGGAACTGGCGCTGCGCAACCTGCTCGGCAATGCCCTGCGTTACGCACGGCGGCAGATCCGTATCGCCAGCACGGTCAACGACGGCTGGCTGTGCCTGCAGGTGGAGGACGACGGCCCCGGCATCGCGCCCGAACTGCGCGGCCAGGTACTGCAACCCTATGTGCGGCTGGACCCGGGCAGCCCCGGTTTCGGCCTCGGCCTGGCGCTGGTGCAGGTGGTGGCCGACAAGCATGGCGGCCACGTTGAAGTGACCGATTCGGAGCTGGGCGGTGCCTGCATCCGCCTGCACCTGCCGCTGGAAAGCGGCGGTGCCGTGGAGAGCGAGACGACCTGCTAGACCGCCGGTTCCGCGCGCGGCAGGGCAAACACGAACAGCGCGCCACGCTCACTGTCACGCAGTTCGATGCGGCGGCCATGCAGCTGCACGATCCGCTGCACGATCAGCAGGCCAAGCCCACCGTTCTCGCCACGCCGTGCGCCCAGCGCGGCCGGCGCCTGGAACAACTGCGCACGCAGCGCCGCTGCCACGCCGGGACCATCATCGGCCACGCTCACTTCGATGCTGTCCGCGGTCGCACGCAGGCACACTTCGATCCGGCCACCTTCCGGTGCGTGCCGCAATGCATTGTCGAGCAGGTTGGTCAGCACGCGCTCGACCAGGCCCAGGTCAGCACGCACCAGCGGCAGGCCGGGCGGGAACTCGGCGTGCAGGCGCTGGTTGCGCGCCTGCGCGGCCAGCTCGAACTTCTGCAGTACGTCCTGCAGCAGTTCCGGCAGCGCGAACACTTCCCACTCCAGGCGCACTTCGCCATGCTCCAGCCGCGCCAGCTCGAACAGCGCGCGCGCCAGCCGACCAACCTTGGCGCTCTGCGCCAGCGCGATACCGAGGTAACGGCGGCGCTCGTCCGGGGACAGCGTGGCGTCCTTCAGCGCCAGCGTTTCCAGGTAGCCGTGCAGCGACGACAACGGCGTGCGCAGATCATGCGAGATGTTGGCCACCAGTTCGCGCCGCTGCAGGTCCTGCTGGCGCAACTGCTGCCATTGCTCCCCCAGGCGCTGCGCCATCTGCGCATGCGCGTGTTCCAGGATCACCAGTTCATCGCGCTCACCGGGCCGCAGTGGCTCCGGCGGCGGCAGTGGGGTCGGCGCGTCGATGTCGAACGCCTGGATGCGTCGGGTCAGGCGCCGCAGCGGACGCGTCACCCAGTAGAACGCCACCAGCCCGGCAAACAGGCCGAGGCCCCCCACCAGCACGACTGACCACAGCGTGGTGTTCCATTGGCTGCCGGCGGCGAGATCGTCGGCGAGCATCTGCCGGTGTTCGCCCACCAGCACCACGTACACATAACCGGCCTGGCGGCCCTGCACGATCAACGGTGCGGCACTGAACACCTTGCGGCCATCGGCGCTGCGCGGGTCATCGCCGAGGATCGGCAGTGGCGCACCAGCCAGCAGGCGGCGTAGCGGTGCCACGTCCACCTTGTTGCGCACCAGATGGCCGCTGGGCGCGTCGTGGCCGAGAATGCGGCCCTGGTCGTCCAGCAGGTAGACCTCGACGCTGGGATTGACCGCCATCAGCTGGCCGAACAGCGCACGCACCGCAGCATCGCGCATGCCGCTGGTGTCCATCAGCTCGCTGCGCTGGGCGATGTGTTCGGCCAGGCCCAGCGACAGCCGCTGCACCACTTCCTGCTCATGGCGGGTGTTGGCGCGCATCTGCAGTGCCAGCAACGCCATGCAGCACATCAGCATCAGCGCGGCGATCACCGCCGCCAGCTTCTGCCACAGATTGGGCTTGATCATGCCGCCGCCCCGGCCGGGTCGACCAGCTTGTAGCCGCGGCCCCACACCGTCAGCAGCCGCCGCGGGTTGGCCGGGTCCGGCTCGATCTTGCTGCGCAGGCGGTTGATATGGGTATTGACCGTATGCTCGTAACCATCGTGCTGATAGCCCCAGACCTGGTTGAGCAGCTCCATGCGCGCGAACACCTGGTCCGGATGACGGGCGAAGAACAGCAGCAGATCAAATTCGCGCGGCGTCAGCTCCAACGTATTGCCATCCACCGACGCGGTGCGCGCGACCGGATCCAGCTGCAACCCACCCAGCTCGATCGCGCCGGCATCGATGCGCGCGCTCTGCGCCATCGCCTCGGCGCGGCGCAGCAGCGCGCGCACCCGTGCCACCAGTTCCGGCATCGAGAACGGCTTTGCCAGGTAGTCATCCGCGCCCAGTTCCAGGCCGACGATGCGCTGCGTTTCGCTGCCACGTGCACTGATGATGATGATCGGTACATAGCGCGCCATCGCGCGTGCACGCTGGCACACCTGCAGCCCATCCACGCCGGGCAGCATCACGTCCAGCACCAGTGCATCCCACGGGCCGTCCTGCTCGAGCAGGCGCAGGCCGGCATCGCCGCTGGCGGCATGGGCGACGTCGTAGCCCTCATCGCCCAGATGCATGCGCAGCAGGTCGGCGATGTGGGCATCGTCTTCAACGATCAGCACGCGTTTGGTGGACATCGGCAGCTCGGGGCCAGTGGGGAGGCTGGCTGCATTGTGGCGCGGGACGGCCGCCGATACCTCACGAAAAATTGAATCCTGCGTGAGGATTCGTTGACCCGGGCGGGCGCAGCATGGCCCCGTCGCCCCTTCCCGGAGTCCGCCATGTCCCTCTCCCGCCGCCATCTGCTGGGCCTGGGCGGTGTTGCCACCGCCGCCGGCCTGCTCGGCCTGGGGGCCTGCAGCCGCGCCGCCCCGGCCGCCGCCGAAGCGCGTCCGTCGCGACAGTTCGAGGTCATGCGCAGCGATGCTCAGTGGCGCCAGCAGCTGACCCCGGCGCAGTACGCGGTGCTGCGCCAGCAGGCCACCGAGCGCCCGTACAGCAGCCCGCTCAACAAGGAACATCGGCAGGGCACCTTCGCTTGCGCCGGCTGTGCACTGCCGCTGTTCTCCTCGTCCACCAAGTTCGAGAGCGGCACCGGCTGGCCCAGCTTCTGGGCACCGCTGCACAACGCCATCGGCGAAGACCGCGACGTCACCTTCGGGATGCTGCGGGTGGAGGTGCATTGCCGCCGCTGCGGCGGCCATCTCGGCCATGTGTTCAACGATGGGCCACGCCCGACCGGGCTGCGCTACTGCATGAACGGTGCGGCGATGGTGTTCGTTCCCGGTGCCACTGATGGCACTGCCGACGGCTGGCGGGTGCCGGTCGGTTCTTCCCCTGCTTCCGGAGCCTGACGATGCTGCTGTTGCTGCTTGCCTACCTCGGGGGCGCGCTGACCCTGCTCAGCCCCTGCATCCTGCCGGTGCTGCCGTTCGTGTTCGCGCGTGCCGATCGCCCGTTCCTGCGCAGCACGCTGCCGTTGCTGCTGGGCATGGCGCTCACCTTCACCGTGGTCGCCAGCCTGGCTGCGGTGGGCAGCCAATGGGTGGCGCAGGCCAACCAGGTTGGACGCTGGATCGCCCTGCTGCTGATGGCGTTGTTCGCGGTCGCGCTGCTCTGGCCGCGGCTGGCCGACCATCTGCTGGCGCCGTTCCAGCGTGTGGGTGCACGCCTGAGCGCGCGTGCCGATGCCGCGGATGCTGCTGGGCATGGCGGCGCATGGACCTCGCTGTTGATCGGCATCGCCACCGGCCTGCTGTGGGCACCGTGCGCCGGGCCGATCCTCGGCCTGGTGCTGACCGGTGCTGCCCTGCATGGCGCCAGCGTCGGTACCAGCACCCTGCTGCTTGCCTATGCATCGGGTGCGATCACCGCGCTGGCGCTGGCGGTGTGGGTCGGCGGCCGCGTGTTCCGTGCGCTGCAGGCGCGGCTCGGCCTCGGCGATGTCCTGCGCAAGGTGCTGGGTGTAGCCGCGCTGCTGGCCGTCGTGGCGATCGGCCTCGGCTGGGATACCGGCCTGCTGACCCGCCTGTCCACGGTCAGCACCGCGCGCATCGAGCAAAGCCTGCTGGACGCAGTGCCCGGCGCGCAGCCGGCGGCACCACCGATGATGATGATGGCCGGCGCCAATGCAGGTGCCGATGCACCGCTGCCGGTGGAAGGCACCCTGCCCGCGCTGGATGGCGCCACCGGCTGGCTCAACAGCCCGCCGCTGAGTGCACAGCAGCTGCGCGGCAAGGTGGTGCTGGTCGATTTCTGGACCTATTCCTGCATCAACTGCCTGCGCGCGATGCCGTTCGTGCACGAATGGGAACGTCGCTACCGTGACCACGGCCTGGTGGTGGTCGGCGTGCACACGCCGGAGTTCGCGTTCGAGCGTGACCCACGCAACGTGATGAAGGCGGTGCAGCAGCTGAAGGTCGAGTACCCGGTGGCGCTCGACAACCAGTACACGATCTGGCGCGCCTTCAACAACCGCTACTGGCCGGCACAGTACTTCGTCGACGCGCAGGGCAACATCCGCGGCCATCAGTTCGGCGAGGGCAACTATGCGCGCTCGGAACAGATGATCCGTCGCCTGCTGACCGAAGCCGGGCAGACCAACCTGCCACCACCGGCCGATCCCGCTGCCGCCGACCTGAAGGGCGTGGCCGTGCAGGCCGACATGGGAAACCTGCGTTCGCCGGAAACCTACCTGGGCCACGCCCGCGCCGAGCAGTTCGCCTCGCCCGGCGGGCAGCGCAGCGACACCGCGTTCGACTACAACCTGCCGGCCACCCTGGCGTTGAACCGGTGGGGACTGTCGGGGCGCTGGACCGTTACCGACGAAGCTGCGCAGCTGCAGCAGGCCGGTGGCCGCATTGCATTCCAGTTCCATGCGCGCGACCTGCACTTGGTGCTGGCACCGAGCGAGGACGGCAAGCCAGTGCGCTTCCGCGTCTGGCTGGATGGCAAGCCGCTGCCCATCGCCGATGCCGGCAGCGATGTCGGCGCCGATGGCAGCGGCGTGGTCAACGAACACCGCCTGTACCAGCTGGTGCGCCAGCGCGGCACGGTCGGCCCGCACCGCTTCGAGATCGAATTCCTCGATGCGGGCGTGCAGGCCTATGCCTTCACCTTCGGTTGAAACGGGAGCACACGATGAAACTCTCTTTTGAACAAGGTATCGCCGCCGGTGTCGCCGGCTTGGTAGCTACTGCATTGATCGCTGGCGTGCTGCTGGTCGACCACGGCGCAGTCGCGGCACCGCTGGAAGCCAGCGCGCAGGCCAAGGCACTACCGGCGCCCAGCGGCGACGCCGCGTTCCGCGATGACGCCACCCATGCCAGCGTGGTGTTCGCCGGCGGTTGCTTCTGGGGCGTGCAGGGCGTGTTCCAGCACGTCAAAGGCGTGAGCAATGCGGTGTCCGGCTACATCGGTGGCAGCGCGGCCAATGCGCGCTATGAGCGCGTCAGCGGTGGCCAGACCGGTCATGCCGAGGCGGTGAAGATCGACTACGACCCGCGCCAGGTCAGCTATGGCCAGCTGATGCAGGTGTTCTTCTCGGTGGTGCACGACCCGACCCAACTCAATCGGCAGGGACCGGACCAAGGCAGCCAGTATCGATCGGCGATCTTCAGTGATGACGCACGCCAGCAGGCGGCCAGCCGCGCCTACATCGCCCAGCTCGGCCAGGCCGGCAGCTACCGCGCACCGATCGTCACCCAGCTGGTCAGCGGCCAGCACTTCTACCCGGCCGAGAGCTACCACCAGAACTACATGACCAACTACCCGCAGGCGGCCTACATCCGCTACTACGACGCACCGAAGCTGGCGGCACTGGGCAAGCAGTTCCCGGCGCTGTACCGGCGCGACGCGGCACTGGTGCCGATGCGGTAACGACCCGGGTAGTGCCGGCCGCTGGCCGGCTCCTGCGGATCTGGGGATCGCCGGCCAGCGGCCGGTACCACCTCCAAAAAAAGACGCACGGCCATCCAGCCGTGCGCTTGGGAAGTATCGGCCGTGCCCCGATCAGGCCCGTCCGACAACGACATGCTAGGCTCGCCATCATCATGGGTACAGAACCAGATGGCGGGAAGTTCGATGGATACAGATGACCAGAGCGCGATGATCCCACCCCGCTACCAACGGCTGTCCGATGAACTGGCCGAAGCCATCCACGGCGGACGTCTCCCGGTCGGCAGCCGCCTGCCTTCACTGCGGCAGATGGCCCTGCAGCGAAGGCTCAGCCTGAACACGGTGATCGCCGCCTATCGCCAGCTGGAAGATGCCGGCCTGGTGATTCCGCGGCCCAAAGCCGGCTTCGAGGTCGCGCCGCGATTGTCGGTGCCGGAACGTTCGCTGCGCGACACGCCGTCTGCGCCCACCGCGCCGCTGCAGCAGGTGTTGATGGCTCGCGTGCTGGAGGCACAACGTCGCTCCGGAGTGATCGACCTGGCGTTCGCCGGTCCGCGCGGTCGCCAGTTCTATCCGGGCGCGCAGCTGGCCCGGCATACCGCGCAGGTGCTGCGCCACGGCCAGCAGACAGTGGAAACCTACGCGCGCCCGAACGGCTCCCCCAGGCTGCTGGCGCAGATCGTGCGTCGCGGTCCACGCATGGGCCTGCACACCCATAGCGAGCGGCTGCTGCTGACCCACGGCGCGATGGAGGCCCTGCAGCTGGCGTTGCGCGCGGTCACCCAGCCCGGCGACGCGGTCGGCATCGAGGCGCCGTCCTACTTCAACCTCTACCCCTTGCTGGCCAACCTCGGCCTGCAGGCCATCGAGCTGCCCACCCACCCGCAGCACGGGCTGGATGTCGACGCATTGGATGCGCTGCTGGAGCACACGCCGCTGGCCGCACTGGTGGTGATGCCCACCGTGCACAATCCGCTGGGCTGCACCATGCCGACACCCGCCAAGCAACGCCTGGCCGAACTGGTCAACGCACGGCAACTGCCGCTGATCGAGGATGCGGTGTACGCCGAGCTGCAGTTCTGCGAACCGCCGGCGCCCTTGCTGAAGGCCTTCGATCGCGATGGCTGGGTGATGGTGGTCGGTGGGTTCTCCAAGACACTGGCGCCGGATTACCGTATCGGCTGGCTGGATGGCGGCCGCTTCGCCGAGCGCATCGCGCTGCTGAAATTCCAGTCCACCGGTGGCGAGCCTCAACTGCTCGGCGATGCGGTGGCGGCGTATCTGGAAGCCGGAAGCTACGAGCATCACCTGCACCGCATGCGCCGGCTGTACCGCGAACAGGTGGGACGGCTGCGCCAGCTGGTGGCCGAACACTTCCCGGCCGGCACCCGTGCCACCGAGCCGCAAGGCGGCTTCCTGCTGTGGCTCGAACTGCCGGGCGTGGATACGCGTGAGCTGTTCGAACGTGCGCTGGTAGAGGACATCGTGTTCATGCCCGGCCAGGTGTATTCGCGTGGTGCGCGTTATCGCCACTGCCTGCGTCTGTCGTGCTGCCAGACCTTGGATGCGCGCTTCATCGGTGCGGTGGAGCGGCTCGGTGCGATCGCGAAGGAGCTGGCGGCTGCGGCACGGTAACGCCGGCCGCTGGCCGGCAACCTCGGGATCCCCGGGTGGATGCAGTTGCCGGCCAGCGGCCGGCACTACCCAGGGTCACTCGAGCAGGTACGCCGACAGCGCTTCGCCATTCGCACCCGGCAGATACGGCAGCCGCCCCCAGCACGGCATCGGCAGGCGCTGCTGCAACGTCGCAATGGAACGACTGGGTGCGATTGCGCGGGAGCTGACAGCCTGTCTCTTATACACATCT
>NZ_JCAFWP010000052.1:0-20026 GCF_059295135.1 Stenotrophomonas sp. INTA L402-1
CTCAGGTCGGAGAAATTGAACAGGTCACCAAGGTCGAGCAGTTGCTGTTGGATGGGCACAAAAAATCCGATGCCAGAAGACTGGCATCGGATTCTGATTGGCTCAGCTGCTTAAGTGAACAGCATTAGGGCATTGCCCGGCCTTTTCATCAACCGAGGGCGCGTGCCTTCAGCTCACCCTGCTCGTGCAGGGTCACGAAACGCCCCTTGTCATCCCTGCCAAGCTGCGCCAATGCCACCTGCGGATCGTGGGTGAAGAACAGCCGCACGTTGCGCGCCAGCTTGTCTTCCAGGAACTGCCGCTTCTCGTCGATCAGCAGCTCGGCATTGCGGTCATAGCCCATGGTGATCGGCACGTGTACCCATGAGCGACCCGGGATCAGGTCGGCACAGAACACCACGCCACCATGCGCACTTTCGCCTGGATGCGCGTGACCGACGATCTCGGCCAGCATCAGCCCCGGTGTATGCCCGTCGCTGTAACTGAAGCGCACGCTGCGGCCGAGCGCCTTCGAGTACTCCCCGTCCACCACTTCCAACCGGCCACTGGCCTGCAGCAGGCCCGGCAGTTCCGGAATGAAGCTGGCGCGATCGCGCGGGTGTGGCTGCACGGCGCGCTGCCAATGCTGCGCGCCGACCACATAGGTTGCGTTGGGGAACAGCAGCTCAGGCTCACGTCCTTCGCTCCATGCCGCCAGCAGGCCACCGGCATGATCGAAATGCAGGTGGCTGAGCACCACCACGTCGATATCCTCGTGCTCGAAGCCGGCTTCGCGCAGCGAATCGATCAGCACGTGCTGGCTTTCCTGCACACCGTAGCGTTCGCGCATGCGCGGATCGAAGAACGCCCCGATACCGGTTTCAAACAGCACCGTCTTGCCTTCCAGCGGGCTGGCAAGCAGCGCACGGCAGGCCAGCTCGATGCGATTGAGCTCGTCCGGTGCCGCCCATTTTTCCCACAACGCGCGCGGCGCGTTGCCGAACATCGCGCCGCCATCGAGGCGCTGCGAGTTTCCACGAATAGACCAGAGTTTCATGTGTCGATTATCGGCGCCGGCTCGTTAAATAATCGCTAGAAGGGAAACAGAAAACCCCGCCGGCAAAGGCGGGGTTTCGATAATCAGCCGGATTGCCGGCCAGCAGCCGGCACCACCGGATCAGTGTGCCGGCACCACCTGGGCACTGCCGACCGGATTGCGCGGGTCGCTGCCGCCGAACAGCTTGTTGGACCTGCGGTCCCATTCCACGGTCTGCAGGTTGCCCCACACGTGGCTGGAACCGCGGCCACCCGCGGCGACATTGCCCGGCAGGTCGATCTTGTGGCCCATCGCCTGCAGCTGCTTCACCGTCGCCGCGTCGAACGCATCGTCCTCGGCTTCGATCAGGTCCGGCAGCCACTGGTGGTGGTAGCGCGGCAGTGCGGCAACCTGCTGCGCATCCAGGCCTTCGTCGTAGCCGAGGATGCCCAGCAGCACCATGGTGATGATGCGGCTGCCACCCGGGGTGCCCAGCACCACCACCTTGTCGGCGTTCTCCATGAAGGTCGGCGTCATCGAGCTGAGCATGCGCTTGCCCGGCTTCGGCGCATTGGCTTCATAGCCCATCACGCCGAACGCATTGGGCGTGCCCGGCTTCAGCGCGAAGTCGTCCATCTCGTTGTTCAGCAGCACGCCGGTGCCCTTGGGAATCAGCCCCGAGCCGTACAGCAGGTTGACGGTCTGGGTGGCGCCGACGCGGTTGCCGTCGCGGTCGATGATCGAGAAGTGCGTGGTCTCGTCGTCTTCCAGCGGCGTCGGGTTGCCCGACAGCAGGTCGCTGGGCGTGGCCTTCTCCGGATGGATGGTCGCCCGCAGGCCCTGTGCGTAGTCCTTGCTGGTCAGCACCTTCTGCGGGATCTGCACGAAGTCCGGATCGCCGAGGAAGAAGGTGCGGTCACGGTAGGCGCGACGCATCGACTCCACCACCAGATGGGTGCGGTGCGCCGGGTCCATTTTCCTGATATCCCAGCCTTCCAGGATCTGCAGCATGCTGGCCAGCGCGATGCCACCGGACGACGGCGGCGGCGCAGTGGTGATCTTCCAGCCGTTGTAGTTGAACACGATCGGCTCGCGCTGCTTCACGCGGTAACCGGCCAGCTCTTCAGCGGTCCACTTGCCGCCGGCCTGCTTCACGCCGGCCAGCAACAGCGTTCCGGTCTGGCCCTTGTAGAAGCCATCGAAGCCACCTGCGGCCAGGCGCTCCAGCGTCTGTGCCAGCTCCGGCTGCTTGAACAGGTCACCGCTGGCGATCGGCTTGCCGTTGCGCAGGTAGACCTCGCGCGTTCCGGGATAGCGCTCCATCACCTCACGGCGCGAGGCATAGCCCTTGGCCATGCGGTCATACACCGGGAAGCCTTCGCGCGCGATGCGGATGGCCGGCTGCAGCGAGGCCGCCAATGGCAGCTTGCCGTGCTTGGCCGACAGCTCGACCAGCGCTGCAGGCAGGCCCGGGATACCGGCCGACCAGGCGCCATTTACCGAGCGGTCACGGTCGAGGTTGCCCTGCTTGTCGAGGAACGCCTGCGGGGTTGCTGCAGCCGGCGCGGTCTCGCGCGCGTCCAGCATCACGTCCTTGCCGGTGGCCGCATCGTGCAGCAGAAAGAAGCCACCACCGCCCAGGCCGGAACTGATCGGCTCGACCACCGCCAGCGTGGACGATACCGCCACCGCGGCATCGAAGGCGTTGCCGCCCTGCGCCAGGATGTCGATGCCCGCCTGGGTGGCCAGCGCATGGCCGCTGGCAATGGCCGCTCCATCGGGGCGCTCGGCACGGGCCGGGCTGTCGGCCCAGGCAATCGGGCTCAGCAGCAGGCCGAGCAGCAACAGGGGGCGGACGATCAGCGTCTTCATTCGGATGGGGGCTCCGCGTAGAGTTCGGGGTGATCGTGCTGCAGCTGGCGCAGCTTGGCCAGCAGCTGGTCTTCCGTTTCCACGATCTCCGGGTCCGGGTCGATGCACTCGACCGGGCAGACGACCACGCACTGTGGCTCGTCGAAATGACCCACGCATTCGGTGCAGCGCGCAGGGTCGATCACGTAGATGGTTTCACCCATCGCAATGGCCTGGTTCGGGCAGGCCGGCTCGCATACGTCGCAGTTGACGCAGAGCTCGTTGATTTTCAGCGACACGGCGATACTCCTCGCCCGCGCCCTGGGACAAAGGACCGGCCAGCGCGGGCGCGCGGGCCGGTCAGGTCATCAGCGGCGCCCTTGCAGGACGCCGCCCGGGCCATGCCGGAGCATGGCCGCCATGGCTCGGTATTACTTGGCTTCGACGAAAATGTATTCGGCACCGGTCGGCTGGATCGCAGCCTGTACGCGGGCGTTGTCGGCCGACTGGCCGATGAAGACGACGCGCACGCCCTTCATCGAATCCGGCGACACGTCCTTGAACACGGCCTGGATCATGTCAGCCATCTTGCCCGAGGCCGACGAACCGAAGGCCAGCATGTTGCCCGGCTGCACGCCACGGGCCACGGCCTGGGTCGCGCTCTCGGTCTGGCGCTCGTACTTGGCCTGGAAGTCCGGGTCCGATTCCGGCGAGAGGTAGTACAGGAACGGGCTGTTGGTGATGTTGCCCATGTTCTGGATCGCCACTTCCTGCAGGTACTTCTTCCAGCCTGCATCATCGTCCTTGGACGGAGCGACCAGGGCCTGCTTGGCCTCGTCGACCGGAGCGGCCTCTTCCTTCTTGCAGGCGGTGAAGGCCAGGGCCAACGAAGCGATCAGCATCGCGCGCATGGTGGTGTTCATGGGTTTCCTCCCGGAATGGTGCGTGGTGTTGTACGTAATGGGGTGCGGGTACAGCGGGGCTTACGACTGTGCCGCCTTTGCTTCGCGGACCTTGCGCAGGGCTTCGAGCACCGCGGCCGGCACGAAGCCGGACACGTCGCCGCCCAGGCGCGCGATCTCGCGGACCAGCGAGGACGAAATGAAGCTGTGCTGCTCGGCCGGGGTCAGGAACAGGGTCTCGACCTCGGGGATCAGGTGCCGGTTCATGCTGGCCATCTGGAACTCGTACTCAAAGTCGGACACCGCGCGCAGGCCGCGCAGCAGCACCCCGCCCTGGACCGAACGTACGAAATGCGCCAGCAGGGTATCGAAGCCGATGACCTCGACGTTGCTGTGGTGGGCCAGCGCGCCACGCGCCAGCTGCACGCGCTGCTCCAGCGGCAGCGCCGGGCCCTTGGACGGGCTCTGCGCCACGCCGACCACGACCTTTTCGAACAGCGGCGCGGCCCGGCTCACCAGGTCGATATGACCATTGGTGATGGGGTCGAACGTGCCGGGGTAAACGGCGATGCGGCGATTGGCCACGGTCATGGGCGGTTGCAGATGTTCAGATGAGGTCAAAGTGTAGCAGTGGCGCGGCGGTACAGGGCAAAGCGCACCTCGCGGGTGCCGCCCTCGCGGTGCAGCAGCCAGTCCGGCGGCAGCACCGGCACGTGGCCGGCCGGCGATTCCAGGTACAGCCAGGCATCGGCGGCCAGATGCCGCGGGAGCTGGGCCAGCACGTCCTGCCACAGGCCGTCGGCGAACGGCGGGTCGACGAAGACCAGATCGGCCTGCTGCGCCGGCGCGCCCTGCAGCCAGCGCAGGGCATCGGCCTGCACGACGCTGATCTGGTCGCTGGCCTGCAGCTTGGTCACGGCAGCGGTCAGATTGCGTCCCAGCTGCGCGTCGCGTTCGACCAGGGTGGCGTGTGCGGCACCGCGCGAGACCGCCTCCAGGCCCAGTGCGCCACTGCCGGCGAACAGGTCCAGCACGCGGGCCCCACCGAGCCTGGGCATCAGCCAGTTGAACAGGGTCTCGCGCACGCGGTCGCTGCTGGGCCGCAGCCCCGGCAGGGTCGGCACCGGCAGGCGGGTATTGCGCCAGCGCCCGCCGATGATGCGGACCTGGCCGTCATTGCCGCCACGGCCGCTCATCGGCGCCCCCGGCGGGAGGTATTCGAGAATTTCAGCATGAGCGGGATTGTAGTCGTCCGGGCAGCGCCCGGGGATGCGTCGAATCAACGGTCACCGCAGGTCACCTGGGGGGCATGGGACTCCAATGTCGGGATCACGCCCCAGCCAGGTCGACTCCATCGCTCTGAAACATCCGCGCATTGACCAGACTCTCTACGAACTCGGCCACTTCCCAAAGATCATGAGGCTTGATCTTCGCTGGGGACCAATACTGTCCATGGGCAATCCAGTGCCGCAGCTGGAATGCGCTGTTGATACGGTCGTACTGGTGATGGGTCAGCACACCCTGCTGCAGCCAGGCCTTGACGATGTCGTCCATGAGCGCGGCCTTGTTGCGCTTGCGATTGAACAACCTGATGAGGACCCTGGACAGTCCATCCTTGAGCTTCAGACGCTTTCTGTTTGCGTAGTCCAATCGGAAACATGCTTCCAGAAAGGCCAGCAACGCCATCATGTCCCGATTTTGCTGGACTTGGACGCATGCCTTGCGGCGCTTTTCGAGCTCCTGCCGGGATAGGTCCGAGTTGTCAGGATTGTCTTCGGAAAAGAGCAGGTCGATCGCTGCGCGTGTGGTGGCGTGATGTCCCATCACGTGCATGTAATTGGGAAGATCGGGATTAACGACGAGCGGATTGGCCACGGGCAACATCCATGATGGCCGACTGCAGTGCTTCCGGATCCAGAGCGCTGTAGCGGATCAGGGGCGGAGACGTGGACACTTTCCAGACGTACGCAGCCAGATCCATCGGTTTCGGCTGCTTGTCGAGGCGAGCCCCTTCGGAAGCGGTCGACCCGACAAGTATCGGTCGATCTGCATCCGGCAAGGTCAGCACGAAGCGGACTTTGCCGTGCGGCCCCACGAGGTCCACACGCCCAGGCGACCCCAGCAGGATCGTCCCTACCGGAACGAAGCGTACGCTGCTGTTTCCCAGGTCGATGTTCAGACTCGGCACTTCGTAACTGCCCAGCAACTCTTCACGGAGCTCCATGCTGGACACACGGACCCCCATGGCGCCGCGCTCTATGTACGGAAAAAGAATTTCCTGGACAGTCGCATAGAGAATCTGGATTTTCTCCAGCCATTGAGCCTTGCGGTCAACCAAGTTGCCGCGTTCGGCCTTCCCTGCATTCTGCTCCCTGAGGAACTGATCGAAATCCAGATGCCTTGCCATGGTGATTATCGCCATCGAACCGCCCCGCTGAATTGTCTCACGACCCTGACCGGCTTTCCTGGGCAAGACAAGAGATTGAATACGACAATCTGGGCGCCCCCCTTGGATCAGCCCATCGTGTGCCTGGCTGACGCGACCCTGGGGCTGACCGACCGCCTTGAGCAGGGCCAAATGCGACCCACGCGAGTGATGGCAGCGAACGGTCAAGGCAATCCAACGCGATTCACGCCCCCCCCCCCCGCTCGCCCCCTTGATTTCGGGACAATCAGCCATACCCCTTGGCGAGGCCGCACGCGCTGGCGCGGCATTGCACACGGAGCCTTATCGATGACCGAGACCACCCAGACCGAAACCCTTGGCTTCCAGACCGAAGTCAAGCAGCTGCTGCAGCTGATGATCCACTCGCTGTACTCCAACAAGGAGATCTTCCTCCGCGAGCTGGTCTCCAACGCCGCCGATGCCGCTGACAAGCTGCGCTTCGAAGCCCTGACCCAGCCGGCACTGCTGGAAGGCGACAGCGAACTGCACGTGCGCGTCAGCGTCGACCCCACCGCCCACACCATCACCATCGAAGACAACGGCATCGGCATGAGCCGCGCCGAAGCCATCGCCCACCTCGGCACGATTGCAAAGTCCGGCACCGGCGATTTCCTGCGCCAGATGTCCGGCGACCAGAAGAAGGATTCGCAGCTGATCGGCCAGTTCGGCGTCGGCTTCTACAGTGCCTTCATCGTCGCCGACGAAGTGGAAGTGACCTCGCGCCGCGCTGGCCTGGCTGCAGGGGAAGGCGTGCGCTGGACCTCGCGCGGCGAAGGCGATTTCGAAGTCGCCACGGTCGACAAGGCCGAGCGCGGCACCCGCATCGTGCTGCACCTGAAGGAAGGCGAGCACGACTTCGCCGATGGCTGGCGCCTGCGCAGCATTCTCAAGAAGTATTCGGACCACATCGGCCTGCCGATCCAGATGCCCAAGGAGGGCGAAGACGGCGCTGCCGGCGAGTGGGAGACCGTCAACCGCGCCAGCGCGCTGTGGACCCGCCCGCGCACTGAGATC
This sequence comes from Stenotrophomonas sp. INTA L402-1, assembly GCF_059295135.1. Taxonomy (NCBI): domain Bacteria; kingdom Pseudomonadati; phylum Pseudomonadota; class Gammaproteobacteria; order Lysobacterales; family Lysobacteraceae; genus Stenotrophomonas; species Stenotrophomonas sp. INTA L402-1. The sequence goes on from NZ_JCAFWP010000052.1 coordinate 7,229, forward strand.
AGCGACGCCGAGTACACCGAGTTCTACAAGCACGTGGCACACGACCACAGCGATCCGCTGGCATGGAGCCACAACAAGGTCGAGGGCAAGCTGGAGTACACCTCGCTGCTGTATGTGCCCGGCCGCGCACCGTTCGACCTGTATCACCGCGATGCACCCAAGGGCCTGAAGCTGTACGTGCAGCGCGTGTTCGTGATGGACCAGGCCGAGCAGTTCCTGCCGCTGTACCTGCGCTTCATCAAGGGTGTGGTCGACTCCAACGACCTGTCGCTGAACGTCTCGCGCGAGATCCTGCAGTCCGGCCCGGTCATCGATTCGATGAAGGCGGCGCTGACCAAGCGCTCGCTGGACATGCTGGAAAAGCTGGCCGCCGACAAGCCGGAGCAGTACGCCACGTTCTGGAAGGAATTCGGCCAGGTGCTGAAGGAAGGCCCGGCCGAGGACTACAACAACCGCGAGAAGGTGGCCGGCCTGCTGCGCTTCGCCTCCACCCGTGGCGACGGCGATGCGCAGACCGTGTCGCTGGCCGACTACCTCGGCCGCATGACCGAAGGCCAGGACAAGATCTACTACCTGACCGGCGAGAGCTACAGCCAGGTGCGCAACAGCCCGCACCTGGAAGTGTTCCGCAAGAAGGGCGTGGAAGTGCTGCTGCTGACCGACCGCATCGACGAGTGGCTGATGGGCTACCTGACCGATTTCGACGGCAAGGGCTTCGTCGACATCGCCCGTGGTGACCTCGACCTGGGCGCGCTGGAAACCGAAGCGGACAAGCAGGAACAGGAAGCGGCGGCCAAGGACAAGCAGGGCCTGGTCGAGCGCCTGAAGACGGTGCTGGGTGATGACGTGGCCGAAGTGCGCGTCTCGCACCGCCTGACCGATTCGCCGGCGGTACTGGCCATCGGCGAACAGGACCTGGGCCTGCAGATGCGCCAGATCCTGGAGGCCAGCGGCCAGAAGGTACCGGACAGCAAGCCGGTGCTGGAGATCAACCCGGGCCACCCGCTGATCGCCAAGCTCGACGCCGAAGCCGATGGCGCGCGTTTCGACGACCTCGGCCGGGTGCTGTTCGACCAGGCTGCGTTGGCCGCCGGCGACAGCCTGAAGGACCCGGGTGCCTATGTGGCGCGCCTGAACAAGCTGCTGCTGGAGCTGTCGGTCTGATCGAGGCGGTGGTCGCCGGGCATGGCCCGGCGCTACCGGGTGCTGGTGGATGCCAACCTTGGTTGGCATTCCTGCTTTGGTAGGTGCCAACCTTGGTTGGCACTGTTGCCCTGGTAGAGGCCAACCTTGGTTGGCGCCCCAAAAGCGTGCCAACCAAGGTTGGCACCTACCAGGGCGGGTCGAGCGTGCCAACCAAGGTTGGCACCTACCAGGCTGGGTCGAAGCGTGCCGACCAAGGTTGGCACCCACCAGGGGGCGGCGGTTGGCACCTGCCAAAACGGTGTTGCTCAGGCGTCCCGATCCAGCAGTGAGCCCAGCATTTGGTCCTGGCGGCGGATCACTGCAGCATTGGCGGCGAAGGCCACGACCTCGGCTTTCGCGGCCAGCAGATCACCCAGCGGCGCGCCGGCATCGGCGCCGATGGACGCCACCGAAGCCTGCACCCCACCCTGCTCGGTGGGAATGCGCTGCAACTGCAGGTGCTGGGCATCCGGGGTCGCCAGGTTGGCCACGTTGTGCGCGGCCACCTGCACGCCCTGCTGGGCCGCACGCATCCCGCTGAGGGCGATTCCCATCACGTTGTCCATGGCGGTCTCCGGGCCGCCCTGCGCAGCCCTCCGGACCGGTTAGCGGCCGGTGGGCCGCGACCTTGAGTCCACATCGGCCCGACAGGCCCGAGTGGTAGCATATCCCTCTGATTTCAGCGCCTTTTGCCAATGCTCAGTTTTTTCCGCCGCAAGAAGCCCCAGGATGCCCCCGTAACGGAGGCACCCAAGACCCAGCACTACTCGGCTGAAGAGCTGGCGGCGGCATTCCCGTCGGCCGCGCCGGTCGAGGACAAGGAGCCGGCGCCGGTAGCAGTACCGGCCGAGCCTGTACCGGTCGAGCCGCCCCCAGCAACCGCCGTTCCGGTCGCTGTCGAGCCCACCCCGGTTGTTCCGGCCCCAGCCGCACCGGTTCCGGCAGCTCCTGCGCCGACGGCTCAGATCGACGTCGCCCCCATCGCGACCCCGGCCATCGAACCGGCACCCGCACCACTGCCTGAGCCCACCCCGGCACCTGCACCGGTCACCGACGACCTGCCTGCCGCCGCCTCGATCGACGCCGTTCCGGCGCCGGCTGGCAAGCCCGGCTGGCGGGAGCGCCTGCGCAACAGCGTCATCGCGCGCAGCTTCGGCGGCCTGTTCTCGCGCAATCCCAAGCTCGACGACGACCTGCTGGACGAGCTGGAAACCGCACTGATCACCGCCGACGTCGGCGTGGGTGCCACCACCGACCTGGTGGAGGGCCTGCGCAAGCGCATGAAGGCGCGTGAATTCGTCGATGCCAACGCTTTGCTTGCCGCGCTGCGTGCCGAACTGATCGCGATCCTGCAGCCGGTGGCCAAGCCGCTGGTGATCGACCGCACCGCCAAGCCCTTCGTGGTGCTGACCGTCGGCGTCAACGGCGTCGGCAAGACCACCACCATCGGCAAGCTGGCCAAGCGCTTCAAGGACGAAGGCCACAGCCTGATGCTGGCCGCCGGTGACACCTTCCGCGCCGCTGCCGTGGCCCAGCTGCAGGCCTGGGGCGAGCGCAACGGCGTGGCCGTGGTCGCGCAGGGTCAGAACGCTGATGCCGCTTCAGTGGCATTCGACGCGCTGCAGGCCGGCAAGGCTCGCGGCACCTCGGTACTGATCGCCGATACCGCCGGCCGCCTGCATACCCAGTCCGGCCTGATGAACGAGCTGGGCAAGATCCGCCGCGTGCTCGGCAAGATCGACCCCACTGCACCGCACGAAGTGCTGATGGTGATCGACGGCACCACTGGCCAGAACGCGCTGTCGCAGCTGCGCCAGTTCAACGCCGCCGTGAACGTTACCGGCCTGGTGGTGACCAAGCTGGACGGCACCGCCAAGGGCGGCGTGGTGTTCGCGCTGGCCCGCGAGTTCGGCATTCCGATCCGTTTCGCCGGCATCGGCGAGCGCCCGGAAGACCTGCGCGTGTTCGATCCGGAAGCCTTCGTCGACGCCCTGCTGCCTGAGGCGCTGGGCGCCTGATACACCGTGCAGCCACGCGTCGCGTGGCTCTACTGAAACCGGTAGAGCCACCCCATGGGTGGCTGCCCACCTCCGGAACACCGATGCCCCGCCAGCCGCACGCCAGCGCCAACACTGCCCAGGAAGACGGCTTCGTCGCCCACCTGCTGCATTGGTTCGACGACCACGGCCGCCACGACCTGCCCTGGCAGCACCCGCGCAGTCCCTACCGGGTCTGGCTGTCGGAAATCATGCTGCAGCAGACCCAGGTGAGTACGGTCATCCCGTATTTCCAGCGGTTCCTGCAGCACTTCCCGACCCTGCCCGACCTTGCCGCCGCCAGCAACGACGCGGTGATGGCGCAGTGGGCCGGGCTCGGCTACTACGCCCGCGCACGCAACCTGCATGCCGCAGCCAAACGGTGCGTGGAACTGCACGACGGCGACCTGCCGCGCGACTTCGATGCATTGCATGCCCTGCCCGGCATCGGCCGCAGCACCGCCGGCGCGATCCTCAGCCAGGCCTGGAACGACCCGTTCGCGATCCTCGACGGCAACGTCAAACGCGTGCTCAGCCGTTACCACGGCATCGAGGGCTTCCCCGGCCTGCCGGCCATCGAGAAGCAGTTGTGGGCCATTGCCGAGGCGCATGTGGCGCAGGTGCCGGATGGGCGCATGGCCGACTACACACAGGCGCAGATGGACCTGGGTGCAACGGTCTGCAGCCGCGCCAAGCCGGCCTGCGTGATCTGCCCGCTGCAGGATGACTGCGTGGCACGGCGCGAATGCCGCACCGCTGAACTACCCAAGCCCAAGCCCAGCAAGACCCTGCCCGAGCGCGAGGCCGTTGCGCTGCTGCTGCGCGACGCTCAGCAGCGCGTGCTGCTGCAGAAGCGGCCGGATACCGGCATCTGGGCGCAGCTGTGGACGCTGCCACAGGCCGAGGCCGGCAGCGTGCTGCAGGACTGGTTCGACCTGCACATCGACGGCTCGCTGGAAGAGGCCGAAGAGCTGCCAGTGCTGCAGCACACCTTCAGCCACTACAAGCTGCATCTGCAGGTATTGTCGCGGCAGGTATACGGACTGCGCGTGGAAGAACCCACGCTGCGCTGGGTCGCCAGCGACGAACTGCACGCGCTGGGCCTGCCGGCACCGATCCGCAAACTGCTCGACGGCGCAACGATCAAGACGCCGAAACGAAATTCCAAGAAACCCCGCAACCACGAGTGAATGCCATGTCCCGAACCGTCTTCTGCCAGTACGAACAACGCGATGCCGAGGGCCTGGACTTCGTGCCCTACCCCGGCGAACTGGGTCAGCGCATCTTCAACAACATCGGCAAGCAGGCCTGGGCTGCGTGGCTGGCGCACCAGACCATGCTGATCAACGAGAACCGCCTGTCGCCGCGCACGCCGGAGCATCGCGCGTTCCTTGAAGGCGAACTGGTCAAGTTCCTGTTCGAGAAGGACGCGGAAAAGCCGGCCGGCTTCACCCCGGAAGCCTGACACACAGGTAATGCCGGCCGCTGGCCGGCAACCTGGCATCTGCGCGATGCCGGCCAGCGGCCGGCACTACCACGCTATTTCGTGCTTTCCTCGCGCTCCTGCACCTGCGCCTGGCGCAGCTCCTGCTCGGAGGCGCGCAGCGCCTTCACGTCCAGCTTGCGGATGCTGTCGATGAAGCACGGCATGCGCGGGCCACCGGCAGGGTCCCGCACCAGCACCTTGTCGAAGCGCGCCGAAACACGGTTCATCTGGCTGGTCAGGCCGATGGCGGTGGCATACGGCAGGTCCTGGCAGGGACCCCTCAATTCCAGCAGATAGGCCTCGCTGGGACGCGTCCACACCGCCAGCGCGCTGTCACCCAGTTCGGTCCAGCCGTTGAGGCTGCCGAAGAACTGCATGTCGTTCTGCGGCGCGCCGGCATGGGCACGGTACAGGTCAAGTTTCTCGGCAGAGCTGAGCCGGCCGGTGGTCGCGCAGGCGGCCAGCGCCAGGCAGAGTCCGGCCATCAGGATCGGGGTCTTCATCGCGATCTCCTCGGGGAACTGTCGCCATCATGCGCCTGCGCAGACAACGCCGGCGCGAAAGCCAGTACCCCATTCAGCAGCCGGTCGGCGGTCGACCCAAGCAGGCCCAAGGCTCCGGATTCCGGTAGTCGCCAACCTTGGTTGGCGCTTGCCCTGCAAGAGCAGCCGACCAAGGTCGGCTTCCACCAAAGCGTGCCCAGCGCCTCAGACGTCGGCGTGGGCCAGCGCGTGCAGGCGCCCCTCGCGCAGCTCCAGCACCCGGTCCAGGCGCCGTGCCAGGCTGCGGTCGTGGGTCACCAGCACCAGGCTGGTATGCCGCGCCCGGTTGAGCTCCAGCATCAGCTCGAACACCGTTGCAGCCGTGCGGTCATCCAGGTTGCCGGTCGGCTCGTCCCCGAGCACGCAGGCCGGATGATTGACCAGCGCACGCGCCACGGCGGCACGCTGGCGTTCGCCACCGGACAGTTCGCCGGGCTTGTGGTCCAGGCGATGGCCAAGGCCGACCGCTTCCAGCAGCGTGGTGGCCCGGCTGCTCGCCTCGGCTACTGCAGTACCGGCCAGCAGCACCGGCATCATCACGTTTTCCAGCGCGGTGAACTCAGGCAGCAGGTGGTGGAACTGGTAGACGAAGCCCAGCGCCTGGTTGCGCAGCAGGCCGCGCGCGGTATCGGACAGCGCTGACATGCGCTGGCCGGTCACATAGACCTCGCCGGCGGTCGGAATGTCCAGGCCACCCAGCAGGTGCAGCAGCGTGCTCTTGCCGGCGCCGGAGGCACCGATGATCGCCACCGTTTCGCCGGCGGTCACGGTCAGATCCAGGCCATCGAACACCGGGGTCTGCATGCGCCCTTCGGCGTAGGTCTTGCCCAGTGCTTCGGCGCGGATCACTTCATCGCCGCGGTTGAAGACCTTATTCATAACGCAGGGCCTCCGCCGGCTGGGTGCGTGCTGCCCGCCAGGCGGGATACAGGGTGGCCAGGAAGCTCATCAGCAGCGCGACCACGGTGATCGCCACCACGTCGCCGGTCTGCATGTCGGTCGGCAGGCCGGTGATGTAGTACACATCCTCCGGCATCAGCTTGACGTTGAACACGCTCTCGATGGCACCGAGGATGCGCTCCAGGTTGAGTGTGAGGGTGATGCCACCGATCAGGCCGGCCAGCGTGCCGAAGATGCCGATCAGCGAACCCTGCACCATGAACACCTGCATCACCCCGCCCGGGGTCAGGCCGAGCGTGCGCAGGATGGCGATGTCAGCCTGCTTGTCAGTGACCAGCATCACCTGCGAGGACACCAGGTTGAACGCGCCCATGGCGATGATCAGCGACAGCAGGATGCCCATCACCACCTTCTCCATGCGCAGCGAGTGGTAGAGGTTGGCGTTCTGCTGGGTCCAGTCACTCACGCGGTACGCACCACCGAGGTTCTGCGCGAGGTCCACGCCCACTTCCAGCGAGCGGTCCATGTCGTGCAGCTTCAGCCGCACGCCGGTGGCGCCATCGGAACGCAGCACGCGCTCCAGGTCCTTCATGTTGGCGAAGCCGACGCCGCGGTCGACCTCGTTGTAGCCGGCCTCGAAGATGCCGCTCACGGTAAAGCGTTTCATCCGTGGCACCGCACCGGCAGGCGTGCCCTGCACTTCGGCGAACGTCACCAGCACCTGATCGCCAACGTCCACGCCTAGCCAGATCGCCAGCTCCTTGCCCAGCAGCAGGTTGAAGCTGCCCGGCGTGAGGCTGTCATAGCTGCCCTTGGTGACCTTCTTGTCGATCACCGATACCTTCGGCTCCAGCGCCGGATCGATGCCCTGGATGATCGCGCCCTGCACGCGCGGGCCGCTGATCATCGACTGGATCTCGATGTACGGCGCAGCACCGGCCACGCGCGGGTCCTTGCTGGCCACGTCGACTACGCGCATCCAGTCCGGCATCGGCTCGCCGTCGCGGCTGATGGTGGTGTGCGCGGTCATCTGCAGCAGGCGGCTGCGGATTTCCTTCTGGAAACCGCTCATCACCGCCAAGGTGGTGATCAGCACCGTGACGCCGAGCGCGATGCCCAGGATCGATGCCATCGAGATGAAGGAGATGAAGCCGTTGCGGCGCTTGGCGCGCAGGTAGCGCAGGCCAATGGCCACGGGAATGGGTTTGAACATGCAGGCACGCCGGTCAATTCAGCTTATGGTGCCATCGACCGGGGCCTACGGGAAACGCCACGTGCGGCCACGGCCAGTCGCAGTTCACGTCGCTGCCCGGAATCGAGCACATCCGGCCAGAACAGCAGGCGCCGGCGGCGCCGATCCTCACGCCAGAGCAACAACAGCCATGGACCACGCACGACCAGCTGGGGTGTATCGGCGTCCTGCCCGGCCACCTGCAGCGGCTCGGGCGGTGCTGGCAGAAGCACCTGCACGCGCGGCCTGCGCTGTCGCCAGGCCAGTTCGGCCAACCCGATGACCCAGGCCAGCACCACCGCGGGCATCAGCAGCCGTGAAGGCAGATCCGATGCACGCAGCAGCCAGGGCGCAGCCAGCAGCACCGCCAACTGGGCGGCAGCCTGCAGCCGCGAGGGGCGCCACTCAAGGCTTGAGGGCGAGGATCTTCTGCATGAGGGGGATCGCGTGCGCATGTGGACAGGCCTCGTAGCCCATGAACCAGCGCCACAACTTATCGTCCTCGCAGTCGAGCAGGAACAGGAAAACCTCGCGCTCTTCGGTCGGCGCAGTGCTCCATTCGTGGTCCAGGTAGCGACCGAACAGCTGGTCCAGCTCACGCATGCCGCGGCGGCAACGCCAGCGCAGCTTCTTCAGCAGAACGTCTTCTTCCATCATGTTTCTCCAGATACAGCAAAGCCACGCATGGCGTGGCTCTACTGGGGTGGCACAGCCACGCGTGGCGTGGCTCTACCGGGTACAGCCAGGCCTGATCAGGCGCGGCGTTCCATCATCAGCTTCTTGATCTCGGCGATCGCCAGCGCCGGGTTCAGGCCCTTCGGGCAGGTCCGGGCGCAGTTCATGATGGTGTGGCAGCGGTACAGCTTGAACGGATCTTCCAGATCGTCCAGGCGTGCACCGGTGTCCTCATCGCGCGAGTCGATGATCCAGCGGTAGGCCTGCAGCAGGATCGCCGGGCCCAGGTAACGCTCGCCGTTCCACCAGTAGCTCGGGCAGCTGGTCGAGCAGCAGGCGCACAGGATGCACTCGTACAGGCCGTCCAGCTTCTTGCGGTCTTCCGGCGACTGCAGGCGCTCACGGTCCGGCGGTGCCGGGGTCTGGGTGCGGATCCACGGCTTGATCGAGGCGTACTGCGCGTAGAAGTGGGTCAGGTCCGGAACCAGATCCTTGACCACGTTCATGTGCGGCAGCGGGTAGATCGGCACTTCCTTCTTGCCGCAGTCCGAGATGGCTCGGGTGCAGGCCAGGGTGTTGGTGCCGTCGATGTTCATCGCGCACGAACCACAGATACCTTCGCGGCAGGAGCGGCGGAAGGTCAGGGTCGGGTCGATCTCGTTCTTGATCTTGATCAGGGCGTCCAGGACCATCGGGCCACAGGCGTCCAGATCGACTTCATAGGTATCGGTGCGCGGGTTGCTGTCGTCGTCCGGACTCCAGCGGTAGATCTTGAAGGTGCGCACGTTCTTGCCGCCGTTCTTGACGGGGAAGTGCTTGCCCTTCGTGATCTTGGAATTCTTGGGGAGTGAAAACTCGGCCATGGCTGCTCTCGTTGGCTCAGGCGGCCCGCGCCCGTGGGCGCGGATTGCATGGTAGGCGGGGTCGGATCAGTACACGCGCGGCTTCGGCGGCACCACGGACACGTCATCGGTCAACGTGTACATGTGCACCGGACGGTAGTCGAAGCTGCACTTGCCCTTCTCGTCGACGCTGACCAGGGTGTGCTTCTGCCAGTTGACGTCGTCGCGGTCCGGATAGTCCTCGTGCGCATGCGCGCCGCGGCTTTCCTTGCGCTGTTCGGCCGAGTTGATCGTCGCCACCGCGTTGAGCAGCAGGTTGTTCAGCTCGTAGGTCTCGATCAGGTCCGAGTTCCAGACCAGCGAACGGTCGGAGACCTTCACGTCCTGGAACGAGTCGAAGATCTTGTCCATCTTCTCGCAGCCTTCCTTCAGCGTCTGACTGGTGCGGAAGACCGCCGCGTCGGCCTGCATGGTGCGCTGCATGCGATCGCGGATGACCGAGGTCGGGGTATCGCCGTTGGCGTGGCGCAGCTTGTCCAGAAGGCCCAGCGCCTTGTCGCAGGCATCGGCCGGCAGCGGCTTGTGCGAAGCGCCCGGCTTGATGGTCTCGGCGCAGCGGTTGGCCACTGCACGACCGAACACCACCAGGTCCAGCAGCGAGTTCGAGCCCAGGCGGTTGGCACCGTGCACCGACACGCAGGCGGCTTCACCGATGGCGTACAGGCCCGGCACGACCGCATCCGGGTTGTCGCCGACCTTGCGCACGACTTCGCCGTGGTAATTGGTCGGGATGCCGCCCATGTTGTAGTGCACGGTCGGGATGACCGGGATCGGCTGCTTGTGCACGTCGACGCCGGCGAAGATGCGGGCGCTTTCTGCGATGCCCGGCAGCTTCTCGTCGATCACGCCCGGGCCAAGGTGGGTCAGGTCGAGCAGGATGTGGTCCTTGTGCTCGCCGACGCCGCGGCCTTCGCGGATCTCGATGGTCATCGAACGGCTGACCACGTCGCGCGAGGCCAGATCCTTGTAGTGCGGTGCATAGCGCTCCATGAAGCGCTCGCCGCTGCTGTTGCGCAGGATGCCGCCTTCACCGCGGACACCCTCGGTGATCAGGCAGCCGGCGCCATAGATGCCGGTCGGGTGGAACTGCACGAACTCCATGTCCTGCATGGCGATGCCGGCACGCATGGCCAGGCCGCCACCGTCGCCGGTGCAGGTGTGCGCCGAGGTGGCGCTGAAGTAGGCACGGCCGTAGCCGCCGGTGGCCAGCACCACGCCCTGGGCGCGGAACAGGTGCAGGGTGCCGTCGGACATGTCCAACGCCAGCACGCCGCGGCAGGCACCTTCGTCATCGAAGATCAGGTCGAGTGCGAAGTACTCGATCATGAAACGTGCGTCGTGCTTCAGCGACTGCTGGTACAGGGTGTGCAGCATCGCGTGGCCGGTACGGTCGGCCGCCGCGCAGGTACGCTGCGCCGCCGGGCCTTCGCCGTACTTGGTGGTCATGCCACCGAACGGACGCTGGTAGATCTTGCCTTCGGCAGTGCGCGAGAACGGCACGCCGTAGTGTTCGAGCTCGATGATGGCCGGAATGGCCTCACGGCACATGTACTCGATGGCGTCCTGGTCGCCCAGCCAGTCCGAGCCCTTGATGGTGTCGAAGAAGTGGTAGCGCCAGTCGTCCTCGCCCATGTTGGCGAGTGCGGCCGAGATACCGCCCTGGGCGGCAACGGTGTGCGAACGGGTCGGGAAGACCTTGGTCAGGCACACGGTCTGCAGGCCCTTGGCGGCCAGGCCGAACGTGGCGCGCAGGCCGGCACCGCCGGCGCCCACCACGACCATGTCGTACTTGTGTTCGGTGATCTTGTAAGCGGACATCTAATCTGGATTCCTGTGTTGGTGCCTGGGCTCAGGCAACGCCGAGGGCGATGCGGCCCACCGCAAACACACTGACGATCATGCCGAGCACGGCGACGAACTTCACCGCGGTCTGCAGCACCAGGGCCAGCAGCGATTCGTGGATGTAGTCTTCCAGCACGACCTGCATGCCGAGCTGCGCGTGCCAGAACATGGCGATCAGCAGGCCGATCAGCGGCACGGCGTTCCACGGCTTGGCCACGGCGGCGGCGGCGGTCGCGTAGTCCGAGCCCAGCAGGCTCAGCACGAAGACCAGGAACCAGATGCCCAGGGCCACCAGGGCGGCGGCGGTCAGGCGCTGGTGCACGAAGTGCTCGGTGCCGGTCTTGGCCGAACCGAGGCCGCGTACGCTCTTCAACGGGGTACGGAACTTGCTCACGCGGCACCTCCGAACATCACATAGGCCCACACCAGCAGGGTGATCACCAGGCTGCCGATGACCGACAGCCAGCTGCTGCGGATGAAGGCGGGGATGCTGAAGCCGATGGCGAAGTCCTGCACCACATGGCGGATGCCATTGCACAGGTGATAGGCGAACGACCATGTCCACGCGAACAGGAACACGCGGCCATACCAGGCCCCGGCGTGGCCGGTGAAGCAGTTCCAGGACTCGGGCCCCATCATCAGGGCCAGCAGGCCGGCGGCGATGATGAGGGCACCAACAGACAGAAAGACGCCAGTGGCTCGATGCAGGATCGAGGTGGCCATCTGAATCTGCCAGCGATACACCTGAAGGTGCGGGGAAAGTGGGCGTTGTCTGGTCGCCATTCGCTGGGCTCGTTGTCTCGGCTGGGCGGCACGCGGCCGCGTTGGCTCAATGCTGATCAGAAATCGATGCAGCGTCCGTTTTTCTCCCAATCGCCGTACCGCACCGGATCAAGTCCGCCGCGGCCGCCGAATTCCTCTGCTTTTTCCTGTTCCACGGGCACGGGTGCCGCGGGGACCAGCGGGGCTTCAGATTCGTCGTCGGGAGTGGGGGTTGTTTGGCCTATCATGTTCGGTCTCGCAACGCACAAATTTTAGACCTCGTTCACGTGCCTGACAACCTGCCCCCTGCTTTCGTCGGATATCCGCGCCTGCCCGGCCACCAGCTGCTGAGCCTGCAAGGCCCGGATGCGGCTGTCTTTGCCCACGCCCAGTTCAGCAGCGATGTCACCGCCCTGCCCCAGCAGCACTGGCAGTGGAGCGCCTGGCTGAGCGCCAAGGGCCGCACCCTGGCGGTGTTCCAGCTGCTTCGGCTGGCCGACGATCACGTGATGCTGGTGCTGGCCGACAGCGATGCCGATGCGATTGCGTCGCAACTGCAGCGCTTCGTGTTCCGCCGCAAGGTGAAGGTGCAGGTGCGCAGCGATCTGGCCGTGGCCGGCGCGTTCACTGCGCCCGAAGCCGCCAGCGGCGCTGCGATTGCGCAGACCGCAGGTGACGGCTGGGAGCTGGACCTGGGCAGCGACGCCCTGCCGCGGACCCTGCGCATTGGCAGCGCCGATACCTTCGCCGCCGGCAGTGAAGCCGATGAGGCCGCTTTCGCACTGGCCTGGCGCCAGGCCGACCTGCGCTACGGCCTGCCCCGGCTGCAAGAAAGCCAGCGCGAAGTGTGGACCCCGCAGCAGCTGGGGTTGGACCGCCTGAACGGTTACAGCGTGAAGAAGGGCTGCTATCCCGGCCAGGAAATCGTCGCCCGCACCCACTTCCTCGGCAAAGCCAAGCGCGCGGTGCAGCTGCTGCATACCGCGGCACCGGCGCAGGCCGGCGATGGCGTGCAGCAGGATGGCGCAGCGCTGGGCACGATTGCCTGCGTGGCCGGCGACCTGGCACTGGCGGTGCTGCCGCTGGAAGCCAGCGACGCTGATCTGCAGGTGGGTGATGCGATCGCGCAGCGCATGCCGTTGCTGGATGGCCTGGCGCGCTGAGCCCGGTGGATGAAGGAATGGTAGTGCCGGCCGCTGGCCGGCAACCATGCATGGTCTGTCTCTTATACACATCT
>NZ_JCAFWP010000053.1:0-18847 GCF_059295135.1 Stenotrophomonas sp. INTA L402-1
AGAAAGCTGGCCAGGATCGCCTGGGGTGTCTTCAAAAGCGGCCGGGACTTCGATCCGGCCATGCTGAAGGTGGGTCAAGCCTGCTTCCAGCAGGCTTGACCGCGAACATAGGATCTCGACTCTACAAGATTGGTCGAGCCCGTTCGACGCATTGCAGAACATGACCATGGTCATGCGGCATTGGCCGGGGTGATTGGCTACCATTGTCGCCCCGTCGCTGCCGCGACGGCATCCAGCCACGCCGCGCCCGCGGCCCCGCCAGACAACTCCCTCCCCGCTGCCCGTGGTGCCGTGAACGCGCCGACGGGCCCGCATGTCCCTGCGCGCGCAGGGCGCAGGATGCCCCATGTCTGTCGCCGAAAATTCCCGCTTCCGTCGTGCCCGCCTGTTGTGGGCGGTGCTGGCCATCGCCCTCGCCGCCCTTCTGGCGTGGTGGCTGTGGCCCCGGAATGGTGCCGGCAGCAGCGACGATGCGCCGGGCAAGACGGTGCCGGTACGCGTGGCCCGCGCCAGCGCCGAGCCGCTGGTGCTGCGCCTGAAGGCGGTCGGTACGGTCACCCCGCTGCACAGCGTGGTGGTACGCAGCCGCGTGGATGGCGAACTGCTGCGGCTGCATTTCCAGGAAGGCCAGCAGGTGAAGGCCGGCGATCTGCTGGCGCAGATCGACCCGCGCCCGTATGAAGTGAAGCTGGCACAGGCTCAGGGTACCCAGCAGCAGAATCTGGCCGAGCTGGAAAACGCCGAGCGCCAGCTGCAGCGCTACCGCGAACTGCAGAAGCAGAACTACGTGTCCGGGCAGGAACTGAGCGACCAGCAGAGCAAGGTGCGCCAGCTGCAGGGCCGCCGCCTCAGCGATCAGGCGTCTGTTGATGAAGCGCGCCTGCAGCTGCAGTACACCCGCATCACCGCGCCGGTCAGTGGCCGCGTCGGGCTGCGCCGTTTGGACGTGGGCAACCTGGTGCGCGCCAGCGATGCCGAAGGCCTGGTGACGCTGGCGCAGACCGCGCCGATCAGCGTGCTGTTCACGGTGCCCGAACCCGAGCTGCCTGCGCTGCTCGATGCCGTGCAGGCGCAACCGGCACTGGCGGTGGAAACCTGGGACCGCGAAGAACGCCGGCAGCTGGCCCGCGGCTCGCTGTCCAGCGTCGACAACCGCATCGATACCACCACCGGCACGTTGAAACTGCGTGCGCACTTCGACAACCACGATCTGGCGCTGTTCCCCAACCAGTTCGTCAACGTCCGCCTGCAACTGGGCGAGCAGCGCGCGCTGCTGATTCCCGATGCCGCCGTGCAGTTCGGCAGCCAGGGCAACTACGTGCATATCGTCGACAAGGACAACAAGGCACAGCGCCGCAACGTGGTGCTCGGTCCGGCCGATGATGGGCGCGTGGCCGTGCGCTCCGGACTGGTGGCCGGCGACAAGGTGGTGATCGAAGGCATCGACGGGCTGGAAGACGGCACGGCGGTGGAGATCATCACCGAGGAGGCCGCGACCAAGGCCGGCGCATGAACCTCTCGCGCCCGTTCATCCTGCGCCCGGTCGCAACGACTCTCCTGATGGTGGCGCTGCTGCTGTCCGGCGTGCTGGCCTATCGCCTGCTGCCGGTGGCGGCGCTGCCGCAGGTCGATTACCCGATCATCCAGATCACCACGCTGTATCCGGGGGCCAGCCCCGAACTGACCACACGCACCATCACCGCGCCGCTGGAACGCCAGCTCGGGCAGATTCCCGGCCTGAAACAACTGTCGTCGACCAGTTCCGGTGGCGCCTCGGTCATCACCCTGCAGTTCGGGCTGGAGGTGTCGCTGGGTGTGGCCGAGCAGGACGTGCAGGCCGCCATCAACGCGGCGGGCAGCTTCCTGCCCGGGGACCTGCCTGTGCCGCCGGTGTACCGCAAGGTCAACCCGGCCGACACCCCGATCCTGACACTGGCGGTGACCTCGCAAGGCCTGTCGCTGCCGCAGGTGCACGATCTGGTGGATACGCGCATCGCGCAGCGCCTGGCGCAGTTGCCCGGCGTCGGCCTGGTCAGCCTGGCCGGGGGCCAGCGCCCGGCGGTGCGCATCCAGGTCAATCCGGCGGCGCTTGCCGCCAACAACCTGGGCATGGACCACATCCGCACCGCCATCGCCGCCGCCAACGTCAACCTGCCCAAGGGTAGTTTCGACGGCCCGATCCGCGCGGTGATGCTCGATGCCAACGATCAGATGCGCAGCGTGGATGAGTACCGCGCCCTGGTACTGGCCTGGCGCGACGGCGCGCCGCTGCGGCTGGGCGATGTAGCCACCATTACCGATGGCGCCGAGAACCGCCAGTTGGCTGCGTGGAGCGGTACCACGCCGGCAGTACTGGTGAACATCCAGCGCCAGCCCGGCGCCAACGTGATCGCCGTGGTCGAGCAGGTGCGTACGCTGCTGCCGCAGCTGCAGGCCACGCTGCCCGCCGGCGTGCAGATGAATGTACTGAGCGACCGTACCGAATCGATCCGCGCGTCGGTGCGTGGCGTGCAGAAAGAACTGGTACTGGCCATCGGCCTGGTGGTGCTCGTCACCTGGGTGTTCCTGCGCAATCTGCCGGCCACGCTCATTCCCAGCGTCGCGGTGCCGCTGTCGCTCATCGGCACCTTCGCGGTCATGCTGCTGGCCGGCTATTCGCTCAACAACCTCACGCTGATGGCGCTGACCATCGCCACCGGCTTCGTGGTGGACGACGCCATCGTGATGCTGGAGAACATCGCCCGCCATCTGGAGGAAGGTGAAAGCCCCCGCGATGCAGCGCTGAAAGGCGCAGCCGAGATCGGCTTCACCCTGGTGTCGCTGACTGTTTCGCTGATCGCGGTGCTGATCCCGCTGCTGTTCATGGCCGACCTGGTGGGTGCACTGTTCCATGAGTTCGCAGTAACCCTGGCGGTAGCCATCGGCATTTCGCTGGTGGTCTCGCTGACGCTGACGCCGATGCTGTGCGCGCGGTTCCTGAAGCCGCACGCGAAGACTGCACATGCGCCCGATGTCTTCGACCGCGTCATCGGCCTCTACGACCGCCAGCTGCGCTGGGTGCTGCAGCGCCAGCCGCTGATGCTGCTGGCCACCGTTGCCACCCTCGCACTGACCGTGGCGCTGTACTTCGCCGTGCCCAAGGGTTTCTTCCCGGTGCAGGATGCCGGCCTGGTGCAGGGCATCAGCGAAGCGCCGCAGGCGATCTCATTCCAGGCCATGCGCGAGCGCCAGCAGGCGCTGGCGGCGGCCATCGAAGCCGACCAGGCGGTGGCCAGCGTGTCGTCCTACATCGGCGTGGACGGCAACAATGCCACGCTCAATACCGGCCGCCTGCTGATCGAGCTGAAACCGCACGGCGACCGCGATGGCGCCGCCGTAGTGATGGCGCGCCTGCAACAGCGCGTGTCGAAGATCCCCGGCATCACCCTGTACCTGCAGCCGGTACAGGAGCTGGGCATCGAAGACCGCATCAGCCGCACCCAGTACCAGTTCACCCTGACCACGCCGGATCTTGAAACACTGGAACGCTGGACCCCGAAGCTGCTGCAGGCGCTACGCCAGCAACCTGCACTGCGCGATGTCGCCAGCGATCTGCAGATGCAGGGCCGGCAGGCACGGGTGAACATCGACCGTGACGCCGCAGCGCGCCTGGGTGTGAGCGTGGAAGCGGTGGCCGATGCGTTGTACGACGCCTATGGGCAGCGCCAGATCTCGACCATCTTCACCCAGGCCAGCCAATACCGGGTGGTGCTGGAGGCCGATCCTTCACGGCAGCCCGGGCCGGAGGCGATCACGGGCCTGCGTGTGCGCAGCAGCAGTGGGCAGACCGTGCCGCTGGGTGCGGTGGCACGCGTGGATCTGGGCCCGACCGCCCTGCTGCGCAACCATGTCGGCCAGTTCCCGGCGGCCACGCTGTCGTTCAACCTTGCCCCGGGCGCTTCGCTGGGCGAAGCGGTGGAGGCTGTGCACGCCGCGCGCGCACAGGTGAACCTGCCGCAGAGCATCGAACTTCGCCTGCAGGGTGCCGCAGCGGCCTTCAGCAGCTCGCTGTCGTCCACACTGTGGCTGATCCTGGCCGCGGTGGTGGTGATGTACATCGTGCTGGGCGTGCTCTACGAGAGCTTCATCCATCCCATCACCATCCTCTCCACCCTGCCCTCGGCCACCGTCGGTGCGCTGGCTGCGCTGTGGGTAAGCAGCCGCAGCCTGGACCTGATCGCGGTGATCGGCATCGTGCTGCTGATCGGCCTGGTGAAGAAGAACGCGATCATGATGATCGACTTCGCGCTGGACGCGCAGCGCACACGCGGCATGTCACCGCGCGAGGCGATCCATCAGGCCGCGCTGCTGCGCTTCCGGCCGATCCTGATGACCACGCTGGCCGCGCTGTTCGGCGCAGTCCCGCTGATGCTGGCCAGTGGTTCCGGCGCCGAGCTGCGGCAGCCACTGGGCTGGGTGATGGTGGGCGGGCTGCTGGTCAGCCAGGTACTGACCCTGTTCACCACGCCGGTGATCTACCTGGCCTTTGATCGCCTGCAGCGAGACCGTGCGACGTCCCCGGTGGCCGTTGACGAGGCGCGCGCGTGACCCCCATCGCGCGCCTGGCGCAGGCCTGCTTGCAGCGCCCAGTAGCGACGATCCTGCTGGCGGTGGCGCTGGTGCTGGCCGGCCTGCTGGCATTGCGCCTGTTGCCGGTGGCGCCGCTGCCACAGGTCGATTACCCCGCCATTGAAGTCAGTGCCAGCCTGCCCGGCGCCTCGCCCGAGTCGATGGCAGCCACCGTCGCCACGCCGCTGGAGCGCGCACTGGGCAGCCTGCCCGGCATCTCACGCATCGACTCGGCCAGCACCCAGGGCCAGACCCAGATCGAACTGAAGTTCGTACTCGGCCGCGACATCGATGAGGCAGCGCGTGAAGTGCAGGCCGCCATCAATCTTGCACGCGGGCAGTTGCCCAGTGGCATGCCCGGCATGCCGCAGTACCGCAAGGTCAATCCCTCACAGGCACCGATCCTGGCGCTGGCACTGACCTCGGACACGCGTTCGCCAGGCCAGCTGTATGACCTGGCCTCCACCGTGCTGGCGCAGAAGCTGTCGCAGGTACCGGGCGTGGGCGAAGTGCAGGTGGGCGGCAGCGCCTTGCCCGCCGTGCGTGTATCGCTGGACCCGAATGCACTGAACCATGCAGGCCTGGCGCTGGAGGACGTGGCCCAGGCCATCGGCCGCGCCAACGCCATGCGCCCGCTGGGTGCCGTGGGCGATGACCGTCAGCAGTGGCAGCTGGAAGCGCCGCTGCAGCTGCGCCAGGCCGCGCAGTACCGCGAACTGGCTCTGAAGGTGAGCGACGACCGCACGCTACGGCTGGGCGATGTCGCCGCCGTTGCCGATGGCGTGGAAGACCGTTACGCCAGCGGCTTCCACAACGAACGCCCCGCCGTGCTGCTGATCGTCAGCCGCCAACCCGGCGCCAACATCATCGCCACCGTTGATGCCATCCAGGCGCAGCTATCGCAACTGCATGCGCTGTTGCCCTCCGGCGTGGACATGCGGCTGGTGATGGACCGCTCGCCGGTGATCCGCGCCACCCTGCACGAAGCAGAGCTCACGCTGGTGCTGGCGATCGTGCTGGTGGTGCTGGTGGTGCTCGGCTTCCTCGGCCACTGGCGTGCAGCGCTGGTGCCCAGCGTGGCGATTCCGGTGGTGCTGTTCGGCACGCTGGCGCTGATCGCGCTGATGGGCTTCTCGCTCAATACGCTTTCATTGATGGCGCTGATCGTCGCCGCCGTGCTGGTGGTGGACGATGCCATCGTCGTGCTGGAGAACATCGCCCGCCATCGCGAACTCGGCGCGGACCGCTGGCAGGCGGCGGTGCGTGGCGCATCGGAAGTCGGTGCCACGCTGCTGTCGATGAACGTTGCACTGGCCGTGGTGTTCGTCTCCATCCTGTTCCTGGATGACTTCGTCGAACGCCTGTTCCGCGAATTCTCGCTGACCCTGGTGGCGGCAATGACGGTCTCCGTGCTGGTCGCGCTGAGCCTGGTGCCGATGCTGTGTGCACGATTGTTCGTGGACGCCGCGCAGCAACCCTCGCGCTGGCAGCGCGGCAGCAATGCGCTGTTCGAACGTGTGCGCAGCGCCTACCTGCGCACGCTTCAGGCCAGCCTGCGCCGGCTGCGCTGGCCGTTGCTGGCCTTCGTTGCAGTCATCGCGCTTAACACGTGGCTGTTCCAGCAGGTGCCCAAGGGCATCGTGCCCAAGCAGGACACCGCGCAGCTGCGCGGCTTCGCGCGCGGCGATGACGGCCTGTCCTTCCAGGCCATGCAACCGAAGATCGACGCGTACAGGAAGCTGTTGCTGTCCGATCCGGCCATCGAGGACATCATCGGCTACATCGGTGGCAGCAACGGGGTCAACAACGCCTTCATCATGATCAAGATGAAGCCGCTGGCCGAGCGCAAGGTGTCCAGCCAACAGGTGATCGACCGCCTGCGCGCGCGGCTGCCCAAGCTGCCCGGCGGCAATCTCTATCTGTGGGTGGACCAGGACATCCGCCTGGAGGGCGCCGGCAGCAGCGGCAAGTACGAGTTCCAGCTGCTGTCGGCCGATACAGCACCACTGCGCGAATGGGCGCCGAAGGTGGCGGCCGCGCTGCGTGGCCTGCCCGAACTGGTGGACGTGGAAGCACAGGGTGAAGCGGGCATGCGCCAGGTGGTGCTGGATGTCGACCGCGAAGCAGCCGCGCGCCACGGCGTCGACCTGCGCACGGTGGCCAACATGCTCAACAACTCCTTCAGCCAGCGCCAGGTCGCCACGCTGTACGACAGCCTCAACCAGTACCGCGTGGTGATGGAGTTGGACCCGAAGCACACCCAGGATCCGGGCACGCTGTCACGCCTGCAGGTGATCGATGGCAACGGCCAGCGCATTCCGCTGTCGAGCATCGCCAACTGGCGCTATGGCATGGCACCGGACCGGGTGTACCACAGCGAGCAGTTCGCCTCGATCTGGATCGAGTTCGCGCTGGCACCGGGGGTGGGCCTTGAACAGGCCACGCAGGCGATTGATGCTGCGATGTCGAAACTGATGCTGCCGCGTTCGGTCCAGGGAAAACTGTCCGGTGAAGCCGGCGGGCTGGATCAGCTGCGCGCGCGCCAGCTATGGCTGGTGCTGGGCGCCACGCTGGCGGTCTACCTGGTGCTGGGCATCCTCTACGAGAGCTTCCTGCAGCCGCTGGTGATCCTGTCCACCCTGCCTTCGGCCGGTGTCGGCGCGCTGCTGGCGTTGTGGCTGTTCGGCAACGAACTGAACCTGATCGCCCTGCTCGGCCTGTTCCTGCTGGTGGGCGTGGTGATGAAGAACACCATCCTGCTGGTGGATTTCGCACTGGCCGGCGAGCGGCGCGGGCTGAGCGCGCAGGATTCAGTGATGGAAGCCGCACGGTTGCGCCTGCGGCCGATCCTGATGACCTCGCTGGCAGCGCTGCTGGGCACGCTGCCGCTGATGCTGGCCAATGGCGAAGGCTGGGAGCTGCGGCAACCGCTGGGCATTGCGATTGTCGGCGGCTTGCTGGTCAGCCAGTGGCTGACGCTGTACACGACCCCGGCGATGTATCTGGCGTTGGCGAGGTTGCGCGCGAAGAAGGCCATGTAGCGTCGAGCCATGCTCGACTGCTCTTTGCAGGGAACCAACGCGCTTCTCGCGCAAGTCGATCATGGCTCGACGCTACAGAAGAGCGGTATCCACGCGTGGCGTGGATCTACGGCGGACATTGAGTAGAGTCGGATCAACGCACTGCGCGGACTGGACCACTTGGCGTGCCGGGTGCAACCCGATGGGCCCGCGACACACGCCGGGGAGGCTTGGTTGCAACGTCCTGCAGCCTGTCCAGCAGCGGGACCGCCGTGCCGGTGCGCTCGGCAAGCCAGCGCACGACCTCGGGCTTCTCCATAGCCAACGACAGCAGCATGGTTGTGGCATCGTCGGGATAGGTCGTCTCGTTCTCGTAGCGGGAAAACGCGATCGCGCCTTTTCCAAACAGCGTGGCCGCTGCGCGCTGGGTCAAGCCGTAGCGGCGCCGGAACGCCAACACATCCTCGCCCAGCAGCAGCCCGCCGTAGTGGGCGCGCCGTGCGGCAAGTCGTCTCAGGTTCTCGATCTGCTGTGCGGCGCTGGTTGCCATAGCGCCGCATGCGGGGCACTCCATCGCCAGCAGTTCGACGACCACAGGATTGCCGCGCGGAGTGAAGTGCCGTTCGCGTGTGGATGCCACCAGAGGTGCCTGCTCGCAGGCGGGACAGAGTCGGGACGTGGCTTTGTTCATGGCGCGCTCCAATGAAACGCATGATGCTCTACAGATGGCAGCTGAGAAATACCAGCCGCAACGTTCCACACCGGCCAACAGAAAATTTCAGGTAATAGTTGATGTCGGATCGGTTCATCCGGCACTTCTGCACATCGTCATAGCGAACTACGTAGGCGTCACATGGATGCCAGGTGCCCAACTGGTCCCTGCACCACTCTGATCCCCTATGGTCCTCCGCTTGCAGGCACAGCAGACAGTCCAGGAGGTCGCCCAGCGTCCAGCGAAGGTTTTCCAGATCTCTCTGTGCTTTGCGGGTAGCCACCCAGACATCGTCAGGCTGCAACCCGCCTGTGCGCACGCATTCCTGCAAAGCCAACAGATCAATCAAGGGAGATCCGCGAACACTGATCGTTCGGCGCGACCTGCCGCATTCCCTTGGCTGCGGAAACTGCGCCGGATCGACCCTCCACAGCTCGGGCCTCAATTTATCACCGTGATAAATTTCGTCAAGTCCATGACTTGCCTTCCGCTCCTGCCGCCGTGGGTTGGCGACTCCCGGAAGGACAACCGTGAGCCATAGGCGGAACGGTCGGAATGGGCGTTTGCGGCAGGCCAGGCGTGACAAACGCAAGGCCCGCCTGCTGCGCGGAAATTTTTCAGCGAAATCAGTGAAGTATGGTTCTGACGGATATCTGCCAGAAGCAGGCTCATCAGTAGCCTGAAGCGCGCTGGCGGCGCTGATGTGGCCTCCAGCGGGTCGTAGCCGTCATTGCCGGGGACGGCGAATCGTCCACGCATGGCGTGGATCTACTGCCACCCCGGCGATGTACCTGGCGCTGTCGCTCATGCGCAGCGCCAGGCGCATCGCCGGTGCAGATGGGCCGGTCTCCAACTCCGACCGGCCCTGATCGCGGCCGCACCCCCGCAGGCGCTGGCCGCCATCCACACACGTGCCGCACTCAGGCGGCTTCCATCAAGCTGCTTCGGACACCTTCACGTCGCGACGGGCGCGCACGGCCGCAGCCAGTCGCTCCAGCACCGTCACGGTGGTGTCCCAATCGATGCAGCCATCGGTGATGCTCTGCCCGTAGATCAGCGGCTGGCCTTCCACCAGTTCCTGGCGGCCACCGACCAGATGGCTCTCGATCATCACGCCAACGATGCGCTGCTCGCCGTCTTCCAGCTGAACGGCGATGTCGTCGATCACCTTCGGCTGGTTCTCCGGGTTCTTCAGGCTGTTGGCATGGCTGGCGTCGATCATCAGACGCGTCGGCAGCTTCGCCTTGGCCAGCACCTGGCAGGCCTCAGCAACACTGCCTGCGTCGTAGTTCGGCTGCTTGCCGCCGCGCAGGATCACATGGCAATCCGGGTTGCCGGTGGTCGACACGATGGCGGTACCGCCCTGCTTGGTGACCGACAGGAAGTGATGCGGATTGGACGCGGCACCTACCGCGTCGGCGGCGATCTTCACGTTGCCATCGGTGCCGTTCTTGAAGCCGACCGGGCACGACAGCCCCGAGGCCAGCTCGCGATGCACCTGGCTTTCGGTGGTGCGTGCGCCGATCGCGCCCCATGCCACCAGGTCGGCGATGTACTGCGGCGAGATCACGTCGAGGAATTCGACACCGGCCGGCAGGCCGAGTTTGTTGATGTCGCGCAGCAGGCCGCGGGCGATGCGCAGGCCCTTGTCGATCCTGAAGCTGCCGTCCAGGTCCGGGTCGTTGATCAGGCCCTTCCAGCCCACCGTGGTGCGCGGCTTCTCGAAGTACACGCGCATGACGATCTCCAGCTCACCGGCCAGCGCGTCACGCAGCGGCTTCAGGCGCTGGGCGTACTCGATGGCGGCCTTCGGGTCGTGGATCGAGCACGGGCCCACCACCACCGCCAGGCGGTCGTCACGGCCGTGCAGGATCTGGTGCAGGGCCGCGCGCGAGGCGCTGACGGTGTCGGAGGCTTCATCGTCACAGGGCAGCATCGCCAGCAGCTGGGCGGGCGGCGTCAGCGGTTCGATGGTGCGGATACGCAGGTCGTCGGTGTGCGGGGGCATTGCAGGAGATCTCCGGAACGTTGGGGGTCCCCAGCGTGGCGGCATGAAAAAAGCCGCCAGGTTCGCTGGCGGCTTTCGGGAATGCGTCTGAAGCTTTCTTCAGGGTGAGCGCAGTCCTTCCTCCGCCAGTGGCTTCGGAAAGTAATACCAGTAAAAGCGGGTGGCGGCTGCGTTCATGGGATCTATTGATAGCACAGCTTTTGCGCAGTGCAAAATGTTTCATCCGCAACTGGGGACGCGGTTCAGCGAGGTGCGCACCAGCCATGCCTACGCGGCGGCAGCCACGCGAAGTTGCTCATTTGCCATGCACTTCCACATCCAGCAGCAGGCCCTCATGGATGTCGGCCCAGCGCTCCAGCACGCGGTCCAGCTCCTGCCTGGCTTCGTCCAGCTGCTCGGGGTTGAGCAGGGAGCGCGCGGTGTAGAGATCGGAAACCAGCTGCCGCAGGGTCGCTTCCGGAATGGCCACCGACGGCCCCTCCTGCCCCGGCAACTGCAACGCCGGGCTGTCGCCAAGAGGGCCGAACAGCGTGACCTGGAGCGTGCTCTGCATGATCAACTTCCCTGCGGACGGACATGGGCAATGCACTGTTTACCGTGTCTGGGTGACAAGCGCATGTGCCATCCATGCCGTGGGCTGGGTTATGCGAACGCTCTTCGCGCCGTTACAGTGCAGCCAGATCAGCCAGATGCTGGGCCATGTCGTCCACCGCGCCCACCGCATGGGTGGTGGTGAAGTAGTCGTGCCAGCCGGTGGCGGCGATGCCCGCCACCAGCGCGTCGGCCTCCTCGCGGCTGGCGCAGCACCAGACTGCATAGAACTGCTCACCACTGCCATGCGGTACGCCCGTGGTAATGCGGCCCATCGCCAGCGGCGTGATGCGGGCCGGATCGAACTGCTGCATACCGGCGCCGATGCGGGCGAAGAAGGCCGCGCGTTGTTCGGGAAGCAGCGCGGTCCAGGCGGGGGTGGTGCTGTAGAGCTCGATGAGGGTGTGCGGCATGGTGGTTCTTCCTTGAGGTGGACGGTGGCGTCTGCCGGGAATGGCCCGGCGCTACCGGGATTGCAGCGAGCGCAGTGCGCGCTTGCGGATGTAGGCGTTGGCGGCGCTGTCGTGTTCGCGCTGCCAGCGTGTGCAGAGATCACGCAACCACTGTGGCTGCGTCTTGCCAGCATCGTTGAGCCAGTTGCCAACCGAATCCTGCACATAGCGTTCGGGATCGTCGGCGAGTGCTTCCAGCACCGGCAACGCATGTTCCGGATGCTGCTTGAACAGCACGACATGCGTGGCCCAGACGCCACGGGGGCGCAGCGCCTCGCAGGCGAAGCGACGCAGGTACGGCAATGCGTCCTGTGTCCACGGCTGCAGGTACTCAAGCGCCTGCATCGGCGCAACAACGATGTCGGCACGCAATGCCAGCCACGCCCATTCGCGCACGCCGAAGTGCGGGTCATCGGCCAACGGTCGCATCGCCTGCAGCTTCGTTGCCAGCGTTGTAGAGGCATCGCTGCCGATCAGATAGCAGGCCCAGCCACGCACGGTGTCGGAGCGGTGAGCCTGCCAGAGCGCAGGCGTGCCCTGCCCCGCCCCGCGCAGCAGCTGTGCGGCCAAACCCATGCGCTGGGTGATGCCCTTGTCCGCAGCGTCGCGCATGCGTAGCAGCGCGTCCGGTCCAAGCGTGGGGGCTACCACCTGCAGCAGCGCAGCGAAGTCCACTGCAAGGCACTCGGCCAGATGGTTCGTCGCGACGCTGCCACTGCAGAGCGCACGCAGGCGCTCTGCGGCGATGGCACCGCTCATGCCGCAGTCTCATGCCCGGCGTCGGTGTGCTGCCAGACCTTGTGCAGCAACTGCGAAAGCTGCCGCTGTTCATCCGCGTCCAAACCATTGAACAGGCCACCGATCCACTGCGTGTGCTGGTCGAACAATGACTCGGCCAGGCGTGCGCCCTTTGCGGTCAGCACGATCTGCAGGCGGCGGCCATCCTCGGCATCGTTGCGACGCTGCAGCAGGCCTTCCCGCTGCAGGCCATCGAGCAGGCCACTGATGGTGGCGCGGGTGACGCCTGCGCGCTCGGCCAGCTCATGCGGCGGCAGCGTGCCACCGGCACCGTGCAGCAGGAACAGCACGATGAAGCGCCCCTCGCTGAGACCCTGTGGCGCCAGACGTGTGGCGCAGTCGCGATCGATCGACGATGACAGCGAGAGCAGCTGGAAGCACAGGTGCAGCTGCGCGACGTTGGCATGGCCCCGTCGCTGTGCCTCATCCAGCAAGGCATGGTGCTTGGCTTCGATCATCATTCATATCCATATGATTAGGCGCCTAATTATAAATCAGGAAGATGACGCCCAGTCAATCGACATGCGATGTCAGGAGGCCGATCCCAGCACCAGGCGTGCGATCAATCCCCCTCCGTCACGCTGCAGCAGCTGCAGTTCACCCGCATGCCGCCGGGCCACGTTGGCCGCGACGGCCAGACCCAGGCCGGTCCCACCGGTGGCACGACTGCGCGAGCTCTCGCTGCGCTGGAAGGGTTGCAGCACGCGCACGCGATCGGCCTCGTCGATGCCCGGTCCGCGATCCATCACGTCCAGCTGCACGCGATTGCCTGCCATGGCAACCCGCAGGTGCACGGCACCGGCGTAGCGAGCGGCGTTGTCGATGAGGTTATCGATGGCCCGCCGCAGCAGGAGCGCATCCCCCTGCCACGGCAGCACGTCCGGTCCCTCTGCAGAAATCTCGACACCGCGCAGCAAGGCGCTCTGCACGCATTCCTCCAGCAACGCGGCCACGTCCAGTGCTCGCAACTCCAGCGGTTGCAGCTCCCCGCGCGCGTAATCGAGCACCTGCTCGATCATCGTGTCCATGCGCTCGATGTCGGCCACCATCCGCGCTGCCTGTGGCGGCGGTGCAAACTCCGCACGCAGGCGCAGACCGGTCAGCGGCGTGCGCAGGTCGTGTGCCACGGCCGCCAGCATGCGGGTCATGTCCTGCGCCTGGTCGCGCAGGCGCTCACGACCGCTGCTGATCGCTGCGGCCAGCACCTGCACCTCGCGTGGGCCATCGTCCGGCAGCGGCGTTCCGTCCTGCAGATCAACCCGCGCACTGGCTTCGGCCAAGCGGCGCAGGGGCCGTCCGATGCGAAGCGACGCCCAGGCCGCCAGCGGTGCCAGCAGCACCGTGCCGGCCAACAGTGCAAGCAGAACCTGACGGCGCCAGGCCGCCAGATCACTGTGATCGCTGCCGACCACCTGCCAGCGATCATCGGCCTGGCGCACACCCAGCTCGAACGGCGGCCACTGCATGGCGGCCAGCAGGGCAGCCTGTGACGTCAGCACCCCGGCACGCCCTGAAGCATCCAGCACCGTGCCGCCCTCGATGACCTGCACATCGGGGGCCTTGCCCTGCCCGGTCCAGACCAGGCGCACGTGATCCACCGGTACACCCAGCTGCAAGGCGGCCAGTTCGGTCAACCAATCGTTGCTGCGGCCTTCCGGCGCCGAACTGACGACGGATAGATGCAGCCCCAGCGGCGCCGCCGCCTGTTCCCCCCGCAGTACCTGCAGGGCCTGATCCAGGCGCATCGGTGGCGGCGCCGGTCGTGGCATCCAGCCCACCACCGCGACGCTGACCAGGGTGGCCAGCAGCAGGCTGGTGAGGGCCAGCATCGCGATCCAGCGCGCAGTGGACCAACGCGCACTCACAGCACCTGGACCTCGGCATCGAAGCGATAGCCCTCGCCACGCAATGTCTGTACCAGGGCTTCAGCGCCGGGCGCGGCCTGCCCCAGCTTGCGACGCAGGCGGCTGATTGCCAGGTCGATGGCACGATCCACGCTGTCGCTCGGCTCGCTGCGGCTCAGCTGCAGCAACTGCTCGCGCGCCAGCACCCGCCCGGGACGTTCGGCCAGCACCAGCAGCAGAGAGAACTCACCACGGCTCAGTACCAGCTCCGCTCCATCCGGTGCGATCAGGCGGCGCTGTTCGGGCAGCAGCCGCCAGCCGGCGAAGCGCAGCTCACTCGCCACCTGGGTACGCAGCTTGTCCTGCCGGCGCAGCAACGCACGCACCCTTGCCAGCAGCTCACGCGGATCGAACGGCTTGGCCAGGTAATCATCCGCGCCCATTTCCAGACCAATCACCCGGTCCGGGGCACTGCCCATCGCCGACAGCATCAGGATCGGGATGGCTCGTGCCTGCAGCCGGCGGCAGACCGACAGGCCATCCTCGCCGGGCATCATCCAGTCGAGGATGATCACGTCCGGTCGTTCGGCCTGCAGCAGCATATCCAACGCCATGGCACCGGCCGCCACGCGCACCTGGTAGCCATGCAGCAGCAGGCAGTCGGCGATGGCGTCTCGGATGCTGGCGTCGTCATCGACGACGATGACCCGGGCGGGAGCGTTCATGTGCTCAGTATCAGCCAGCTGTGTATCAGGACGGTATCAACGCCGATATTCCCGCGATACGCCCGTGCCCGCCAATGGGCTCTCCACCCTCACTGCGGAGACATCCCGTGCGCCTCACCCTGCTTCCCCTGCTTGCTGCCTCGCTGCCTGCGCTGGCGACCGATGCTCCCGAACACGTACTGCCGATGTGGATGCAGGGGGGCCATCCGGCCGTGGCTGTCTCGCTGGACGGGCGTGCCGAACCACTGCGTTTCGTGGTCGACAGTGCGGCCGGTGCAACCCTGGTGGATGACCGTGTGGCCCGGCGCTATGGCCTGGAAGACACCGATGCAGCGGTTTCACATGCCCAGGGTGCCAGCGCAAAGGCAGCCGCGCTGCGGAGGATGCGCACCACCTCCTGGCGGCTGGGCAGCTGGCAGCTGCAGGCCAGCGGCACGCAGGTCGACCTGTCCTCGTTGGCGAAGGACGATGAAGCGGCCATTGATGGCCTGGTCGGCAACGACCTGACCGGACGCTGGGACACGCGTTGGGATTTCGGTCGTGGCGAGCTTGCCTTGTGGACCCCGGGGCGTCTCGCGCTGGATGGAAACGGCTGCCAGGCCAATGCCCTGCCCGATCGCAGTGCCGGCCTGCGCCAGTTTGGCTTCATCACGCTGGCGCTGGGCGAGACCGGTGTGGAAGCCATCGCCGTGGTCGATACCGGCGCGGCGCAGACCGTGCTCAATGCCGAAGCCGCCCGTGCGCTGGGTGTGCGCACCGACGGCAGCGACATCCGCGTGCGGGTACGTGAGAAGGGCACCGAGGGCCTGGGCGGCGGGAAGCAGGCCACCTGGCTGTACACCCTGCCGAGCATGACCAGCGCTGGCTGGCGGCATCCACCGATGGAAGTCCGGATCAGTGAACTGCCCGTGTTCAAGGCGATCGGCCTCGAGACACGACCCGCGCTGATTCTCGGCGCCGACGCCATGCAGGGTGGACAGGTGGACATCAGCGCCGGGGCGTCACGCATCTGCCTGCGCCGGCCGGCCCGCTGAGCGCCGGCCGACACCATTCCTATTGTGCTACCAGTCCATCACCCGCGGCGCCGGCCCCGGGTGCGACGGGAACAATGGCAGCACCTCTTCGGCCAATTCCTGCAGCACCTCATCTGCGGGCCGCTCGGCGAACTGGATGCCCAGCGCGGCGTGGTTGACGCCTGCCCGCTGCCAGGCCTGCAGCAGGTCGATCAGGCCCTTGCGGCCGGTGCGCAGGGTATAGCCCCCTTGCAGCGGCGTGCGTGGATGATCCGGGTCATCCACCAGGTCGATCCATTCGTTGGTCACGTGCGGGCGGAAGCCGCCGTCCGGGATCAGCGCGCGCCACGCGCGGATCTTCGCGGCCAGCCGTTGCGGACCGGCATCGTCATGGGTGGCCTCGGGATAGGTCAACCAGCCATCGGCATGCTGGCCGATCCACTCCAGCGGCTGGCGTGCGCCACCGGTGACAACCAGCGGAATGCGGCCACTGACCGTGGGCGGCAGCAACTGCACGCCCTGCTCGGCCCAGGCATGCGTCATCCGCCCGCCCGCGCCCGGCTGCAGCCAACGCCGCATCTCACCCATCGCGCTGGCGAAGCGCTCACCGCGCGCCGCGTGCTCCAGTCCGTAGGCGGGAAACTCCAGCGGACGATCACCGGAAGCAACGCCCATCACCAGGCGCCCACCGGACAGCTGATCGATCGACGCTGCGGCCTTGGCCAGATCGATCGGGTGGCGCAGCGGCAACACCACGCTGCCGGTGGCCAGCGCTACGCGCTGCGTGCGCGCCGCCAACCATGCAAGGTAAGTGAACGGGTCGAACAGCTGCCCCGCATCGCCGAACATCGGGTCGTACAGCGGCACATCACGCACCCACACCGCAGCAAAGCCGTGGCGGTCGATGTCCTCCACCAGCCGCGCCTGGCCCTGCAGCACGGCCATGTCACCCTGATAGAAGCGCAATGGCAGGTAGATGCCCAGGGTCAGTGCATCGGCGCGGAACATGCGCTGGTAGCCCGGGTGCGTGGCAAAGGCCGGGGCTGACGCGCCCGGCATCACAATGGCGTCGTTCATGAGCGTCGCCTCCTTACGGGCCGGTGGCCGGTTCGGGCAGCTGCACGCCGCGCTGCACGGCAGGGCGTGCGGCAACGCGCGCGTACCACGCGCTCAGATGGCGATGCTGCGAGATATCGATATCGATGATGTGGGCGATATGCAGCCAGCCGAAGTGGGCGATGTCGGCGATCGAGTACTGGTCACCGGCCAGCCACTCGCGCCCGTGCAGGCGCTGGTCGAGCACGGCGAACAGATCGTCGCTCAGGCGGCGGTAGCGTTCGATTGCCGCGGAATCGGGCTGTTGTGCGAAATGCTCGAAGTGCACGCGCTGGCCGAGGATCGGGCCGACGCTGGCGGCATGGAACATCAGCCAGGTCAGCGTCTCCCAGCGCGCAGCCGGTTCGGAAGACAGCAACGCATTGCCCTGTTCGGCCAGGTACATCAGGATCGCCGCCGACTCGAAGACAAC
This sequence comes from Stenotrophomonas sp. INTA L402-1, assembly GCF_059295135.1. NCBI lineage: Bacteria > Pseudomonadati > Pseudomonadota > Gammaproteobacteria > Lysobacterales > Lysobacteraceae > Stenotrophomonas > Stenotrophomonas sp. INTA L402-1. Next base: position 17,300 of record NZ_JCAFWP010000053.1, read on the forward strand.
GATGCCGCGCGCGCGATCTTCCAGCACGGGAATGCGGCCATGCGGGTTGAGCCGCAGGAAGTCGGGATGGCGATGTTCGCCATCGGCGATGTGGACGTGGTGAAGGTGATAGGGAAGACCCAGTTCTTCCAGTGCGATGGTGGCCTTGAAGCCATTGGGAGAACTGTCGGAGTACAGGTGCAGCGAAGGTTCGTTCATGGGAATCCTGGACGCAGGGTGCGACGGCATACACCGGCCGTTGAAGGTGGCCGGGCGATGCGGGAACGGGCGCTGCAGCAGCCGTGCAGGCAGTCTAGGAAGGGCCTGAGTCGCGGGGAAACGATGTCTTCTGCACGGGGAGTTGAGCGGGGCTCAACGTGCGCGACGCGCGCGCGACAGGCTGCAGTGCGGTCGATATGCTGTCGCAGCGCGGCGCGTGCCGACGCGGTTACAGGAGAGTTGAGATGGGTGCGGTGCTGCCGCTGCTGGGCCTGCGGGCCTTCGTTGAAACTGGCCGACATGGCAGCCTGACCGCCGCCGCCGATGCGATGGGGGTGACACCTGGTGCAATCAGCCAGCAGCTTCGACAGCTGCAGGAGCGGCTGGGCGTGAGCCTGTTCGACCGCACCCGGCATGGCGTGGTGCTCAGTGCAGCCGGCGCGCGCGTGTATCCGGAGCTGCTGCAGGCCTTCGATCAGATCGCACAGAGCCTGCAGACACTCGAACGCTGGGAAACAAGGTGCACGCTACGCATCAGCGCGGCACCGAGCTTCGCCGCACAGTGGTTGGCGCCGCGACTGGGCGGGTTCAGTGCGTTGCATCCGCAGGTGGACGTGCAGCTGGACTCGAGCGCGGCGTTGGTCGACCTGCGCCGCGAGGGGGTGGACATCGCGATCCGTCATGGACTGGGCCGCTACCCTGGCCTGCATGCCGAGCATCTTCTGGCGCCGGTACTGCTGCCGGTTGCCAGCCCTGCGCTGCTGGCCAGCGCGCCTGCCGTGGGTACAGTGCAGGATTGCCTGCAGCTGCCGCTGCTGCAGGACGCCGACCGCAGCGACTGGCGGCTGTGGTTCCAGGCACTGGATCTGCCCGGCGATGAACGACTGGAGCGCGGCCCTGCGTTCGATGACGACCTGTTGCTGATCCGCGCGGCGGTGGCCGGGCAAGGCATCGCCCTGGTGCGCGACATCCACGCGGCCGAAGAACTCGCCAATGGCCGGCTGCAGGTGGTGATCGACCAGCCCTGGCCACAGGCCTTCGCCTACTACGCGGTGACGCGTGCGGACGGCGAGGCCAACGCGTCGATACCTGCTTTCATGACATGGTTGCATGCAGCACTGATGACGCCGCAGGCAGCAGGCACACACACCCTGCAGGACGCAGGATGAGCTGCTCGGAAAGCGATGCCATTGCAGCCGGCCACAAAAAAACCCCGCCTTGCGGCGTAATGCTGTTCACTTAAGCGGTGCAGCCTTGCGATCGACGGGATAACGGGTTTTGGAGATCTTCACCGTCCTCGGAGTTGTTGGCCGGGGACGGTGCTCCAGGAAGAGGCTGGCGACGCCGGAT
>NZ_JCAFWP010000054.1:0-18383 GCF_059295135.1 Stenotrophomonas sp. INTA L402-1
GTGGGGGTGCCGCGACGGCGCGCCGCAGGGCCTCGGGCTGGGCCTCTAACACGTGGTGTGGTGGGGCGGGGGGCTGCCCCGCCTGTTTCTCTGCAGCGGGCGGGCGGGGGGGGCGCGCCCGCCCCCCCGGCACTACCCGTCCTGGTAGGCGCCTCACAACGAATGAACATGTCACCAGACAGTCATCTGTCTAGCGCACCATTTTCACGTTGATCCACGGCGCCTGCAGCGTCACCGGTCGCATCGGTTGTCTCCCCTTTTGAACTCCATGAGCTCCGCGCCCGTGCGGTGGCTCGTGCCTGCCTGAGTGTCCGTAACATGACGAAGACTTTGTTGGCCGCTGCGCTGTCGATCGCGCTCGCTCCCGCGGCCTGGGCGCAGGATGCTGCCCCGACCTCCACTGGCACGTCCGCCACCGATCTCGATGCGGTTTCGGTGATCGGCAGCGGTGAAGCGCGCCAGGTGCAGCGCATCACCCGCGAGAACCTCGACATCCTGCCGCCGGGCACCAGCCTGCAGAAGACGCTCAATCTACTGCCTGGCGTCAACGCGCAGTCGGCCGATGCGTTGGGCACCAACGAGCAGTCGATGACACTGAGCCTGCGCGGCTTCAACTCCACCCGTCTCGGTTACACGCTCGACGGCGTGCCGCTGGGCGACGGCGCGTACAACAACTACAACGGCCTGACCATCAACCGTGCGCTGATCAGCGAGAACATGGCCGGCGCGGAACTGGCGGTGGGCATCGGCAGCCTCGGCACGCCGTCCACCAGCAACCTCGGCGGCACCATCTCGTATACCTCTGACCGCCCAGCCCAGGAGTTGGGTGGCCGCGTGGTGCAGACCTTCGGCAGCGATGCGAACCGCCGCACCTTCGTGCGCGTGGACAGCGGCGAGTACAACGGCTTCTCCGGCTACGTTTCCGGCATGAATGCCGTCTCCGATCTGTGGAATGACCAGACCGCCTACAACACGTCCACCACCAAGCAGTTCAATGCCAAGGGCGTGTGGAACTTTGGCCGCGGCCAGATCACCGGTTTCGTCGATACCTCACGCACCACCCAGGCGGACTACTTCTACCTGTCCAAGGACGAGATGTCGCGCGGCCTGGGCTGGGACTGGGGCGGCTACGCGCCGGACTGGAACAAGGCCGTGGCCAAGGCCTACTGCAACACCGCCAGCTTCAATGCGAAGAAGTGTGACAGCAGCGGCCCGGACAGGGATGCCGATGGTGCCTTCACCGCCGGGCAGATCCTGCGCGACGACAACCTGTACTACCTGGCCGGCGACTTCTTCCTGGCCGATGGCTTCAGCCTGCGCGCCCTGGCCTACCACCACGATGACCGCGGCGAAGGCCACAACTGGAACAGCGGCGCCTGGTCGAACAAAGGCACCGCACAGGAGATTCCGATCATCTTCCGCAACACCATCTACACCATCGACCGCGATGGCGGCACGCTGTCGTTCGACTGGGAGCTGGGCGCGCACCGCATCGAAGGCGGCGTCTGGTACGAGCGCAACACCAGCAGCGCCGAGCGCTACCAGACCGCCGTGGACGGTCCGCGTGACCTGAGTGGCATGAACACCCTGCCCTCCGATGTCGGCGTGTTTGCCCAACGCACCCGCTGGAAGACTCACCAGTTCTTCCTGAAGGACACCTGGCGCCTGCTCGATGACCGCCTGACTCTGGAGTTCGGTGCCAAGAGCCCGCACGCCACCTCCGATGCACAAGCGCTGCCGGGCGATGCGAAGACGCCGATCTCGCCGACCTCCAACAACCAGTTCGCCACCGGTTCGCTGAAGGCCAGCAAGAACTTCCTGCCCAGCATCGGCGCCAACTTCCGCCTGGCCGAGCACCACGAAATCTTCGCCAGCTACGCCGAGAACATCGCCATGTTCCAGGGCGGCTTCAAGCTGGGCCCGCAGGCGGTCAGCCAGGCGACCTGGAACGCTCAGGGCAACCTGAAGCCGGAGGAGTCACGCTCGCTGGAAGCCGGTTACCGCTTCGTCACCGATACCCTGCAGGCCTCGATCGCGGCCTACAACGTGCGCTTCGACAACCGCCTGCTGCAGTACAACCCCTGTGACTCGCGCCAACCGGTCGGCCCGACCTGCGGCAACCGCTTCTACAACGTTGGCGGCGTCGACAGCCGCGGCGCCGAGCTGACCGTACTGTGGACCCCGAACGAGCACTTCAGCTGGTACACCTCGGCGTCGCTGAACCGTTCAACCTACGCCTCCAACTACGTGCAGGCCGGTGTCGAGCAGCAGATCAAGGGCAGGATCCAGACCGACACGCCCAAGCAGCTGCTGGCCACCGAGATCACCTGGCGTGACAACGGCTGGTTCGCCAGCCTGCGTGGCAAGTACACCGGCGAGCGCTTCTACACCTACACCAACGACCAGGGCTTCGGTGGCTTCACCGTATTCGATCTGGCCGGTGGCTATGACTTCGGGCAGGTCGGCTTCGCCAAGGGCATGCGCCTGTCGTTCAACGTGACCAACCTGACCAACAAGCGCTACGCCAGCAACCTGGATTCGAGCGTGTTCGCACCCAGCGACCCGGCCGGCAAGCTGTACGTGTTCCATGCCTCGGCACCGCGCCAGGTGTTCGGTACGATCGACCTTCGCTTCTGATCTTCCGCCCGGAGTCCACTGATGCTCACGACCGCCCTGCTGCTGGCCACCCTCTCCGCCAGCGGATACTCCGCTCCGCATGAGGCAACGGGTGCACCACCGCGCACCCTGCAGCTGGGCGGTCGTACCTATGTGGACAAGGGCCTGGTCGCTGCCGGACGGTTGCCCGCGGGCACGGTGGACTTCCTCGGCGATACGCTGGGCTCGTTTTCGTCGCTGGCGGTGCAGCCCGGCACCTGGAAGCGCACCGCCAGCGGCTACGAAGGCGTGCTCTGGACCCTCCCCGACCGCGGTCGTAATGATCCCGAGGCCGGCCTGTTCTACGACTACGCCGGTCGCGTGGAGCGCATGCAGCTGCGCATCGACGTTACCCCGGGCAAGCCTGCGCTTGGCACGCTGAGCATGGTGCCCGACAAGGGCGTGGTACTTAAGGATTTCAAGGGGCAGCCGTTCACCGGTGCCGACCCGGGTGAGCACACGATCACCCAGCGCGATGTGGTGCTGCCCTCACCGGCCAGCGGCGCAGGCGCGGGCAAGGTCTCGCTGGATGCGGAGTCGCTGCAGTTCACCGCCGATGGCCACTTCTACATCGGCGATGAGTACACCGCCAACGTCTACTACTTCGATGCACAGGGCCAGCTGCAGGGCGTGATCATGGCGCCGCCGGCGATCCGTCCGCAGCGCGATGGCAAGCCCGCCTTCGGTTCGCTGGCGGCGCCGCAGACTGGGCGCCGCAACAACCAGGGCGTGGAAGGCATGGGCCTGTCCCCCGACGGTACCCGCCTGTTCGTGGCCCTTCAGAGCGCGACGCTGCAGGACAGCGCAAAAGGCAACGCGGCCGGGCGCATCAACACCCGCGTGCTGGTCTACGACGTGACGGCCTCGCCGACGCCGCAGCAACCGATCGGCCATTACGTGATGGCCCTGCCCGCCTATGCACACGACGGCAAGGGCAAGCTGGACCGTACCGCCGCGCAGAGCGAGCTCCGTGCACTGGATGCCCACCGCTTCCTGCTGCTGGCCCGCGATGGCAACGGTCTGGGCAAGGGCGGCGATCACCCGATCGTCTACAAGTCGGTGCTGCTGGTGGATGTGGCCGATGCCAGCAACCTGGCAGGAAGCAACTATGAGTCCGGTACGGCCTCGGTGCTGGCCGACCCGGCGGGCACCGTGTTGAAGGACGGCATCGTGCCCGCACGCAGCGACGAACTGCTGAACCTGCTCGACCGCCCGCAGCTGGCGCGTGCCGGCCTTGACCTGGACACCAAGCGCGGCCCGCATGCCGGGCTGCTCTCGGAAAAGTGGGAAGCCATGGACGTACTGCCAGCGCTGGACCCGCAGCATCCGAACGACGTGCTGTTGCTGATCGGCAACGACAACGACTTCATCGCACGCCACTGCCGCATGCAGGGCCAATCCTGCGACAGCGCGTACGACAACGACAACCGTGTACTGGTCTACCGCCTGACGCAGCCCTGACTGCAACGTGTATTGCCGCAACCGTCTCGCTCGAAAGCCTGGTAGTGCCGGCCGCTGGCCGGCATCACGCCCAGACCGACCACGCATGTGGGTACTCGCCAATCTGCTGGGCAATACCTGCGCGTACCGGATTCCCCAGGATGTACAGCGCCTGCTCAGCCCTCACCGCAACCGGTAGTGCCGGCCGCTGGCCGGCATCACGCCCATATCGACCACGCATGCGGATACTCGCCAACCTGACGGGCAAGACCGGCGCGTACCGGATTCCCCAGGATGTACAGCGCCTGCCGCGCCAGCGACTCCTCGGCCCTCACGGCGTGGTCGAAGTAGCCAGGCTGCCACACTGTACTTCGACGACCCGCCAGGCGATTCAGGGCAAGCGCGCTCGACGACTTCATTCGGCGTGCGATGTCCGGAAGGTGAGCTGCACGCAGCTCGAACATCCAGTGAACATGATCCGGCATCACAACCCATGCGAGTGACTGCACAAGCCCCCGCCGCTCGATGTAATGAAACTGGTCGATTACACATGCCACTGCAGCTTCGCTTTCAAAGAGCCGGCGGCGCAGATGTGTCGTCGTTGTCAGAACGTAGACCTGACCGACAATGGAACGACGGCCCAGGCGGAGGCGATGGCTGCTCATGCCCCATCGTGGAGCGATCATCGGGCATTGGCTGTCGGAGCCTGCCTCGATGGGGGTTGGGAGATATCTGAAGTTGAATGAGGTTGCCGGCCAGCGGCCGGCACTACCAGGGACCATGGATTGCCGGCCAGCGGCCGGCACAACCGGGGCCATGGGTTGCCGGCCGGTATCGACAGGACTCAGCCGCGCAGGGTGGCGCCGCCGTCCACGTACAGGTCGCTCATTGCCACATGCCCGGCCTGCTCGGAGAGCAGGAACATCACCGAGTGCGCGATGTCCTCCGGGGTGGCCAGCTTGCGCAACGGAATGCCGGCCTTGTACGTCTCCAGGTTGCCGGCGATCACCCGCTCTGCGCCATGCTCGTCCTGCCACATGCCGGTCTGCATCGGGGTCAGCGTTGAACCCGGGGCGACGATGTTGCAGCGGATGCCCAGCGGCGCCAGCTCCAGCCCGAGGCAGCGGGTGAACATCGTGGCGGCGGCCTTGGACGCGGCATAGGCGGCCATGCCGTGCCGCGGTACCCCGGCCGCATTCGAACTGACGGTGACGATCGCGCCCTGGCCTCGCGGTGACATCACCCGCGCCAGCGCACGCCCGACATGGAACACGCCATCCGCATTGACTGCGAACACCCGGCGCCAATCAGCATCCGTGGTCTCCGCAACAGCTCCCACATGCAGAACACCCGCCACGCTGGCGGCGACGCCGATCGGCCCAATGCTGGCTTCCACACGATCCACCAGGGCGTCCACCGCCGCGCTGTCGGTCACGTCGAGCGCAAACGCCTGCACACGCGCATCCACTACCACGGGCGCCTCGCGATCGGTTGCCACGACCGTGCAGCCGGCCTCGGCCAACAGCCGTACCAGTGCCTCGCCGATGCCGCCGGCGGCGCCGGTCACCAGTGCCACGCGACCTTCAAAACCGGTCAACTGCATGTTGCGATCTCCTGTTGCTCATCCCAGTGGCGCAGGCGCGCCGACAGCCACGGCGCCAGCTGCGCCACCGCATCGCGACCGGTCAGCTCGGCATGCAGGAACGGCAGTTCCAGCGCCTGCAGCTTGCGTGCGTGCGCGCGCCACAGCGCCGACTGCAACTGCGGCCGTGCCTGATGGTCCCGGCCAGCGCGCACGTGCACCAGCGTGCCGTCGAACGGACGGTGGGTGTGTTCGCGGATCAGCCGATTGGTGCCAGTGACCGCGCGCACCACGCCATCGAGCACCGCGTCCGGCAGGCTGCCGAGCGCACTGCCGCCACGGCGCAGAAAACCAAGAATGCGTTCGCGGCTGTCCAGTTCCGGATGCGCATCCGGATCGTGGCCGGCAATCGCCAGCAGCGCCCGCAATGCGGCGATGGCGTCGGGTTCCGGCTCGGCGCGCCAGCACTCGCTTGGGTAGGCGTCCAGCAGCACCAGTTCACCAACCTCACGACCGATCTCATGCAGGCGCACCGCCATCGCCTGGGCGAGGATGCCGCCCACCGACCAGCCCAGCAGGTGCACCGGCCCCTTCGGCTGCAATGCAACCACGCGCTGCACGTAGTCGTTGGCCATGGCTTCGATGCTGGATGGCAACGGCTGCTTCGGATCCAGCGCCGCCGACTGAAGGCCATACACCGGGCGTGCCGGCTGCAGGGCGCGCGCCAGGCTGCGGTAGTTCCAGGCGATGCCACCAGCCGGGTGCAGCACGAACAGCGGTGTGGGCCCATCAGCATCAGTCGCAGCCAACGCGATCACCGGGCCCAACGCGTGATCGGCCAGCGCGGGCGGCTGGGCAATGCGCGCCGCCAACGCGGCCACGGTCGGCTGCGCAAACAAGGCCCCCAGGCCCAGATCGCAGCGCCAGCGTTTTTCGATGGCCAGCAGCAGGTGCACTGCGGACAGCGAGTCGCCGCCGAGGCTGAAGAAGTCCGCAACCACGGCCACGGGTGTCTCGCGGCCCAAGGCCTGGGCGAACAGCAATGCCAGTTCCTGCTCCAGCGGCGTGCGCGCCGCCAGTCCGGCAATCCCGTTCTGCGGCGGCTTTGGCAAGGCGTTGCGGTCGAGCTTGCCGTTCGCGGTCACCGGCCAGTGATCCACACCGACGAACGCCGAGGGCACCATGTAGTCCGGCACACGCTTGGCCAGGTGGCTGCGCAGCATTACGGCATCGGCAAGCGCAGCTGGCACATAGGCCACCAGCCGTGCATCGCCCGGCGTGTCCTGGCGCAGCAGCACTTCCACGCGTTCCATGCCCGGCAGCTCGCGCAGTGCCGCCTCGATCTCGCCGAGCTCGATGCGCAGGCCGCGCAGCTTCACCTGATGGTCGCTGCGGCCGAGATACTCGACCGCACCATCGCGGCGCCAACGGGCCACGTCGCCGGTGCGGTAGATCCGTTCGCCCGGCACGAAGGGATCGGCCAGGAAGCGTTCGGCAGTCAGGTCATCGCGGCCGAGGTAGCCACGTGCCAGCTGCACGCCGCCCAGGTACAGGTCGCCGGCCACACCGACCGGCACCGGCTGCATCCGCGCGTCCAGCACATACAAGCGGGTATTCCACACCGGGAACCCGATCGGCACTGGCCGCGAATGGTCCTGGGCCGAGGCCGGCCAGTAGCTGACGTCCACCGCAGCTTCGGTCGGGCCGTACAGGTTGTGCAGTTCGGCGCGCACGCGCGCATGGAAGCGGTCGCGCAGTGAAGCGTCCAGCGCCTCGCCACTGGTGAATACGCGGCGCAGCTGCAGGCCTTCGGAAGCCGGCGCGGCGAGGAAGGCGTCGAGCATCGAGGGCACGAAGTGCGCCGTGGTGATGCCATGATCGCGGATCAGCCGCGCGAGCTCGGTCGGATCACGATGCGCATCCGGTGCGGCGACCACCAGCGTCGCGCCGCACAGCAGCGGCAGGAAGAATTCCCAGACCGAAACATCAAAGGTCGCCGGGGTCTTCTGCAGAACACGGTCATCGGAACGGATGCCGTAGTGCTCGCGCATCCACAGCAGGCGATTGACGATGGCACGATGCTCGATGACCACGCCCTTCGGCTCGCCGGTCGAACCGGAGGTATAGATCACATAGGCTGCATCGCTGGGCGCCGGATCGGCCCACGGTGCTGCGAAACTCAGCGCGGTCCATTGGTCGGGGGCGAGCACCGGCACGCCGTCCATGCGCGCCGATACCTCTGCCGCAGCCAGTACGCACGCCGGCTGCGCCGAGGAGAGAATGCGCGCGAGGCGCTCATCGGGATGGGCAAGGTCCAGCGGCAGGTAGGCGGCACCCGCACGCAGCACCGCCACCAGCGCGATCACCAGTTCCAGCGAGCGTGGCAGCGCCACCGCCACCACACTGCCCGGACCGACCTCCATCGCACGCAGTTGTGCCGCCAGCGCGAAACTCCGCGCTTCCAGCGTTGCGTAGTCCAGCGTGGTGTCGCCGAACACCAGCGCAGGCGCGTGCGGATCACGGTCCATGCCCTGCTGCAGCAGTTCAACCAACGTGGTGGGTGGCAGCGCATGTGCAGTGGCATTGAAAGCATGCACCACCTGCTGCGCTTCTGCGACGGTAGCCAGCGGCACCGCCGCGATATCTTCAGCTTCCAGCGCCGCCGACACGAAATGCAGCAACCGCGCCGCGTGCGCTTCGACATCCTCGCGACTGTAAAGCGCGGGATTGGCTTCGATCTCCAGGTCCAGCAGGTGCTGGCCATCGCCACGGAAACCCAACGTCAGATCATCCACCGGACCGGTGCACAGCACCTCCAGCGTCGACTGCACGCCCGGCAAGGCCAGCGGCTTGTAGAACGGCTGCACATTCAGCAGCGGACCATGCAGGCGCTGCTGCGCGCCCACCAAACCCATGTCCCGGCGCAACTGCTCGCCACGGTAACGGCCGTGCTTGCGGCCCTGGCTGAGCTGCCGGCCCAGGCCTCGGGTAAAGGCCTCGACGCTGCCCTCACCGGCCGCCACCCGCAGCGGCAACACATTCATCACCATTGCCGGCACACGCGCCGATGCGTTGCCGAGCCGCCCCATGTAGGGCACGCCCAGCACCACCTCATCGGCCGCGCTCATCCGCCGCAGATACTCGGCAGACAACGCGGCCAGCACATCCGGCCACGGCTGCAACCAGCGTACCGATGTCTGCAGCAGCCGTTCGCGGAACGGCGCATCCAACGGTTGCACCCAACGCAGCGCATCATCACTGGCCGCCAGCGTGCCCGCCAGCCCCACGCCCGCGGGCGCGCCCTGCAGCTGCCCGCGCCACCACTGCCCGGCCTGCGTGCGACGCGGGTCGGCACGATAGGCGGCATCATCGGCCAGCACGCCAGCCAGTCCCGGCAGTGCCTCACCCGCACGACCGGCATACAAGGCGCATACGCGATCAGTGAACAGCGCCATGCCATAGCCATCGGCTGCAAGGTGATGCACACGCAGATACCAGACCCAGCGCTGCCCACCCAGATCGAACAACACCTGCTGGCTTATGCGGTCGCGGGTCGGATCGACCGCGCTGAGCCGGTCGGCCTGCATCAGGGCACGCGCCGCCGATGCCGGCTCGGCCTCGACGGATAGATCGCGCAGCGAAAGCAGCGGCACATGTGCCGGGTCATGCCACTGCAGCGGCTGACCATCGCCCCCCTCGGCAAACCGCAGTGCGAAAGCCTCCGTTTCAACCGCGGCCCGGTTGGCAGCCGCCATGAATGCGGCCTCGTCCAGCGCACCCTCGATCCACACCGCATGCGCGGTATTGAACGACGGATTGTCCGGTGCCAGCCGCTGCGCGAACCACAGTCCGGCCTGGGCCTCGGTCAGTGCCACCGGCGTGGCCAGCACAGCGACGTTCATGCGTTCTGCGCGGCCTGCAGCTTCTGCACCACACCCCACCACTGGCGCAGCGTGGTGTGTTCGGCCAACTGCGAGAACTCCAGCGGCAACCCGGTGTTGCCCCAGGCCAGGACCAGGCCGAGCATGCGCATCGAGTCCAGGTCCAGGTCGATCAGGTTGTCGTCGTCACCGATCTCGGCCGGCGTGCACTCCAGCACGCGCGCAACGTCGGTACGCATCCGCTCCAGATCCAGCGCATCACCCGTGGCAGCCATCACAGCACCTCCAGCAACTGATCGGTGGTCATCGGCACGCCACAGGTGCGTGCGATCCAGTGCAGCGCCTGATCGTGATCGGCACGCGAAAAGTCCGCCACCGCATCGGCGGCGATGAAGGCCTCGATGTCACGCTGGAACGCCTCCACCACGGTCGCAGTGCAACCGATATGCGCATACACGCCGGTCACCAGCAACTGGTCCCGCCCACGCACTCGCATCAGCGTCTCCAGGTTGCTGCGCTGGAACGCGCTGTAGCGGTGCTTCACCAGCACATGCTCGGCCGGCTGCGGTGCCAGCGCCTCGATGATCGGCTCATGATCGGCGCTGCTGCGCATGCCCGGGCCCCACAGGTCGGCCTGCAGGCCACGGTCACGGCGATCCTGGTCACCATGCTGGGCGGTGTAGAACACCGGAATACCCTGCGCGCGGCAATGCGCCAGCAGGCGCGCGATGTTGTCCACCGCCGGCCGCAGCGGTGCGTTCCCGGCATCGAATGCGGCCAGGAAGTAGCGCTGCATGTCGTGCACCAGCAGTGCGACACGATCACGCTGCGGGCGCCAGGGGCCACGCGCCTGCGGCAGTTCGGCAGCGGTCGGCAAGGGATAGTTGGTGATACGGGGCAGCGCCATCAGCGCGTTCCTCCTGTCTGTTGCAGATGACGCGCACGCAGCTGCGCGCGCAGTTCGCGGCGGCTGATCTTGCCGACCGCGGTGGTATCGAAACTGTCGACGAACACGACCTGGTCCGGCACCTTGAACGCCGCCAGGCCGCGCGTACGCATCCAGGCTTTCAGTGCCGGCGCCTTGATCGGCTCCCCCTGCTGGATCACGAACGCGCAGCTGCGCTCTCCGAGATACTCGTCAGGAATGGAGACCACGGCGGCGTCGAACACGCCGGGGTGGGCCAGCAGGTGATCTTCAATCTCCTCGGCGGAGATCTTCTCGCCCGCGCGGTTGATGTGGTCACCAGCACGGCCCTGCACCACCAGATAGCCGCCGGGCAACTGCTGCACGCGGTCACCGGTGCGGTAGAACCCATCGTCGGTGAAGGAGCGCGCGTTGGCCACCGCATCGTTGTGGTAACCACGGATGGTGTACGGGCCGCGGGTCAGCAGATGACCCACTTCACCCTCAGCCACCGGCTGGTCGTGGTCATCGACCACGCGCACTTCGTCGTCCGGGCTGATCGGCCGGCCCTGGCAGGCCACGATCAGTTCCTCCGGATCATCCAGGCGGGTGTAGTTGACCAGGCCTTCGGCCATCCCGAACACCTGCTGCAGGGTACAGCCCAGACCGTCGATCACCCGCCGCGCAGCTTCCGGCACCAGCTTGGCGCCGCCCACCTGCAGTACCTGCAGGCTGGACAGATCGTGCGGAGTGGTTGCCGCCGCCTGCGCCCACAGCAGCGCCAGCGGCGGCACCAGGCCACAGCAGGTCACGCGCTCGCGGGCGATCAACGGGAACGCCGCATCCGGGCCGGGGCCGGGGCTGAGCACTACACGGGCGCCTGCATACAGCGCGCCGAAGAAACCGGGCGAGCTCATCGGGAAATTGTGCGCGGCCGGCAGCGCGACCAGATACACGCTGTCGCGGTCGATGCCGCAGATGTCATTGCTGGCGCGAAACGAATAGATGTAGTCGTCGTGGGTACGCGGAATCAGCTTGGACAACCCGGTACTGCCACCGGAGATCTGCAGGAACGCCACCGACTGCGGATCCGGGTCGGCCGGCAGCTCGCTGCGATCGCCCTGCAGCGCCTCCAGCGCGGTGAACTCCGCCGCATCGCCGTCGATGACCACGTGGCGCAGCGCCGGCACCTCGGCCTGCAGCGCCCGCGCCAGCCCGCGATGATCGAAGCCATCGTGCAGGTCGGCAGTGATGTAGGCACTGGCCTCGGCCTTGTTGGCGAAGTGCACCAGTTCGGTGATGCGATGCGCCGGCAACGCGTATACCGGCACCAGGCCCGCACGAAACAGTCCGCATACGGTGGTGATGAACCCGGCGGTGTTGCCCAGCTGCACCAGTACCCGCTCACCCGGCTGCAGGCCGAGTGCCAGCAGTCCGGCACCGATGCGGCCGGCTTCGTGCCACAGCTGCGCGTAGCTCAGGCGGACATCGCCGGCGACCACCGCGATGTCATCCGCATAGCGTTCCGCGCGCTCGCGCAGGAACGCCGGGAAGGTCTCGCCCCGCCAGTGACCGGCCTCGCGATAGCGCGCCGCCAGCGCATCGGGCCATACCTGCTTCAGTGGCAGGCGGGAGGAATCAATGGAGGTATTCATGCGGCAGGCTCAATGGCGGGCGCGGATTCATGGACACCCAGCGCGTTCAACAGGGCAGCGAACTTCGCCGCGGTTTCGGCCACCTCGGCCTCGGGTTCCGATTCGGCGACGATGCCGGCACCGGCATACAGGCGCAGCTGCGTGCCCTGCAGGCGTGCGCAGCGGATCGCCACGTACCAGTCGCCGTCACCCTGCGCATCCAGCCAGCCCACGGCGCCGGCGTAGAAGCCGCGGGGCACCGGTTCCAGTTCGCGGATGCGCTGCAGTGCCGCCAGCCGCGGCGTACCGCAGACCGCCGGCGTGGGGTGCAGCTGTGCCAGCAGTTCGGCGGCAGGCGTCTGCGGATCCTTCAGGGTGGCATGGATGCGGGTGCCCAGGTGCCACATGCTGGCGGTGGCATGCAGCATCGGCCGTGGCTGTGCATCGATGTGGCTGCAGTACGGTGCCAGGCCCTCGACGATGGCGTCCACCACATGGCGATGCTCGTCATGGTCCTTGGTCGAGGCCAGCAGCGCCTGCGCGGCACGCTCGTCCTCGGCAGCATCGGCGCTGCGGCGTGCTGAACCGGCGAGCGGATGCGACAGCAGTTCGGCACCGCGCTTGCGCAGCAGCAGTTCCGGGGTTGCCCCCACCAGCCACGCCGGCGCCTGGCCCAGCTCCACCGGCAACGGCACCGCGTAGGTCGCCACCGACGGATCCGCGCCCAGGCGTGCCAGCAGCACGTCCGGAGACAGCGCCTGGCGGGTGCGCGCCAACAGGCTGCGCGCCAGCACCACCTTGTGCAGGTTCTGCTCGGGCGCACGCAGGACCTGCACCGCCGCGGCAACCGCTGACGCATAGTCCTGCGGCACAGGCTCGGCCCGCAGGGTGCCGTCCAGCGGCGGTGCGGCCTGAGGTTGCAATGCCAGCGCAGGCAGCAGGCGCTCGGGCTGGTACAACGCATCGTCCGCACGCGGTTCGAACGGCACCGCGCCAACCAACAGGCCCGGACCGCCGCGCTGCTGGGCAAAGAACTCCGAAACGCGCTCTGCCAGCGTCGCCAGTGCACCGGTCGGCAGCGCGGCGCGGCACCCGCGTGCGTGCACGTGTTGGCCCGCATGCTGCAGCAGGAACAGCGACGCGTCGTCGGTGCTTTCCAGCGCAGCCGGCGCAGCCTCCGGCCACGCGCCCTGCATCAGGGAATCGTTCATGAGGTCTCCTTCATCCGATACGCGGCGGCCAGCGCACACAGCAACAGCAGCAGCGCGCCGACCAGCAGGTAAGGCAGGCTGGGCCCGCCGCGATAAAACAGCGTGCCGAGCATCGGTCCGGCCACCATGCCCAGCCCCTGCGCGGCAGCAACGGTGCCGGCGGCAGCGCCCTGCTCATGCGCTTCCACCGCGTCGGCGGCCAGCGCCTGGAACGAGGGGAATACGAAACCCATGCCGAACGCGGCAAGCGCGTACGCCGCTGGCAACTGCCAGGCCTGCTGCACACCAGCCACCGAAGCGAAGCCGATGCCGGAAATGAGTGCGCCGAGGACGATCCAGCGGCGTGGATGTACCTCCATCTTCATCACCAGCGCCTGTGCCAGGATGAGGCCGACGCCAACCGCTGTGAGTGCAATGCCGGCCATGCGCGCGCCCGCAGCTGCATCCAGGCCGAGGCGGTCGATCGCGAAGAAGCCGACCGTGACCTGCGCGATGGTCACCGAGATCATGGCGATGAACGCCGCCAGCTGTGGCAGGCGCAGGCGCGGGTCGAGACGGCTCATCGGCTGGCGGCGTTGCGCAGAAGCGCTCTCCACCGGCGGTGTGGCCGGCAACCGCCACGCCAGCAATGCCAGCGCAAGCAGCGGCAACAATGCGGCCACATACAGCGCCAGCGACAGATTCGTATAGGCCAGCCAGCCAGCCGCCGCCGGCCCCAGCACCATGCCCAGCGCGTTGGCGCTGCCCAGGCGGGCGAGGAATTTCGCACGCTGCCCGGTCGGTGCCTTGTCGGCGATCAGCGCGGCAGCGGTGGGAGGCACGGCGGCGTAGAACAGGCCGATCAGGCCACGCGCACCGACCAGCACCAGCACCGACACCAGCACCGGCGGCACCGCCTGCAGGGCCACGTCGATGAACACCGCCAGCGCGATGTAGACCACGGTGTAAGCACTCATCGCCAGCATCAGCACGCGCTTGCGGCCGATGCGGTCGCTGAGCTGGCCCCACGGGCGCGCGGCCAGCATCCACAACACACCGGCGGCGGTGACCGAGAGGCCGGCATGCCACTCGGACAAGCCGAGCATGCGGACCACCGGGCCGATCACGGCGACGAAGGACATCATCGCCATGGTGCCGATCAGGGCAGCCAACACCAGCGCCGGCAAGCCGGGAACGACGGGACGTGCGTGCATGAAACACCAGCCGTAACAGGAAAGGATGGCCGGGCGCGTCTGTGCGCCCCGCCCGGCACCCGGTCCTACTCAGGACCCGATGCCATCCTTAAATGATAACGGCTCGTATTTGCATTTGATACCCATTCTCTTGAATGGGCATGCAACAGTGGGTTCAGCGCATTGCACGCAGGCCCAGCAGGCCACGGCGCTTGAACCACCACTCCAGCGGCAGCGTCACCAGCGGCGGGATCGCTGCCAGCAGGGCCAGGGCACTGGCCCACCACGGCCAGCGCAGGCGCATTGCCGCGAACAGCGTCACCGCCACATAGACCAGGAACGCCACGCCGTGCAGGGGTCCGAACAGCTTGACCAGCGCCACGTTGGCCATCGGGCCGTACTTCATCCACATGCCGATGAGCAGGCCGGCCCAGGTCACGGCCTCGATGAAAGCGACCGCGGCGAACAGGCGTCCGGCCGGGTGCATGGGGGAACGTTGGGTCACGCGGAGCTCCAGCATCGGGATATCAAATGCGAATGATACGCAGATGCGAACGTTCCGGACACCGGCGGGTAGCGCCGGGCCATGCCCGGCGAGCGCAGCGATATGGCGTGTCCACCAAGGTGGACACCTACCGGAGCACATCCGGCATAACCTGCTCGCCGATCTCGCGCAGCACCGTGTCCATCGGCCGTCCGTTGTCGACCAGATTGAACATCACATGCGCCACGCCCTGCGCATGCACGCGCCGCAGATAGTCGCGCAGCCCGTCACGGCCGACCTTCAGGCCCAGCGGCAGCGGCTCGGATGGCGCCTGCGGATCCGCCTGCAGGTCCAGCAGCATCGACTGCACGAACGGCTTGCCCGACCCGCCGCGCTGCACCAGCGCCTGCTGCCACAGGCCGATGCGTCCTTCCTGCGCAACCTCCTCGCGGTGATAGGTGGCCCAGCCTTCGCTTTCACGCGCGATCCATTGCAGGCTCTGCCGCGCAGTACCCACCACCAGCATCGGAATCCGCGTTGCCGGCGCCGGCAGCACGTCGAAACCACCGGTCGCCTGCAGTACGGCGGTCCTTTCATCGGCCTCTGGTGACAACGCTGCGCGCAACGACGTCCAACGCTCACGGAACGCCGCCGCCCTGCCCTCCAGATCCTCACCGAACGCGGCAAATTCTTCCGGGCGGTCACCC
Source organism: Stenotrophomonas sp. INTA L402-1 (assembly GCF_059295135.1). Taxonomy (NCBI): domain Bacteria; kingdom Pseudomonadati; phylum Pseudomonadota; class Gammaproteobacteria; order Lysobacterales; family Lysobacteraceae; genus Stenotrophomonas; species Stenotrophomonas sp. INTA L402-1. The sequence goes on from NZ_JCAFWP010000054.1 coordinate 15,671, forward strand.
GAACCCAGGCCCAGCACGAAGCGTCCGCCACTGATCCGGTCCAGGCTCAAGGCCGACTTCGCCACCTGCAGCGGCTGGCGCAATGGCAGCACGATGGCTGCGCTGCCGACCACGATGCGCTCGGTCGCGGCAGCCAGCATGCCCAGCCACAGGAACGGGTCATCCAGCGCGCTCGCTGTCGCATCCGGACCCTGTGGCACCATCAACGGTACATCGCGGGTCCACAGCGCGGCGAAGCCAAGATCATCGGCCAGCCGCGCGATGCGTCTGGCTTCATGCGGATCGGCCAGCCCATGTGCGGCGACAGGCGTCATCAGGCCCAGGCTCAGACCCTGTTGCGGAAACAAGGCAGCGTAAGCAGGATTGAAATCACTCATGCCGCCAGCTTAGCGCGCAGGCCTGCGGCGACGATGACGCGCCGCCCACCACTGGAAGAACACTGCATGCCGACGATCCGCCCTGCCCACGTCGATGACCTGCCCGCGATCAGCGCGGTGTGCCTGGCTGCGTTCACTGCAGCGGTGGCGCCTTCGCTCAGCGCTGCCGGTATCGCCACCTTCGGCAGTGTCGCTGCAGCCGATGCGTTTGGTGCGCGCCTGCACGGTGGCAACCACATCCTGGTGGCCGAGCAGGATGCACGCGTGGTCGGCGTGGTCGAACTGAAGGAGGGCCGGCACCTGGCGATGCTGTTCGTCGATCCCGCCTGCCAGGGCCAGGGCATCGGGCACGCCTTGTTCGAAGCCGTGCTGCCACAGGTACGCGAGCCGGTACTGACGGTGCGCGCCTCGCTCAATGCAGTGCCTACCTACCTGCGCTATGGCTTCGTGCTGGATGGCGAGGTCGGCGAGATCAACGGGCTGGTGTACCAGCAGATGGTGCGGGCAGCGGCCTGAAGGCATCCGCCCGGCAATGCCCGGTGGGCGTCATGCCCTGCGGCACGCCTGTCATAAGCAAACTGAATCAGCAGGCTCCCCGGCGGTTCCTACAATGGCCTGTCACCCTGCCCTTCGAGATGCTGCCGATGCGCGTCGCGCTTTCCGTGTTGCTGCTGGCTTCGGCGCTGAGCGCCTGCACCCCGGCCCCGGTATCCACCGCCAACTCCGCCGAGGCACCCGCGCCGGCATCCGCCATCGCCTGGCGCCAGGGCGATGTGGACGATGCCTTCGCCGAAGCCGCCGACAGCGGCAAGCCGGTGCTGCTGTACTGGGGTGCCGTCTGGTGCCCGCCGTGCAACCAGCTCAAGGCGGGCCTGTTCAAGGACCCGGCCTTCATCGCGCTGACCAGCAAATTCGTTCCCGTCTACCTGGATGGCGACGAGGAAGGTGCGCAAGCCTGGGGCGAACGCTTCGGCGTACGCGGCTATCCCACCCTGATCGTGCTGGACCCACAGCGCAACGAAATCACCCGCGTCGCCGGTGGCAATGACGCCGCCGAACTGACCCGGGCACTGACCGTCGCCGCTGGCCGCCGCAGTGCTGTTGCGGCCACCTTGGCCACCGCGCTGGCAACGCCGGACCGGCTGGCCGCCGAAGACTGGCAGGTGCTGGGCGACTATGGCTGGGAAGTGGACGCCAACCGCCTGGCCGGCGAGCGCAGGAGCCAGGACGTGCTGCGCCAGTTGTCCAGGGCGGCACCCGACGCCGCCCTGCAGCGCCGTTTCGCCCTGCTGGCTCTGGCCACAGCCGAGAAGCCCGATGCCTCGCCCACCGAAGTGCGCGAGCTGCTGCAGGCCGTACTGGCACAACCGGCGGAAGTGCGCCGCAATCGTGAATTGCTCGGCTACGCAGGCGTGCAGCTGGTCAAGCAGGCCAGTGCAGGCCCGGCCACGTCCAACACCTTGGGCCAGCAATTGCTGGTTGCACTGGAGCGCGCCGATGCCGAGCGCGGTGATCGCGCCGACGACGCGTTGTCGCGTGCGCTGACCGAAGTATCGCTGGCCCGCCAGCAGCAGCCCAAGGGCGCACTGCCCGCGGCGCTGGTCGAGCGGGTCAAGCAGCGCGTGGCCGCTGCCGATGCCGCCGCCACCGATGCGCATGCACGCCAGGCCACGATCAGCAGCGCGGTGTACGCATTGCGCGAGGTAGGTGACGACGCGGGTGCCGAGGCACTGTTGCTGGCCGAGCTGAAGCGCAGCGAACAGCCGTACTACTACATGCCCGAGCTGGCCGAACTGGCCGAGCAGCGCGGCGACACCGCCGGTGCGCTGGAGTGGCTGAAGCGCGCCTACGACGGTGCACAGGGCCCGGCCACCCGCGTGCAATGGGGCGTGCTGTACGTGGAAGGCCTGCTGAAGCTGGCGCCGGACGATGCACCGCGCATCGAGCAGGCGACCGCGTCGCTGATCGCCGAGCTGGAGGCACAGCCGTCGGGTTACCACCAGCGCACTCGCCAGCGCTTCGAGCGACTTGCCGGGCAGTTGAAGGCGTGGAGCGGCAAGCACCAGGGTGCGGAGACGCTGGCACGGCTGCAGCAGCGGATGCAGCAGGCGTGCGGTGACCAGGTGGATGGCGCCTGCAAGGACTGGTTGAGCTGAGTTGATGAAGGCCCTGGCGGCGGGTTCGCCTGCCGGCGCTTTTGTTGATCCGTGTGGGAGGGGGCGGGGGCAGCGCATCAGCGCGCCGGTGAGGGTTCGGAAAGCGGGTTCTGGTAGTGCCGGCCGCTGGCCGGCAACCCGACCTTCGCTGAATGCCGGCCCTGTCTCTTATACACATCT
>NZ_JCAFWP010000055.1:0-17485 GCF_059295135.1 Stenotrophomonas sp. INTA L402-1
AGATGTGTATAAGAGACAGGCACTACCGTATTTCGATCGTCGGCGGCTTGCCATAGAACCGCCGCAGCTGCGCGGCCACCTCCGGCAACGCCTGCTGCAACAGCGCGTAGTGTTCCGGTAGTGCCGGCCGCTGGCCGGCAACCTCATGATCTTCGGTGGCATTGCCAAGGTGCCGGCCAGCGGCCGGCACTACCGTGTTTCGATCGTCGGCGGGTTGCCATAGAACCGCCGCAGTTGCGCAGCGACGTCCGGCAACGCCTGCTGCAGCAGATCCGGCGCGGAGAAGTGGTACTCGCTGGTCACCGCGAAGAACTCTTCTGGCGCTTCGGCCGCATACGGATCGATCAACGTCTCTTCGCCGGCATCCACCCGCATGCAGAAGGCATCGTAAGCCTGCTGGAACGTGGCCGCCCATTCGCGCTGCCATGCGCGTGGCAGCGGTGGCGTACCGTCCATCGCGCCATCCAGCGCGTCCAGCTTGTGCACCATCTCGTGCACCGCCACGCAGTAACCCTCGTGCGGCGCGGCCAGATCGGCCTGCACATCGGCCCAGGACAGGATCAACGGACCGCTGTCCCACGATTCGCCAATCAGTTCGTCATCCCACTCATGCAGCACGCCGGCCGCATCCATGTGGCTGCGGTGCACGCGGAACGCATCCGGGTAGACGATCAGCTGCGACCAGCCTTCCAGTCCTACCTCGCCGAATTCCAGCAGCGGCAGGCAGCACAGCGCGGCCAGCAGCACGCCATCGCTGGCCTGCAGCTGCAGCTCACCAATCGGGGTAATGGTCTTCTCATGCAGGAAGCGCGTGGTCAGCACACGCAGGCGCGTGCGGCGTTCGTCGTCCAGTCCGTGCAGCCACGCCGCGCGGCGGCAGGCGTCATCCCAAAGTGCATCGTCGATCGGCCGCGGCGCAGGCCGCAGCCACTGCAGCAACGACTTGATCAGCGGAACATTCCCGGCAGGTAGCTGTGCCACTTCGGCGCGCGGATGCGCGGCAGCATGTCGTCGTCGCTGCCACCGCCACCGGTGGTGGTGCTGGCCGCCGGGCGTACCGGTGCCGCCTTGGTGCTGGCGGCCGATGCGCTGGCGGTGGGCGCGCGCTGCGAGGCGGCATCGCCATTGGAGGACACGCAGGCCCCACGGCTGTCGTCCAGCGCTGCTGTCGCAGACGCCGCGAAGGGCATCAGCAGCAGGATCAGGCAATGGGCATAACGGCGCATTGACGACATCCACGTTAAGGGAGGGTGAGTTCCCGATTCTAGCCCGAACCCGGCGCCCCGTTGGAAGCCCCCGCGAAACCCAGCGTGGCGGGCGTCGCTGGCGGCTTTCCCGCATAATTCCTTCCTGACTTCGTGGAAGCTGCCGTGGACGATCGCCAATTGCTGGCCAAACTCGCTGCCGGTCGCCTGTCCGGCGACGCCCTGGCCCGTGAGCTGGGTCAGACCCGGGCGGCCATTTGGAAGCGTATTCAAGGACTTAGGGCCGCCGGTGTGGACATCGAGGGCCGTGCTGGCGAAGGCTATGGCCTGACCCGTCCGGTCGACCTGCTGGACCCGGACGCGATCCGCGCCGGCTTGCTTGCCGACGTCCAGACCCTGCTGCACGAGCTGCAGGTGGCCTGGACGGTGGACTCGACCAACGCCGAATTGCTGCGTTGCAGCGCGCCCCAGCGCGGGGTCAGCGTCCTGCTGGCCGAACGCCAGACCGGTGGCCGTGGCCGTCGTGGCCGTGCCTGGGCCTCGCCGCTGGCCGCGCACATCTACCTGTCGGTGCTGCGCCTGTACTCCGGTGGCCTCGGCCGCCTCGCCGGGCTGAGCCTGGTAGCGGGCATCGCCGTCGCCGAAGCGCTGCACGATCTGGGCTACACCCAGGCCCAGCTGAAGTGGCCGAATGACCTGATCGTCGACGGCAAGCGCAAGCTGGTCGGCCTGCTCGCAGAAGGCGGTGGCGAGTACGCCGGCCCGGCGCGCGCGGTGATCGGCATCGGCATCAACACGCACATGCCGCCGTCGTTCGCCGAGCAGATCACCCAGCCGTGGGTAGACCTGGATACGCTGGCTGGCAAGCCGGTGGACCGCAACGTGGTTGTCGCCGCGGTGCTGGCACGCCTGCTGCCGGCGCTGGAAGAATTCGATCGCGAAGGACTGGCCCCGTTCCTGCCGCGCTACGCCGCGTTCGACATGCTGGCCGGCCGCGAAGTGCGCGTGGAACTGGACGGGCAGTGGCAGCACGGCACCGCACTTGGCCTGGCTGACGACGGCGCGCTGCGCGTGCGCATCGATGGCCAGGAACGCCTGCTGCACGCCGGCGAAGTCAGCGTGAGGGCGGCATGAGCGATTGGTTGTTCGACCTGGGCAACTCGCGCTTCAAGTTCGCGCCGTTGCAGGGTGACCGCGCCGGCGACGTACAGGCCTGGGCGCACGGCGCCGAAGGCATGGCCGGGCAGCCGCCGCACAGCCTGCCCAGCGGCACCACCGCGTTCGTGGCCAGCGTGGCCGCACCGTCGCTGACCAGCGCCATGCTGGACCAGCTGCAGTGCCGCTTCGAACACGTGCATGTGGTGCGCACCAGCGCCGAATGCGCCGGTGTGCGCATTGCCTATGCCAAGCCGGAAAAGTTCGGCGTCGATCGTTTCCTGGCCCTGCTGGCCGCTGCGAAGGCGCAGCGCCCGGTGCTGGTGGTCGGCGTGGGCACCGCACTGACGATTGATCTGCTCGACGCCGACGGCCGGCACCACGGTGGCCGCATTTCCGCATCGCCCACCACCATGCGCGAGGCATTGCACGCGCGTGCGGTGCAGCTGCCGGCGACCGGCGGCGACTACAGCGAGTTCGCCAATGACACCGCCGACGCGCTGGCCTCTGGCTGCGACGGCGCGGCCGTGGCGCTGATCGAACGCAGCGCGCAGCAGGCGCACACGCTGCTGGGCGTGGCACCGTCGCTGCTGGTGCATGGCGGCGGCGCACCGGCGCTGATGCCGCTGCTGCCCGGCGCCGACTACCACCCATCGCTGGTGCTGGATGGCCTCGCCCGCTGGGCGGTGCACCAGCCCGCAGGCTAGTATCCGCGCATGCTGACCCGTGCCCTGATCGTCGTACTGGCCATTCTCAATCTTGGCGTCGCCTGCTGGTGGCTGCTGCGCGATGCACCGCAGCCGCCCGCGCCGCCGCCGCAACCGGCCGGCGTAGCCGAGCTGCGCTGGGTGCCCGGTGGCGTGGATGCCGCTGCGGCCGCCGAAGCGACTGCTGCAGCCCCGACCGCGCCGCTGGTGGAACGCGAACCTGCCGCGAAGACGGCTGTGGCTGCGACGCCCGCGCCGGTGCCGGCCAAGCCGGAAACTCCCAAGCCGCAGACGGCTGACGCTGCGGCGGTTGCTGCCGCTGCCAAGCCGGTAGCGCCGCCTGCACCCGTACCGGCACCGGAAAAACCCGTAACCCCGCCCGTGGCTGCCGAGCCGCCGCGCTGCATCGCGCTGGGCCCGTTCGCCGACCGCGCTGCTGCGAGCAGTGCGCAAGGCAAGGCCGGCAACGTCATCAGTCAGGTGCGCCTGCGCGAACAGCCTGCTGCCAGCGGCAGCGCACGTTTCCGGGTGATGCTGCCGGCCGCCGCCAGCCGCGAAGAAGCCCAGGCCACGGTGAAGCGTATCGTCGCCGCCGGCCTGAGCGACTACTACATCATCAGCCAGGGCGAGGACATCAACGCCGTGGCGCTGGGCCAGTACCGCAACCGCGAAGGCGCAGAGCGGCGCATGGCGGCGGTGCAGGCCGCCGGCTTCCAGCCGCGCCTGGTCGCCAGCGGCGACGCCGGCCAGTGGTGGCTGGAAGGGCAGCTGGCGGCGGGCACGCAGCCGGCCCAGGTCCAGCAGCGCAGCGGGGCGGCACAGAGCCGGTCGCTGGAATGCACACGGTTGCGCTAGAATCCCCGGACCGAGGCGCTGCCGCCGGTGCACCACCCATGCCGCTTTAGCTCAGTTGGTAGAGCAACTGTCTTGTAAACAGTAGGTCATCCGTTCGATTCGGATAAGCGGCACCACATGAGAAGCGCCGAAACGCGTTGGAAATGGCGGTTTCAATAAAAAAGGCCAGAGCGGGGCGCTTGCCCATTCGCGATGATCGGGGAAACGACCCTTGGGCTCAGGTTCTGGACGGGGCCAATGAGGCTACCGAAGCCGATTCATCTCGCGTCTGATCTGCTGACAACGTTGCAGCATCAACTTGCCGGATGGAGTTCCAAGCCGGATGCCTCCGCCCGCCAGCAACGGATAGATTTCCAGCCGCACGCGATAGGCTTCCTGCGAGGAGTAGCGTACGGCCTGATCGCCGGACGCGAGAGGGGCCCCCGGCAAACCTTCTTCCGTGATGAAGCCGTTGATCTGAAGTTGCGCGCATAGGCCCGCGTAGTAGGCGCTTCTTTCGTCCAGCGCTCGGGGATGCTTTGTAGCATGGCCCAATGCATGAACGCTCTCGTGCGCAACCAGATCAACGAGATTTGCGAAGGTCCGGTGTTGATCGCCGTAGACCGGTGACACAAGCGCGAGCGTCCTGCCCGTGGCAAAGCGGCCAAGCGACCTTGCCCGCGCTACCGCAGAAGTGCCTTCCTGTACAAGAAGGACCCGATAGCTATTCGATGCTGCCGGTATCCATGACTCGGATGAGGCAGCCGCCGCATCGACACGTGCACAAGCCTCTTCGGCGCCAATCGTAAGCCCATCCGCGATCTGTAGGTTGATCGTCCGCTCGGTGTTCGCGCAGCGGACGAGATAAGTCGTGCCTACGGCGTCCTGACCAGGAAGCATGGAAGCCGTGTAGAAGTAGCGAAGAGGGCCTAGAGGGACGGAAACAACTTCAGTATATCCAGCTGAGGCAACCCCTTTCGGAAGTGCGGTAGTCGCGCAGCCTGAAAGAACAATGGTGCAGACGCTGACCAGGAAGATTGCGATTGTGTGCATCTTGTCCCCATACCAAAACGGGGCTGATGCCCTCGCTCCAGCCAACAGCGTCAGTTGTTCCACGGCAACCAGGTCATCCGTTCGATTCGGATAAGCGGTCCCCCCATGTGTCGGCGCCACTTTGCAATGCTACAGGCGCTTGCCGGGTGGTTCGAAAGGCGGCACACCCAGCGCCTCGACAGCCTTACCTTGAGAACGATGGCCCGTCCTGCGCATGAACCTGCTGCGCCGGCTGCTGTTCAAGATTTGCGGCCAACGCTTCAGCGCGATGCAGGGACTCTGCTTCAGGCACGCGAAGCGCGTCCATCGTATTCATGGTTCCACGGCGTTGGGCAGGATCGTCCATCGCTCCCTCGACGATGAATACTTTCTCGCCACGTGCAAGGGACTCTGTCGGGTTGTTCAATACAACGTGGTCAACTCTTGCAAGCCCTTGCTCCTTCGCGAGTACCAACAGACTCGCGGACATGCGCTGGCTCGACTCATCCCACTGCTTCCCGCTCTCGGCGTCCAGGCGGTCCACACCCGCTCTTATCTGCATGTAGAGAAAGCGGTCAGCGTTGCCGAGTTCAGCTACTGAGGAAGCTGTTCGCTGCACTGGGAGTGAGTCGTCGGCGACCACGGCGTCTCTTTCCGCAGCCGAAGTGCGCTCGGCGTCAAATTCTGGCTCGGGCCTACGTCGACGCTGCGTGGGTGCTATGTGCTGATCATAGTGCGCGCCATAGTAAAGCTCGTATGTCGCATGAGGACCAACAGAAGGAGCCTCCGTCTTGAACACGTCAGCGATCTGACTTAGTGCTTGGTTACGGTTGATCTGCCCTGCCTCGAGTTTCGCGGCAATGGCTCCATACTGCTGGGGGCGATCGCCTGTGCCCGACACGCCAATGTTCGGTCCTCCGGCTGCGGTGATTTCACGCTGGACCTGGACATTGCTGAGCGTGGCAGCTGCTTCTCCTCGCAGCGAGGTGTTCACAAAGGACTGCTTAGACGCCCGATCTGGTTGCTCGGTGAAGAGATGATGCCCAACTTCATGAGAAAGAGAACGTGCGATTCTGGAGCCTTGCCCGATGGCGTTCTCGTCAATGACGATCTTCACGCCGGGAACAAGATAGGTGCCGCCACCGGCTGGCCCCCATTCGACACCCAGGTTGTCGTGATCAGCCTGTGCAAGACCCGCTCGAAGTGTTGGGGATTTGGTCAGAAGCGGTACCAGCGAAGGATCAACCAAAGGCGAAGCCGGACGATGTGTGGCCCCTGGTCGGCCACTCTCCTGCGGCTGTGACAGTGCAAATTCTTCAGCACGCTCCATGGTGCGGCTCCTTCGCAATGACAGGGATCAGCGCTGACTGATCGATACGTAGGTCAGCGTCTTGTGGTCAAGGGAGAGCCCGAGTACAACCTTGGCACTGTTCACCTGAGCAGACCAGTAAGGGCGGGAATCAGGCGCATCCGGATGGGGTGGATACATGGCGGATTCCTCCCAGATGATTTCCCCGAGCGCGATGCTCGGTGGGGCGACCTCAAAGACCAAGGTCGCGTGCGTAGGATCGTCGGCAGGACTTCTCAGCGTGATGTTCTGGATCTCAAGTCCGCCCAGCATGCCGCGTTCTGCGGTCCGCTCGTCCCTCAAGCCTTGTCGAGTCGGTTCTCCCAGGTGTGTGTGGAGCTGTTCATTCAACGCGTCGACATCATCAAAACGCACCTTGGTCAAACGCTCGATGTCGTTCTTGAATCGCTCCATACCAGTTTCACTCCCTGATTCGACGGACTCTCTTTGATTCAGATGATCTGATGGGGTCGGCGGCGCGGCACTCGAACATGCTGCCAGCACAAGCGTCGGAATAGCGATCGCGAGGCGACGACGCACTGCTATCCAGAGGTGGCGCCGAAGTCCACGTTTTGATGAAGAAGCGAATTTCTCGACCCATGCATCCATGAAAGCGTCTCTCGCGCCAACGTCACGCTCTTGAATCTAGCACAGCGTTTTTGAGGACGGATCGGGCTCCCGTGAAAAATGAGCTACTGAAAACGCACTCGGTTCCACTTTCCAGTTTGAAAAACGCGGCGTCAGCTGCGAGGTAGGGAACGTCAGACGGAAGGCCGAGCACATCTCCATGTGCGCAATCCGATAGTTGAAAGGCTGTAGCCAGTAGGCTACAGTCCTCCATGAAGATCCAGCGTACCCGTCAGTTCGCGACATGGATTGACGCTCTCAAGGACGTAACCGCACGCGCTCGCATCCTGGCCCGTATCGGTCGGCTCGCTGGAGGCCATCCCGGTGATCACCGCTATCTGGCGGATGGCGTTTCTGAATTGCGTATCGATGCAGGGCCGGGTTACCGCGTTTACTACACCCAGCGCGGCAGGCAGTTGGTGATTCTCCTGGTTGGAGGCGACAAGGGTTCGCAGCAGCGCGATATCGAGAAGGCCAAGGAGATTGCGCGTGCCCTGTGAGCATCGAACGGGCTGTAGGTGAAACGACTCAATACCGAAGTACTGGAGCTGTCCCATCATGGCCATCAAGAAGAAAGTCGAACTCAAAGCATTTGATGTGGCCGAGCACCTTCGGACACCGGAGGAGATGGCGGCCTATCTCGATGCCTGCATCGAGGAAAGCGATGGCGATTCCGCGTTCATTGCCAAGGCGCTCGGCGACATCGCGCGCGCTCAGGGCATGAGCAAGGTTGCGCGTGCGGCGGGCTTGTCGCGCGAGAGTCTGTATCGCGCACTGTCGGGCGAGCGCAGCCCGGATTTCGCGACCATCCTGAAGGTGACCCGGGCCCTGGGTGTGCGATTGCATGCCAGCGCAGCATAAGCACAGGCGCCGATCATGATGCGTCGGCGCGGCGCCGGTCGCAAAGGCGGTGGAACGAAAATAGAGAAACCGCCTTTCGCCGGTTTTTCTCGTCCCAACCCGGTGAGTCAGCTCACTGTATGACGTGGGCAGATCCTTCGATCAACGCCGCACACACACTGCGACCGCCGCAGCCTCAGCTACGCGCCTGCAACGCCACATACTCCGCCAGCCCGCGGCAAGCCAGCATCAGCCCCTCGCGCACACCGTCGCCGATATCGTCCTTCTCTTCCCCGTCCACGCGCACGCGCTCGGCGGCGTGGTACAGCTCCAGCAGCGACACCAGGCCAACCGCGGCGCGATCCCTGCGAGCGGCAGCCACCGCTTCACCAGGTGTGCCTGCCGGCCCCGGCCACGGCTGTCCATCGGCGGCGTCCCCGGCCTGGATGCGCTGCAGGCAGCCGGGCAGGTTGATGGGCGCGGGCGCCTCATTGGCGGCGGCGAAAGCGGCTTCCAACGGCTGCGCCAGTTCGGGCGGCAGTCGCAGGGCAGCCTCGCCCAAGGTGGCGGTCAGGTACGGGTGGTGGGTCTTGGGCATGCGGGCGTCCTCGTCGGGAACAGAGGTGCCACCCGAAGAGGGTGGCGGGCGATGCGTGGCTTCCAAGACCGGGAATCGATGAGCCGGCGGGCACGGGGCCCCCACGCACCGCCCGCCGTCGATCGGCGAACGGATTGCCAGCCGGCGCCGCTCTTGGGAAGACGGCGCCGGCTGGCAAGCGTATACAGCATCGATTACGCGGGCTTGGAAGACCCGACCACCTTTGCAGGTGACGATTCATCATGCGCACGTGAAATCACCGCCTGCCAGTCGTTTGTTTCGATGGCATCGGGTGATCTGAAAGGAAAAATGAATTATCGCGTTTGGCCCGTTTCGGGCATTGCAATGCCAGAAGCGACATATCGCGCCGAGCTGCAGCCAACGACGAATCCTGGTGCGTCTTGCTGTCGCACAACCCTTCATGGCCCAGGAAGTAAAGCTGGCTTAACCGTCCCGGCAAAGCTCCAAGAACACCCTATCAGACATGAATCCCCGCGCGCGCCACGCGGATCTTGATAATCCTCACGGACAGCCCGCAGCGCCCTACCGCATACTGCCGCCACAAGCCCCCCCTGGGCCCTTTCGGGATAAGCACATGCGTCGCCATGCCCTGCCGCTCACCGTCGCACTGTTGTCCACCGCCTTCATGGCGCCGGCCATGGCGGCGGTACCGTTCTTCAACGCCAGCTGCCCGGGCGGCATCGATGTGCACGCCGACGATGGCGGACCGGTCTACGTGCAGGGCCGCGAGGCCACGCTAAAGCGCTTCAACGACCGCTACTTCGAAGCACGCGATGCCAACAGCGGCATCACCCTGTCGATCAGCCGCAACGATGAAGGCACGCCGCAGATCAGCTACACCGGCCGAGACGGCGCCAATGGCATCTGCCAGGTCATTGTCAGCGGAACGCCCGCATCGTCTGAACATCGCGACCACCGTCGCCACGATGACGACAACGACACGGCACTACCGCGCGAAGTCACCTGCGAGTCCACCGACCAGCGCCAGGTGTCGTGCGACATGGATACCCGTGGCAACGTGGAAATCGAGCGCCAGCTCAGCCACACCCGTTGCGAACAAGGCCAGAACTGGGGCCTGTCGCGGCATTCGGTGTGGGTCAATGGCGGGTGCCGCGCGGTGTTCCGCAATGTGTCCAAGGCGGCCAACAGCGCGCCGGCGGGCGATACCGCGCTGGGTTCCTGCAACATGCGCAAGGGCGCGCAGGGCACGCTGGTGACCCAGATGCCGGTGGGCAGCGATTACCAGGAACTCATCATCGATTATCCCGATGGCCGCTTCCTGTGCATGATGCGCAACAACGGCCAGGTGCAGAGCGTGACGCCGGTTCGCCGCCGCGGCGGTTGAGTTCGTCGCAGGCTGGGACCTCCGTCAGCCGCCTGATGTTCGCAGCAACACCCATATCAGCATCAGAGCGAACATGCCGACGACGGTCAGGCCGAACCACAGCGCGGCCACCTTCACATTGCCGATCAAGGCCGTCAGCATCCGCTGCAGTTCGCTCTTCAGGATTGGATCTTCAGCGTGTGCCTTGCGCAGACGCTGCCAACCCAACCCGAGGAATACCAGGATCGAGAACGGCACCACCAGCAGCGTCGCCTGCATCAGCCAGCCATTCGGCGACGCATCGATCGAGTTGCTCAAAAAAACTGCGAAAACGGCGATGGGCAGCGCCACGGTGAAAAAGCGTGGCCACGCGGTATTGATGAAGGGCGACATCGCAATCTTCCATGAAGGACGGTCGGGTCCGCGCGGCATCATGCCATGCCAATGCCCTGCTGCACCGCCGCGAGTGGTGTCACACAGCTCTGGCTAGACTGTGCTTCTTTTTCCCCCGCAGGAGGCACCCATGGCCCATCCCATTTCCGTATCCCTGATTGGCGTTCCCACCGACGTGGGTGCGGGCCATCGTGGTGCCCGGCTTGGCCCGGAAGCGCTGCGCGTGGCGGGCCTGCCGGAGGCGCTGGAGGCGCGCGGCGTGGACGTGCGTGACCTGGGCAACCTGGATGGCCCGCGCAACCCGTGGACCGCGCCGGTGGAAGGCTACCGCCACCTGGATGAAGTGGTGGCGTGGAACCATGCGCTGATGGAAGCCAGCTATGCCGAACTGCAGGCTGGCCGCATGCCGATCATGCTCGGCGGCGACCACTGCCTGGGCATTGGTTCGATCACTGCGGTGGCGCGCTGGTGCCGCGAACAGGGCAAGACCCTGCGCGTGCTGTGGCTGGATGCCCATTCGGATTTCAACACCAGCGACGTGACCCCGTCGGGCAACATCCACGGCATGCCGGTGGCCTGCCTGTGCGGCCTCGGCCCGGATGCGTTGACCCGCCTTGGTGGCACCGTGCCGGCGATCACCCCGGCGCAGATGCACCAGATCGGCATCCGTTCGGTGGACCCGGACGAGAAGCGCCTGATCAAGACCCACAAGGTGGATGTCTATGACATGCGCTACATCGACGAGAACGGCATGAAGCGCGCGGTGGAAGCCGCACTGGCCGGCATCGACGAGAACACCCACCTGCATGTCAGCTTCGATGTGGACTTCCTGGACCCGAGCATCGCGCCGGGCGTGGGCACCACTGTGCCGGGCGGGGTGAACTACCGCGAGGCGCAGCTGGTGATGGAGATGATCGCCGACACCGGGCGCATGGGTTCGCTGGACATCGTCGAGCTCAACCCCTTGCTGGACAAGCAGAATGCCACCGCCGAACTGGCCGTGGACCTGGTCGAAAGCCTGTTCGGCAAGTCCACCCTGATGCGTGACTGACGGCGCCGCCTGAACGGATCTGTGATCCGTTCACGCCCGCTCCACGCCACTGCCGCCAGATTGCACTTCACGCGGCGGTGGTGGGCGTTGGCCTTCTCCCGCCGAGCGAAACAATCCCATCCGCGAATGAAGCGGTGTAGCGGCAAACCCAAGGAGAAGCCCATGAAGCGCGTAGTTGCCCTGATGCTGTTGTCGATGTTCTCGGTGGCCCTGCTGGCCGGCTGCAACACCATTGCCGGTGCCGGCAAGGACGTGCAGAAGGCGGGCGAGAAGGTAGAGGACACCGCGAAGGGCCGTTGAGCCCTGCACGGAACGGAAAGAGAAAAGGCCGGGGATTTCCCCGGCTTTTTTTGCGCGTGCTTTTCGCTGCGTGCTGTCGAAGCGGAGTGAACCATTCAAGCAGGTGAGCATCTATTTCATTGCCGGTTGACCGGTATTCAACAGCCGCTGCGCGAAGCTGGAGCCACGGTAAGAACGCCGTTGCAACCAAGGACTCCCAGCAATGAACAAAGACATCATTTCCGGCAAGTGGTCGCAGCTGAAGGGCAAGGCCCAGGCCAAGTGGGGCGATCTGACCAACGACGACTTCGATGTGGCGGAAGGCAATGCCGAGTATCTGGCCGGTCGCCTGCAGGAACGTTATGGCTGGGCCAAGGACCGCGCGGAGAAGGAAGTGCGTGAGTTCCAGGACGCCGTGAGCAAGGACTACCCGGACTACAAGTAAGCACTTCGGTCTCCCCCACGGCACAACGCCCGCACCGAGAGGTTGCGGGCGTTGTGTTGTCTGGGCGGGACGATCAGCGCGCCGGCGGGTCCGGCACGTAGCGGTTGGGGAAGGCCTGTGGTTCGCGCGGCAGGCGCGACGGCGAATCCACCAGGATGCCGCGTGCGCGCAGGTTGCGGGCGCTGTCGTAACGCAGTTGCAGTACCTGTGCGGGGCTGCGGCTGGCGCGTTCGAAGTCGGTATCGCGCACCGAAGACTGCTCGCGAGCACCGTGGCCGGTACCCAGCGCTGGCGCCTGCGACTTGCTGGAATAGCCCTCGATGCGGCTGCTGCTCGCGCTGGCATCGGCCGACGCTTCCGCCGCCGGGGCTGGCAGCGGCAGGCCACGGCGCAGGATCGGTTGCGGGTACCAGCGGCGCGCTTCCTCGAACACCGCCACGCCCACCACGCCGATGTTGTCCGGGCGGCCGGTGCGGCTGGCATAGCTGCCGCTGGGGCTGCTGAACACGAACTGCGCCACTTCGTCCTGGCTCTTGCGCCAGCCGGTGATGTCGGCGCGCTGGCCGGGGTTGAGCACGTAGCCGGTCTGCGAGGGATCGGCATCTTCGCCGGAGATGGCGTTGACGCCGTCCACCGACAGCACCACCAGCACCCGGCGCGGGCTGTCGTTGTACAGGCGCACGGCGTAGCGGTGGCCGCGCTCGCCGGCCACCCAGCGCTGGCCCTCGGCCGGGTAGCTGCGCAGTTCGGTGCCGCGGTCGCGGTCGACCAGGGCCATGCGCACGGGGCCGCCCTCGTACACCGGCGGCGGCATCGGGGCCGGGCGGAAGCCGGCCAGGGGCAGGATCAGCAGCAGGGGCAGCAGGCGTTTCATCGGGCGTCTCCAGCGGGGTTGCGTGAATGAACGCGCCGCAGGCCCTGACGGGGTTGGTGGCGTGCAAGGTAAACTGGCCCCGTTCATCGAAGGTTACCCCACGCAGTCATGACGACCCGAGTCCTTACCGGCATCACCCCCTCCGGCACGCCCCACCTGGGCAACTACGTTGGCGCCATCCGTCCGGCCATCGCGGCCAGCCGCGCGCCGGGGATCGAGAGCTTCTTCTTCCTGGCCGACCTGCACAGCCTGATCAAGTCCCAGGACCCGCAGCGCACCCAGCGCGCGACCCTGGAGATCGCAGCCAGCTGGCTGGCCTGCGGGCTGGACCCGGAACATGTGTGGTTCTACCGCCAGAGCGACATCCGCGAGACCACCGAGCTGATGTGGTTCCTGACCGCCATCGCCAGCAAGGGCATCCTCAACCGCGCGCACGCCTACAAGGCGGCGGTGGACAAGAACCGCGAGGAAGGCGTGGACGAAGATGCGGGCGTCAGCGCCGGCCTGTTCATGTACCCGGTGCTGATGGCCGCCGACATCCTGATCTTCAAGGCCAACCAGGTGCCGGTGGGCCGCGACCAGATCCAGCACATCGAGATGGCGCGCGATTTCGCCCAGCGCTTCAACCATGTGTACGGCAAAGAGTACTTCCCGCTGCCGGACGTGGTGATCGACGAGCAGGTGGCGACGCTGGCGGGCCTTGACGGCCGCAAGATGAGCAAGAGCTACCACAACACCATTCCGCTGTTCGTGCCGCGCGAGGAGCTGAAGAAGCTGGTGTTCTCGATCCTGACCGACTCGCGCGCACCAGGCGAGCCGAAGGACACCGAGGGCTCGGCGCTGTTCCAGATGTACCAGGCGTTCGCCACCCCGGAACAGACCGCGGAATTCGCCAAGGCGTTCGCTGCCGGCATCAGCTGGGGCGATGCCAAGCAGCAGCTGTTCGAGCGCATCGACAGCGAGCTCTCGCCGCTGCGCGAGCGCTACAACGCGCTGATGGCCGAGCCGGAGAAGATCGAGGCGCTGCTCAAGCGCCGTGGCCAGCAGTTGCGCGAGCAGCTGGCGGCACCGCTGCTGGACGAGCTGCGCCATGCGGTGGGCCTGCGTGACCTGTCCACCGCAGGCGACATCGCCAGCGAGGACGCTGGCGTGGCCCGCGTGGCACCGCCGCTGTTCAAGCAGTACCGTGAAAAGGATGGCCGCTTCTACTTCAAGCTGACCGCTGGTGACGGCACCCTGCTGATCCAGAGCGAAGGTTTCGATTCGCCGCGCGATGCGGGGCAGTTGATTGCCGTGATCAAACAGGCCGAGCAGGGTGACCAACTGCAGAGCGAGCTGTTCAAGCTGGAAGCGGAAGTGGATGTAGTGCTGGCCGCGCTGGCGGCGCTGCGAGCCGACTGATCGGTAGATGCCGACCTTGGTCGGCGCCGTTGAAGGGCGGATGCCGGCCAGCGGCCGGCACTACCACGGCATTTGCATAGGAAATGCCGGCCAGCGGCCGGCACTACCCGTGAACGAAGGTCATGGCATGATGTCCGCGCGCCTCCGGCGCGATGACATGGAGTCTGCGATGGCCTGGTTGTCGCTGCTGCTGTTCCTGCCCTGGTTCCTGCTGCTGGGCAGCCTGTACTGGCTGTTCCCGCGCCAGCCGCGCACCGCGCGGCGGCGCCTGTTCGACAGCACCACCCTGGTGCTCGCATTCGCGCTGAGCATCGTGTCGATGCTGTGGGGCTACCGCATCGGCGTGGTGCAGCCGGGCGCCGGCCCGATCTGGCCGCAGGTGCTGGCGGTGCTGTACGCCTACGGCGCGTTCCTGGCGGTGCTGGTGTTGGCCCTGTTGCTGCGGCCGCGGTTCGCATTGCGCTCCGGCTGATCGGTAGTGCCGGCCGCTGGCCGGCACATGCATTCTCCTGGCTATCCCGAGGTTGCCGGCCAGCGGCCGGCACTACCCGACCAAAGCCGCATCGAACCCGGGCCGCCTGCGCGCCTACCATGGGGGTCTGTTCCCGATCCTGCCAGGTGCGTGCCGATGACCGCCGACCCCAGCATCCACACCATCGATACCGGCTTCCAGCGCCCGGATTTCGACGCGGCGTACCTGATCGTTGAAAACGGCCGCGCTGCGTTCGTCGACTGCGGTACCGGCCTGTCGGTGCCGGCGATGCTGCAGGCGCTGGCGGAGGCCGGCCTGGGCGTGGAGGCGGTGGACTGGCTGCTGCTCACCCACGTGCATCTGGATCATGCAGGCGGTGCAGGCCTGCTGATGCAGCAGTTGCCGAATGCGAAGGCGGTGCTGCACCCGCGCGGTGCGCCGCACATGATCGATCCGACCCGCCTGATTGCGGGTGCCACGGCGGTGTATGGCGCCGAAGAGATCGCGCGAAGCTATGGCCGCATCGAGGCGATTCCGGAGCACCGTGTGGTGGTGGCCGAAGACGGCCACCGTATCGATCTGGCCGGCCGCGAGCTGGTGCTGCTGCATACGCCGGGCCACGCGCTGCACCACTACTGCGTGTGGGATGCGCGCAGCCGCAGCTGGTTCACCGGCGATACGTTTGGCATCTCCTACCGCGAGCTGGACAGTGTGCAGGGCGCTTTCATCTTCCCCACCTCATCGCCGGTGCAGTTCGATCCGGAGGCGATGAAGGCCTCGATCCGGCGCATGCTCGATTACGCGCCGCAGGCGATGTACCTGACCCACTACGGTCGTGTGGAACAGGTGGAGAAACTGGCCGACGACCTGTTCGAGCAGATCGATGCGATGGCCGCCATCGGCCGCCAGTGCGATGGCCGACCGGACCGCCACCGCTGCCTGCTGGCTGCGCTGCAGGCGCTGTACCTGGAACGTGCACAGCTGCATGGCTGTGCGCTGGACGATGCCGCGGTGACTGCAGTGCTGGCGATGGACATCGAACTCAACGCGCAGGGCCTGGCCTGCTGGCTGGACCGCATCAGCAGGTAGATCCACGCCATGCGTGGATGACGTGGGCCCAGCCTGCGCCGTGATGTCACGACCACGTTACACTCTGGTGACTTCCAAGCTAGCCGTGGTACTGCCGTGAATCCGATGCGCGTGTTGCTGCTGTCGTCCTGCCTGTTTGTCGGTGGCCTGGCCCATGCGGCCAACGATCTGCCGGGTGGCGGTATCGATCCGCAGGCACTATCGCGCCACGTGCATGTGCTGGCGTCGGATGAGTTCGAGGGCCGCGCGCCGGCCACCGAGGGCGAAGAGCGCACGGTGCAGTACCTGATCGAGCAGTTCCGCAGCTACGGCCTGCAGCCGGGTGGCGTGGATGGCAGCTGGGTGCAGCCGGTGCCGCTGGTGCGCGCACAGCTGGAGGGTGCGGCCAAGGCCAACCTGTCGCTGAAGCAGGGCAAGCGCGCGCTGGCCAACGGCGTGGACGTGACCCTGCAGAGCCTGCAGCCGCGCAAGCGCGTGCAGATCAAGGATGCGCCGCTGGTGTTCGTCGGCTACGGCATCGACGCGCCGGAGCGCCAGTGGAACGACTACAAGGACGTGGACCTGCACGGCAAGATCGCCGTCGTGCTGATCAACGACGCCGATTTCGAAGCCGATGCACCGGGCGCGTTCGACGGCAAGGCGGTGACCTACTACGGCCGCTGGACCTACAAGTTCGAGGAAGCCGCACGCCGTGGCGCCGAGGGCGTACTGATCGTGCACGAGACCGCGCCGGCCGCCTATGGCTGGGCCACGGTGAAGAGCTCGGGCACCTCGCCGCTGTTCGACATCGAGCGCGGCCAGGCCGAGGCGATGGCCCAGCACACCCCGCTGCGTGGCTGGATGCAGCGCGAGCTGGCCGAGGCGATCTTCGCCGACGCCGGTCTCGACTTCGATGCGGAGAAGCGCAAGGCCATGCGTGCCGACTTCCGCCCGGTGGCGCTGGACAATGCAAAGCTGAGCGTTGATTTCGCGCTCAAGCGCGAGCAGGTGGTGACCCGCAACGTGGTGGCCAAGCTGCCCGGTGGCGAGCATGGCGACGAGGCGGTGATCTTCTCCGCGCACTGGGATGCGTTCGGTATCGGCCAGGCCGATGCCAAGGGCGACCGCATCCGCCGCGGTGCGATCGACAACGCCACCGGCGTGGCCACGGTGCTGGAACTGGGCCGGGTGTTCGCCGCCGGCCCGCAGCCGCAGCGCACGTTGTACTTCGTGGCACTTACCGCTGAAGAGAAGGGCCTGCTGGGCGCCAGCTACTACGCCGCACACCCGCTGGCGCCACTGGACAAGACCGCCGCAGTACTGAACATCGAGATGTTCAGCCCGGATGGTGCGACCCGTGACATCGCGTCGTGGGGCAAGGGCCGGGTCTCGCTGGAAGGTGACCTGGAACGCGTGGCCAAGGCCCGCGGCCGCAGCTACAGCCCGGACCCGAACCTGGAAGCCGGCTTCTTCTACCGTGCCGACCACTTCGCCTTCGCCCGCCTGGGCGTGCCGGCGATCACCATCGGCCCGGGCCTGGACAAGCTGGACGGCGGCGTTGAAGCCGGCCGCGCGCTGCGCGAGAAGTACTTCGCCGACTGCTACCACCAGGCCTGCGATGCGTGGACGCCGAGCTGGGACCCGAGTGGCCACGCCGCCGACACCCTGCTGGTCTACGACCTGGGCGCCGAGCTGGCCAACAGCCGCCGTTGGCCGACGTGGGAAAAGGAATCGGAGTTCCGCGGCGCGCGCGACAAGAGCGAAGCGGCCCGCCGTTGAGGTAGTGCCGGCCCTGTCTCTTATACACATCT
>NZ_JCAFWP010000056.1:0-17132 GCF_059295135.1 Stenotrophomonas sp. INTA L402-1
AGAAGACCACCGTGACCGGCGTTGAAATGTTCCGCAAGCTGCTGGACCAGGGTCAGGCAGGCGACAACGCTGGCCTGCTGCTGCGCGGCACCAAGCGTGACGACGTCGAGCGTGGCCAGGTTCTGGCCAAGCCGGGTTCGATCAAGCCGCACACCAAGTTCGAAGGCGAAGTCTACGTCCTGTCGAAGGACGAGGGCGGCCGTCACACCCCGTTCTTCAACGGCTACCGTCCGCAGTTCTACTTCCGCACCACCGACATCACCGGCGCAGCTGCTCTGCCGGAAGGCGTCGAAATGGTGATGCCGGGTGACAACGTCAAGATGGTCGTCACCCTGATCAACCCGGTGGCAATGGACGAAGGCCTGCGCTTCGCCATCCGCGAAGGTGGTCGTACCGTCGGCGCCGGCGTGGTCTCGAAGATCATCGAGTAAGCCTGCAGTACCGGTGGTTGCATAGCGCCGCCGGTTACGCGAATGGCGGGCCGGGAACCTCGGTCCGCCTTCGCCGTCTAAGGGAAGGCAAGTTTCAACACGTACGCCAGTAGCTCAATTGGCAGAGCAGCGGTCTCCAAAACCGCAGGTTGGGGGTTCGAGTCCCTCCTGGCGTGCCATCTGCCCACCTTATCCAGCGGCCTGGGCCGCTAAAGCAGACACAGCCGGATGAATAGCAAGATCGAACACTCCAAGGACAACTCCGCCAACGGCGGGGATATCGTCAAGTACGTCGCCGCATCGCTGCTGGTGCTGGCCGGTCTGTTCGTCTGGTTCTGGTTCTCCGCCGACTCCGGTCGCGCCACCCAGCTGGGTGCGTGGGCGGGTCAGCTGCGTGCGTTGGCGGTTGTGGTCGGTCTGGTTGGCGGTATCGGCGTGTTCATGCTGACCGGCAAGGGGCGCGACACCCGCGAATTCCTCTCCGAGTCGCGCTTCGAACTGCGCAAGGTGGTCTGGCCGACGCGCCAGGAAGCCATCCGCATGACCTGGGTCGTGATGGTGGTGGTGACCATTCTCAGTCTGTTGCTGGGTGGGTTCGATTACGTCATTCAGTGGCTGGTTCAGTTGTTCCTGAGCCGCTAAGGAGAATTGCATGAAGCGTTGGTACGTCGTTCACGCCTATTCGGGCTTCGAGAAGTCGGTGGCGCAGGCTCTGCGCGATCGCATCGTCCGTGACGGCATGGAAGAGCGCTTCGGCGATGTCCTGGTCCCGACCGAAGAAGTGGTCGAGATGCGCGCTGGCCAGAAGCGCCGCTCCGAGCGCAAGTTCTTCCCGGGTTACGTGCTGGTCCAGATCGAGACCCACGAAGAAGCCGGTATTCCGCGCATCGACAACGAAAGCTGGCACCTGGTCAAGGAAACCCCGCGCGTGATGGGCTTCATCGGTGGCACCGCCGACCGTCCGCTGCCGATCGCCGATTCCGAGGCCGAAGCCATCCTGAATCGCGTTCAGGAAGGTGTCGAGAAGCCGCGTCCGAAGGTGCTGTTCGAGCCGGGCCAGATGGTCCGCGTTACCGACGGCCCGTTCAACGATTTCAATGGTGTCGTCGAAGAAGTCAACTACGAGAAGAGCCGTCTGCGCGTCTCGGTGCTGATCTTCGGTCGTGCCACTCCGGTCGAACTCGAGTTCGGCCAGGTCGAAAAGGCCGTCTGACCGGTCCTGTAGGGTCGAGCCATGCTCGACTCCAGGCTCGGGATGGCGGTGCAGTCGAGCATGGCTCGACTCTACAAGGGGAACCGGGCTTTGCCCGGTTTCGTCCGTTTACGTGCCGCTTCAGGCATGTGAAGAAAAAACCTGATATAGTGCGCGGCTCCCCGCTGGGAAGCCAGCAGGACGAGGCCGCCGCAAGGTGGCCTTCAGCATGATTTCAAAACGCGATGCCGGGACGCGTGATTCCCGGTCCGATGGGGAGCCTGTTGTCGAAAGGCGCTAGCACCCGGAGAGTACTCACATGGCAAAGAAAGTTGTCGGTTACATCAAGCTGCAGGTGAAGGCCGGTCAGGCCAACCCCTCGCCGCCGGTCGGTCCTGCGCTGGGTCAGCGCGGTCTGAACATCATGGAATTCTGCAAGGCGTTCAACGCTGCCACGCAGAAGCTCGAGCCGGGTCTGCCGGTTCCGGTGATCATCACGGCCTACTCGGACCGTACGTTCACCTTCATCACCAAGAGCACCCCGGCCACCACCCTGCTGAAGAAGGCCGCTGGCATCTCGTCGGGCTCCAAGCGCCCGAACACCGAGAAGGTCGGCAAGGTCACCCGTAAGCAGCTGGAAGAGATCGCCAAGGCGAAGGAACCGGATCTGACTGCCGCCGATCTGGACGCCGCCGTGCGTACCATCGCTGGCTCTGCCCGTTCCATGGGCCTCGTGGTGGAGGGTTAATAAGATGGCACAGACCAAGCGTGAGAAGGCCATCAAGGCCGCCGTCGTTCCGGGCAAGGCATACGCCTTCGAGGACGCGATCAACATCCTGAAGAGCGCCACCAAGGCCAAGTTCGTCGAGTCGATCGACGTCGCTGTGCGCCTGGGCGTCGATGCGAAGAAGTCCGACCAGCAGGTCCGTGGCTCCACCGTGCTGCCGGCCGGTACCGGCAAGTCGGTCCGCGTCGCCGTGTTCGCTCCGGCCGGTGCCAAGGCTGACGAAGCCCTGGCCGCTGGCGCCGAAGCCGTCGGTATGGATGATCTGGCCGAGAAGATGCAGGCCGGCGATCTGAACTACGACGTCGTCATCGCGACCCCGGACGCCATGCGCGTCGTCGGTAAGCTGGGCACCGTGCTGGGCCCGCGCGGCCTGATGCCGAACCCGAAGGTCGGCACCGTTTCCCCGAACCCGGGTGAAGCCGTGAAGAACGCCAAGTCGGGTCAGGTCCGTTACCGCACCGACAAGGCTGGCATCATCCACTGCACCATCGGCAAGGCCGACTTCGCCGAAGACGCGCTGAAGTCGAACCTGACCGCGCTGCTGCTGGACCTGATCAAGGCCAAGCCGGCCACCTCGAAGGGCACCTACCTGCAGAAGGTTTCGGTCAGCTCGACGATGGGCCCGGGCGTCACCGTCGACCAGTCGTCGCTGACCCTGAAGTAATTGTTTCAAGCGGTCACGGTACCTTCGGTGCCGTGACCGTGACATTTGAAGGCATCGCTGGCCGTACATCGCCCGCGGTAGCCGTCAAAGACCGCAGGCGCGGTCGTGGCAATACCGGCGACGGGCACGGAAGCTCGATCTGGCAAGGAGTCGCCGCCGGAGCAGTCATGAGCGCTTAATCGATTCTCCGGAATCACCCTGCGTAGATGGTGCCCTTCTGGAGTTTTTCTGGTTCACGCACGTCTGGGTTTCCCAGGTTGGCCCACTCCAGGTCTAGAACGGCCCACCCCCGGAACATCATCCCGATGTTCCCGGCGTCCAGGACGGATGCCGCACAGGACCGCACACGGCAGGAGCCGTAAGCGGAGTTCAATAGGAGGAGTGCAATGGCTCTCAATCTGTCCCAGAAGCAAGAAGTAGTCGCCGAGCTGGCAGACGTCGCCGCCAAGGCCCACTCCTTGATCGCAGCCGAATACGCTGGCACCACGGTCGCCCAGATGACCGCGATGCGCAAGCAGGCTCGTGAAACCGGTGTTTTCTTGAAGGTTGTCAAGAACACCCTGGCTTCGCGCGCCGTTGAAGGCACCGAGTTCGCAGTCGCCCAGGACCAGATGGTTGGTCCGCTGCTGTACGCGTTCTCGCTCGAGGAGCCCGGCGCTGCCGGTCGCCTGATCAAGGAAGCCGCCAAGGGCAACGACAAGCTGAAGGCTAAGGTCGTCGCCATCGGTGGCGAAGTGTTCCCGGCAAGCCACGTCGAAGTGCTGGCCTCGCTGCCGACCCGCGACCAGGCCCTGGCCATGCTGGCCCGCGTCCTGACCGAGCCGGTCACGATGTTTGCCCGCGCCATCAAGGCCGTTGGCGAGAAGCAGGGTGGTGGCGACGTCGCCGCCGACGCTGCCGAGCCGGCCGCCGAGACCGCCTGAGTTTCGACTTACCGTGGTTCCTGACGGAACCTCAACCCAGAAAATCATCCAAAGGTATTAATCATGTCCCTTACCAACGAACAGATCGTCGACGCCATCGCCGAGAAGTCCCTGATGGAAGTGATGGAGCTGGTCAAGGCCATCGAAGAGAAGTTCGGCGTCTCCGCCGCTGCTCCGGTTGCCGTGGCTGCTGCCGCTGGCCCGGCCGCTGCTGTTGAAGAGCAGACCGAGTTCACCGTCACCCTGAAGTCGGCCGGCGACAAGAAGGTCGAAGTCATCAAGGCCGTCCGCGCCATCACCGGCCTGGGCCTGAAGGAAGCGAAGGACCTGGCCGAAGCCGGTGGCGTCCTGAAGGAAGGCGCTTCGAAGGACGACGCCGAGAAGATGAAGAAGGACCTGGAAGCTGCTGGCGCGACTGTCGAAGTCAAGTAAGCAGTTACCTTGCATCGTCACCGATTCACGGCGATGCAGCCAAGGCTGGGGGCGTAAGCCCCCGGCCTTTGGTCGTTGTTGCAGTACCGGTAGGGTCGACTGTTAGTCGGCTGTTTCAAAAGCAGAAAAAGCCCAACACGGGCTGCGGTCAGACCCCGGCAGGCCAGCGCAGAGCGCGGCAGCGGGGGAGTGGATGCAGACGAGTTGGCAGTTGGAAGTAGCGGGAGAAGGCGTGCTGGTGCCGGCAATACCAGCGACTTCCAACTGACAATTTCAAGTTCCCTTCGGATCGTGGGCGCACGATCCGCACAACAAGGTGGAAGACCTCATGACGTCCTATTCGTTCACCGAAAAAAAGCGTATCCGCAAGGATTTCGGCAAGCAGCGCTCGATTCTCGAAGTGCCGTTCCTGCTCGCCATCCAGGTGGATTCCTATCGTGAATTCCTGCAGGAAAACGTCGATCCGGCCAAGCGCACGGACCACGGCCTGCACGCTGCGCTGAAGTCGGTCTTCCCGATCGCCAGCTACAGCGGCAACGCTGCCCTGGAATACGTCGGCTACAAGCTGGGCGAACCGGTCTTCGACGAGCGTGAGTGCCGCCAGCGTGGCATGAGCTACGGCGCCCCGCTGCGCGTGACCGTGCGCCTGGTGATCTACGACCGTGAGTCGTCGACCAAGGCCATCAAGTACGTGAAGGAGCAGGAGGTCTATCTGGGCGAAATCCCGCTGATGACCGAGAACGGCACCTTCATCGTCAACGGCACCGAGCGCGTCATCGTCTCGCAGCTGCACCGTTCGCCGGGCGTGTTCTTCGACCACGACCGTGGCAAGACCCACAGCTCGGGCAAGCTGCTGTACAGCGCCCGCATCATTCCTTACCGCGGCTCCTGGCTGGACTTCGAGTTCGACCCGAAGGATGCGCTGTTCACCCGTATCGACCGCCGCCGCAAGCTGCCGGTGTCGATCCTGCTGCGCGCGCTCGGCTACAGCAACGAAGAGATGCTGGCCGAGTTCTTCGAGATCAACACCTTCCACATCAACCCGGATGAAGGCGTCCAGCTGGAGCTGGTGCCGGAGCGCCTGCGTGGCGAAACCCTGGGCTTCGACCTCGCCGACGGCGACAAGGTCATCGTGGAAGCCGGCAAGCGCATCACCGCGCGCCACATCAAGCAGCTGGAAGCCTCGGGCATCGCCGCCCTGGCCGTGCCGGACGACTACATCGTCGGCCGCATCCTGTCGCACGACGTGGTCGATGCTTCGACCGGCGAACTGCTGGCCCAGGCCAATGACGAGATCACCGACGAGCAGCTGCAGGCCTTCCGCAAGGCCGGTGTGGATGCCGTGGGCACCCTGTGGGTGAACGATCTGGATCGTGGCCCGTACCTGTCCAACACCCTGCGCATCGACCCGACCAAGACCCAGCTGGAAGCCCTGGTCGAGATCTACCGCATGATGCGTCCGGGCGAGCCGCCGACCAAGGATGCCGCGCAGAACCTGTTCCACAACCTGTTCTTCACCTTCGAGCGCTACGACCTGTCTGCGGTCGGCCGCATGAAGTTCAACCGTCGCGTGGGCCGCAAGGAAACCACCGGCGAAGCCGTGCTGTACGACCGCAAGTACTACGGTGAGCGCAACGACGAAGAGTCCAAGCGCCTGGTTGCCGCCCATGGCGACAGCTCCGACATCCTGGACGTGATCAAGGTCCTGACCGAGATCCGCAACGGTCGCGGCGTGGTCGATGACATCGATCACCTGGGCAACCGTCGCGTGCGTTCGGTCGGCGAAATGGCCGAGAACGTGTTCCGCGTGGGCCTGGTCCGCGTCGAGCGCGCGGTCAAGGAGCGCCTGTCGATGGCCGAGTCGGAAGGCCTGACCCCGCAGGAGCTGATCAACGCCAAGCCGGTTGCCGCTGCCATCAAGGAGTTCTTCGGCTCCTCGCAGCTGTCGCAGTTCATGGACCAGAACAACCCGCTGTCGGAAGTGACCCACAAGCGTCGCGTCTCGGCCCTGGGCCCGGGCGGCCTGACCCGTGAGCGCGCCGGCTTCGAAGTGCGCGACGTGCACCCGACCCATTACGGCCGCGTCTGCACCATCGAAACCCCGGAAGGCCCGAACATCGGCCTGATCAACTCGCTGGCCGTGTACGCCCGCACCAACCAGTACGGTTTCCTCGAGACCCCGTACCGCAAGGTCGTGGACGGCAAGGTCTATGACGAAGTCGAGTTCCTGTCGGCCATCGAAGAAAACGAATACGTCATTGCGCAGGCCAACGCCCTGACCAATGCCGACAGCGTGCTGACCGAGCAGTTCGTTCCGTGCCGCTTCCAGGGCGAGTCGCTGCTGAAGCCGCCGGCGGAAGTCCACTTCATGGACGTCTCGCCGATGCAGACCGTGTCGATCGCGGCCGCGCTGGTTCCGTTCCTGGAGCACGATGACGCCAACCGTGCACTGATGGGCGCCAACATGCAGCGTCAGGCCGTGCCGACCCTGCGTGCGCAGAAGCCGCTGGTCGGTACCGGCATCGAGCGCGCCGTGGCGCGTGACTCCGGTGTGACCGTGAATGCCCGTCGTGGTGGCGAGATCGTGCAGATCGATGCCGCCCGTATCGTGGTCAAGGTCAACGAGGAAGAGATCGTTGGCGCCACCGACGCAGGCGTGGACATCTACAACCTGGTCAAGTACACCCGTTCGAACCAGAACACCTGCATCAACCAGCGTCCGCTGGTGCAGGTGGGTGACGTCATCGCCCGCGGCGACGTGCTGGCCGACGGTCCGTCCACCGACATCGGCGAACTGGCCCTGGGCCAGAACATGCTGATCGCGTTCATGCCGTGGAACGGCTACAACTTCGAAGACTCCATCCTGCTCTCCGAGCGCGTGGTGGAAGAGGATCGTTACACCACGATCCACATCGAAGAGCTGACCTGCGTCGCGCGTGACACCAAGCTGGGGCCGGAGGAAATCTCGGCCGACATCCCGAACGTCTCCGAGCAGGCGCTGAACCGCCTGGACGAGAGCGGCGTGGTGTACATCGGTGCGGAAGTCCGCGCCGGCGACATCATGGTCGGCAAGGTCACCCCGAAGGGCGAAAGCCAGCTGACCCCGGAAGAAAAGCTGCTGCGCGCGATCTTCGGCGAGAAGGCTTCGGACGTGAAGGACAGCTCGCTGCGCGTTCCGCCGGGCATGGACGGCACCGTCATCGACGTGCAGGTCTTCACCCGCGACGGCATCGAGAAGGACAAGCGCGCTCGCCAGATCGAAGAGTCTGAAATCAAGCGCGTCAAGAAGGACTTCGACGACCAGTTCCGCATCCTGGAAGCCGCCATCTACATGCGTCTGCGTTCGCAGATCGTGGGCAAGGTGGTCAACGGTGGCGCTGGCCTGAAGAAGGGCGACGTCATCAGCGACGCGTTCCTGGACGGCCTGAAGAAGGCTGACTGGTTCGCCCTGCGCATGAAGGACGAGGACGCCTCGGAAGCCATCGAGCGCGCGCAGAAGCAGATCCAGGCGCACGAGAAGGAATTCGAGCGTCGCTTCGCCGACAAGCGCGGCAAGATCACCGCCGGTGACGACCTCGCCCCGGGCGTGCTGAAGATGGTCAAGGTGTTCCTGGCCGTGAAGCGCCGCATCCAGCCGGGCGACAAGATGGCAGGCCGCCACGGCAACAAGGGTGTGGTCTCCAACGTGGTGCCGGTCGAGGACATGCCGTACATGGCCTCGGGCGAAACCGTGGACATCGTGCTGAACCCGCTGGGCGTGCCGTCGCGTATGAACATCGGCCAGATCCTGGAAGTGCATCTGGGCTGGGCTGCCAAGGGCCTGGGCCGCAAGATCCAGGCGATGATGGAAGCCCAGGCGGCGGTTGCCGACCTGCGCAAGTTCCTGGACGACATCTACAACCACGACGACACCAACGTGGCCAACCGTGTCGACCTGTCGCAGTTCAGCGACGAGGAACTGCTGCGTCTGGCCCGTAACCTCACCGACGGCGTGCCTATGGCCACCCCGGTGTTCGACGGCGCCACCGAAGCGGAAATCAAGCGCATGCTGGAACTGGCAGACCTGCCGAGCAGTGGCCAGACCCAGCTGTACGACGGCCGCACCGGTGAAGCGTTCGATCGCCACACCACCGTGGGTTACATGCACTACCTGAAGCTGAACCACCTGGTCGACGACAAGATGCACGCCCGTTCGACCGGTCCGTACTCGCTCGTCACCCAGCAGCCGCTGGGCGGCAAGGCGCAGTTCGGCGGCCAGCGCTTCGGTGAAATGGAAGTCTGGGCGCTGGAAGCCTACGGCGCGGCCTACACCCTGCAGGAAATGCTGACGGTGAAGTCCGATGACGTGCAGGGCCGCAACCAGATGTACAAGAACATCGTCGACGGTGAGCACGAGATGGTCGCGGGCATGCCGGAATCCTTCAACGTGCTCGTGAAGGAAATCCGCTCGCTGGCCATCAACATGGAACTGGAAGACAACTGATCCATGCCGGCGCGGCGGCCTCCGCCGCCGCGCCGCTGGCAGTCAACTGAAAGCCCATCGACACAGCATTCCTCCTTCTGGAGAACACCATGAAAGACCTGCTCAACCTCTTCAACCAGCAGCGCCAGACGCTGGACTTCGACGCGATCAAGATCGCGCTGGCCTCGCCGGACCTGATCCGTTCGTGGTCCTTCGGCGAAGTGAAGAAGCCGGAAACCATCAACTACCGTACCTTCAAGCCGGAACGCGACGGCCTGTTCTGCGCCGCCATCTTCGGCCCGGTGAAGGACTACGAGTGCCTGTGCGGCAAGTACAAGCGCATGAAGCACCGCGGCGTGGTCTGCGAAAAGTGCGGCACCGAAGTGACCCTGGCCAAGGTGCGTCGCGAGCGCATGGGCCATATCGACCTGGCTTCGCCGGTCGCGCACATCTGGTTCCTGAAGTCGCTGCCGTCGCGCATCGGCCTGATGCTGGACATGACCCTGCGCGACATCGAGCGCGTGCTGTACTTCGAAGCCTACGTGGTGACCGAGCCGGGCCTGACCGCCCTGGAGCGCCGCCAGCTGCTGACCGAAGAACAGTACCTGCAGGCCCGCCAGGAGCACGGTGACGACTTCGACGCCGCGATGGGCGCCGAGGCCGTGTACGAACTGCTGCGCACGATCGACCTGCAGTCGGAAATGACCCGCCTGCGCGAGGAAATCGCCGCTACCGGTTCGGAAACCAAGCTCAAGCGCCTCACCAAGCGCATCAAGCTGATCGAAGCCTTCCTGGAGTCGGGCAACCGTCCGGAATGGATGGTCATGACCGTGCTGCCGGTGCTGCCGCCGGACCTGCGTCCGCTGGTCCCGCTGGATGGTGGCCGCTTCGCGACCTCCGACCTGAACGACCTGTACCGCCGTGTCATCAACCGTAACAACCGCCTGCGCCGCCTGCTCGAACTGAGCGCGCCGGACATCATCGTGCGCAATGAAAAGCGCATGCTGCAGGAATCGGTCGATGCGCTGCTGGACAACGGCCGTCGTGGCCGTGCCATCACCGGCACCAACAAGCGCCCGCTGAAGTCGCTGGCCGACATGATCAAGGGCAAGCAGGGTCGCTTCCGCCAGAACCTGCTGGGCAAGCGCGTCGACTACTCGGGCCGTTCGGTCATCGTGGTCGGTCCGTACCTGCGCCTGCACCAGTGCGGCCTGCCGAAGAAGATGGCGCTTGAGCTGTTCAAGCCGTTCGTCTTCGCCAAGCTGCAGCGTCGTGGCCTGGCCACCACCATCAAGGCCGCCAAGAAGCTGGTCGAGCGCGAAGAAGCCGAAGTCTGGGACATCCTGGAAGAGGTCATCCGCGAGCATCCGGTGATGCTGAACCGTGCGCCGACCCTGCACCGTCTGGGCATCCAGGCGTTCGAGCCGGTGCTGATCGAAGGCAAGGCCATCCAGCTGCACCCGCTGGTCTGCACCGCGTTCAACGCCGACTTCGACGGTGACCAGATGGCCGTCCACGTGCCGCTCTCGCTGGAAGCCCAGCTGGAAGCGCGTGCGCTGATGATGTCGACCAACAACATCCTGTCGCCGGCCAACGGCGAGCCGATCATCGTGCCGTCGCAGGACGTCGTGCTGGGTCTGTACTACATGACCCGCTCGCTGGAAAACAAGAAGGGCGAGGGCATGGCCTTCGCCAACATCGCCGAAGTGAAGCGTGCCTACGACAACCGCGTGGTGGAACTGCACGCGCGCGTCAAGGTCCGCATCACCGAGGTGGTGACCGACGAAGACGGTGTGAAGCAGAACAAGACCTCGATCGTGGACACCACGATCGGTCGCGCCCTGCTGGCTGAAATCCTGCCGGAAGGCCTGCCGTTCGCGCTGGCCAACACCGAGCTGACCAAGAAGAACATCAGCCGCCTGATCAACTCCAGCTACCGCCAGCTGGGTCTGAAGGACACGGTCGTGTTCGCCGACAAGCTGATGTACACCGGCTTCGCCTACGCGACCCGCGCCGGCGTCTCGATCGGCATCGACGACATGCTGATCCCGGACGAGAAGAAGGGCATCCTCACCGAGGCCGAAGCCGAAGTGCTGGAAATCCAGGAGCAGTACCAGTCGGGCCTGGTCACCGCCGGCGAGCGCTACAACAAGGTGGTCGACATCTGGTCGCGCACCAACGAGCGCATCGCCAAGGCGATGATGGACACCATCGGTACCGAAAAGGTCGTCAATGCCAAGGGTGAGACCATCGACCAGAAGTCGATGAACTCGCTGTACATCATGGCCGACTCCGGTGCGCGTGGTTCGCAGGCGCAGATCCGTCAGCTGGCCGGTATGCGTGGCCTGATGGCGCGTCCGGACGGCTCGATCATCGAGACGCCCATCAAGGCGAACTTCCGTGAAGGCCTGAACGTGCAGGAGTACTTCAACTCCACCCACGGTGCCCGTAAGGGTCTGGCCGATACCGCGCTGAAGACCGCGAACTCGGGTTACCTGACCCGTCGTCTGGTCGACGTCGCGCAGGACGTGGTGATCACCGAGGTGGATTGCGGTACCACCGAAGGCCTGATCATGACCCCGATCGTGGAAGGCGGCGACGTGGTCGAGCCGCTGAAGGATCGCGTGCTGGGTCGCGTGGTTGCCGAGGACGTGTTCCTGCCGGGCAACGACGAAGATCCGATCGTCACCCGCAACACCCTGCTGGACGAAGCCTGGGTCGCCAAGCTGGAAGACGCCGGCGTGCAGAGCATCAAGGTGCGTTCGACGATCTCGTGCGAATCGGCCTTCGGTGTCTGCGGTCGCTGCTACGGCCGCGATCTGGCCCGTGGCCACCTGGTCAACATCGGTGAAGCGGTCGGCGTCATCGCCGCCCAGTCCATCGGTGAGCCGGGTACCCAGCTGACCATGCGTACGTTCCACATCGGTGGTGCGGCGTCGCGAGCTGCTGCGGTCGACAACATCACCGTCAAGACCACCGGCTCGGTCAAGTTCAGCAACCTCAAGTCCGTCGAGCATGCCAACGGCTCGCTGGTGGCAGTGTCGCGCTCGGGCGAAATCTCGGTGCTCGATGCCCACGGCCGTGAGCGTGAGCGCTACAAGCTGCCGTACGGTGCGACCATCACGTCCAAGGACGGTGATGCGATCAAGGCTGGCCAGACCGTGGCCAACTGGGATCCGCATAACCACCCGATCGTGTCGGAAGTGGCCGGTTTCATCCGCTTCATCGACTTCGTCGACGGCATCACCGTCATCGAGAAGACCGACGAGCTGACCGGCCTGGCGTCGCGCGAAATCACCGATCCGAAGCGTCGTGGTACCCAGGCCAAGGACCTGCGCCCGATCGTGCGCATCGTCGACGCCAAGGGCAACGACCTGTCGATCCCGGGCACCGACCTGCCGGCGCAGTACCTGCTGCCGCCGCGCTCGATCGTCAACCTGCAGGACGGCGCTGCCGTCGGCGTGGGTGACGTGGTCGCCAAGATCCCGCAGGAAGCGTCGAAGACCCGCGACATCACCGGTGGTCTGCCGCGCGTGGCCGATCTGTTCGAAGCGCGCAAGCCGAAGGATCCGGCGGTGCTGGCCGAGCGTTCGGGCATCATCAGCTTCGGCAAGGACACCAAGGGCAAGCAGCGCCTGATCATCAAGGACACCGATGGTTCGGAGCACGAAGAGCTGATCCCGAAGTACCGCCAGGTCATCGTGTTCGAAGGCGAGCATGTCACCAAGGGTGAAACCATCGTGGACGGCGAGCCGAGCCCGCAGGACATCCTGCGTCTGCTGGGTGTCGAACCGCTGGCGGCCTACCTGGTGAAGGAAATCCAGGACGTGTACCGCCTGCAGGGCGTGAAGATCAACGACAAGCACATCGAGGTGATCACCCGCCAGATGCTGCGCAAGGTCGAGATCACCGACCAGGGCAGCAGCAAGTTCCTGAACGGCGAACAGGTGGAGCGTCAGCGCGTTATCGAGGAGAATGCGCGCCTGTCGACCCGCAACGAGCTGCCGGCGCACTTCGATCCGGTCCTGCTGGGTATCACCAAGGCCTCGCTGGCGACCGAATCGTTCATCTCGGCCGCGTCGTTCCAGGAAACCACCCGCGTGCTGACCGAAGCGGCCGTCCGCGGCACCTCGGACAACCTGCGTGGCCTGAAGGAAAACGTCATCGTGGGTCGCTTGATTCCGGCCGGTACCGGCCTGGCGTACCACAGCAACCGCCGCCGCGGCGCTTCCGGTCTCACCGAGTCGGAAATGCAGACCCTGGCCGGTACTCCGGCTGCGGTCGAGGCGCCGGTGGTTGAAGCCGAAGCTGAACAGGCCTCGGGCGAAGAATGAGGTATCCGGTCCGGCCGCAAGGCCGGACCACCCCATCGGTCCATCGATGGGATTGGGAAAGGGCAGGGGAGATCGTCCGCGATCGACCCGGCCAACCTGAACGGGGTACATGGAGGCCCCCCAGTAACGTTCCGGGATCAGGAACGGGCTTGACAGGAGGCGTTTGACTGCTTTCCTGGCAGGTTGCTACAATCGTCTGTCTCAGCAGGCCAGAATTTTGGCCTGCTTTAACATTTCCGCATCTCTGGTCGGATTTTCCGGCCACCAATCAGAAGAACCTACTGATGGCGACGATCAACCAGCTGGTCCGCAAGCCGCGGCAAGCGACCACCTACAAGAGTGCCTCGCCGGCGCTCGACAAGTGCCCGCAGCGCCGTGGCGTCTGCACCCGTGTCTACACCACCACTCCGAAGAAGCCGAACTCGGCTCTGCGCAAGGTTGCCAAGGTCCGCCTGACCAACCAGGAAGAAGTGATTTCCTACATCGGTGGTGAAGGCCACAACCTGCAGGAGCACTCCGTGGTCCTGATCCGCGGCGGTCGCGTCAAGGACCTGCCGGGTGTGCGTTACCACACCGTTCGTGGCTCGCTCGACGCCGCCGGCGTTGCCAAGCGTCGCCAGGCCCGTTCCAAGTACGGCGCCAAGCGTCCGAAGGCATAAGGAGAGAGCACTATGTCGCGTAAGGGTAATACTCCGCAGCGTTCCGTCCTGCCCGATCCGAAGCACGGAAGCGAAACCATCGCCCGCTTCATCAACATGGTCATGCAGAGCGGCAAGAAGTCCGTCGCCGAAAAGATCGTGTACGGCGCCATGGACGTGATCACCGAGAAGAACAGCAGCGCCAACGCCATTGAACTGGTGCAGAAGGCTCTGGACAACGTCGCTCCGGCGGTCGAAGTCAAGTCGCGCCGCGTCGGTGGTGCCACCTACCAGGTGCCGGTCGAAGTGCGTTCGTCGCGCAAGATGGCGCTGGCCATGCGCTGGCTGATCGACTCCGCGCGCAAGCGTGGTGAGAACACCATGCCGAAGAAGCTGGCTGCTGAACTGATCGACGCCTCGGAAAACCGTGGCGGCGCCATCAAGAAGCGCGAAGAAACCCACCGCATGGCCGAAGCCAACAAGGCATTCGCCCACTACCGCTGGTGAGTTTGACGGCCTTGTAAAACAGGCAGGGCAGCACCACTTCGGTGCGTGCTGCCTCGCGGTCCCAGAAGGACTGCGCCAATCCGAAGGCCGCCGAAAGGCGGCGTTCGGCCATCCGAAATCCAAGAAATCTGAGAGGCTCCCGTGGCCCGTTCCACTCCCATCGAGCGTTACCGTAACTTCGGCATCATGGCTCACATCGATGCCGGCAAGACCACCACGTCCGAGCGCATCCTGTTCTACACCGGCAAGAGCCACAAGATCGGTGAAGTGCACGACGGCGCCGCCACCATGGACTGGATGGAGCAGGAGCAGGAGCGTGGCATCACGATCCAGTCCGCTGCCACCACCGCGTTCTGGAAGGGCATGGACAAGTCCCTGCCGGAGCACCGCTTCAACATCATCGACACCCCCGGGCACGTCGACTTCACCATCGAAGTGGAGCGCTCGCTGCGCGTGCTCGACGGTGCCGTCTTCGTCCTGTGCGCCGTCGGTGGCGTGCAGCCGCAGTCGGAAACCGTGTGGCGCCAGGCCAACAAGTACCACGTGCCGCGCATCGCGTTCGTCAACAAGATGGACCGCACCGGTGCCAACTTCCAGAAGGTCGTCGGCCAGCTGAAGGCCAAGCTGGGCGCGGTTGCCGTGCCGATGCAGCTGCCGATCGGCGCTGAAGACAACTTCAAGGGCGTCGTCGACCTGCTGAAGATGAAGGCCATCCATTGGGATGAGGCTTCGCAGGGCATGAAGTTCGAATACGGTGAAATCCCGGCCGAGCTGCAGGGCCCGGCTGAAGAGGCTCGCCAGTTCATGGTCGAGACCGCTGCCGAAGCCAGCGAAGAGCTGATGGAAAAGTACCTGGGCGGCGAAGAGCTGGCCGAGGCTGAAATCATCAACGCGCTGCGTACCCGCACCCTGGCCACCGAGATCGTGCCGATGTACTGCGGCTCGGCCTTCAAGAACAAGGGCGTGCAGGCCATGCTGGACGGCGTGATCCAGCTGCTGCCGTCGCCGGTCGACGTGCCGGACGTGAAGGGCGTGGACGTTGACGACGACACCGTCGAAATGACCCGCAAGTCGGACGACAAGGCTCCGTTCTCGTCGCTGGCCTTCAAGATCATCACCGACCCGTTCGTCGGCGCGCTGACCTTCTTCCGTGTCTACTCGGGCACCCTGAACGGTGGCGACACCGTGCTGAACTCGGTGAAGGGCAAGAAGGAGCGCATCGGCCGCATCCTGCAGATGCACTCGAACAACCGCGAGGAAATCAAGGAAGTTCTGGCCGGTGACATCGCCGCTGCCGTGGGCCTGAAGGACACCACCACCGGTGACACCCTGTGCGCCGTGGACGCCCCGATCATCCTGGAGCGCATGACGTTCCCGGAGCCGGTGATCTCGATGGCCGTCGAGCCGAAGACCAAGTCGGACCAGGAAAAGATGGGTCTGGCCCTGGGCCGTCTGGCGCAGGAAGATCCGTCGTTCCGCGTCAAGACCGACGAAGAATCCGGCCAGACCATCATCTCGGGCATGGGCGAGCTGCACCTGGACATCATCGTCGACCGCCTGAAGCGCGAGTTCAACGTTGAAGCAAACGTCGGCGCGCCGCAGGTGGCCTACCGCGAAACCATCACCCTGGCCGACGTCAAGTCGGACTACAAGCACGCCAAGCAGTCCGGTGGTAAGGGTCAGTACGGTCACGTCGTGATCGAACTGTCGCCGATCACCGCTGCCGACCGTGCCGATCCGAAGCTGGCTCCGGCCATCAAGGACGACTTCCTGTTCATCAACGACATCACCGGCGGCGTGATCCCGAAGGAATTCATTCCGTCGGTTGAAAAGGGCCTGCGCGAAACCATCACCAGCGGTCCGCTGGCTGGCTTCCCGGTCGTGGACGTCAAGGTGAAGCTGGTGTTCGGTTCGTACCACGACGTCGACTCCTCGGAAATGGCGTTCAAGCTGGCTTCGTCGATGGCCTTCAAGCAGGGCTTCGCCAAGGCCAAGCCGGTGCTGCTGGAGCCGATCATGAAGGTCGAGATCGTGACCCCGGAGGATTACCAGGGTGACGTGATGGGCGACGTCAGCCGTCGTCGCGGCGTGCTGCAGGGTTCCGACACCACCGGTGACGGCTCCGCTTCGATCATCAACGCGATGATCCCGCTGGGTGAAATGTTCGGCTACGCCACTGCGCTGCGTTCGCAGACCCAGGGCCGCGCCACCTTCACCATGGAATTCGATCACTACGAGCCGGCTCCGACCAACATCGCCGAAGCCGTCATGAAGAAGGGCTGAGCCTCGCTCAGCCTCTCTTGAAACCACTTACGAACAATCAAGGTATAGAACAATGGCAAAGGGTAAGTTCGAGCGCACCAAGCCGCACGTCAATGTCGGCACCATCGGTCACGTCGATCACGGCAAGACCACGCTGACCGCTGCACTGACCAAGATCGGTGCCGAGCGCTTCGGTGGCGAGTTCAAGGATTACTCCTCGATCGACGCCGCGCCGGAAGAAAAGGCGCGTGGTATCACGATCTCGACCGCGCACGTCGAGTACGAATCCCCGGTCCGTCACTACGCCCACGTCGATTGCCCGGGCCACGCTGACTACGTCAAGAACATGATCACCGGTGCCGCCCAGATGGACGGCGCGATCCTGGTGTGCTCGGCCGCTGACGGCCCGATGCCGCAGACCCGCGAGCACATCCTGCTGTCGCGTCAGGTCGGCGTGCCGTACATCGTCGTGTTCCTGAACAAGGCCGACATGGTTGACG
>NZ_JCAFWP010000057.1:0-16575 GCF_059295135.1 Stenotrophomonas sp. INTA L402-1
AGATGTGTATAAGAGACAGCGCCGCAGAAGATCCGGAGGTTGCCGGCCAGCGGCCGGCACTACCAGTTAATTGGGCGAGACCAGCTTCAGGCCGATCACACCGGCCACGATCAGGCCCACGCAGGCCAGACGGGCCGGCGATGCGCTGTCGTTGAACAGGTAGATGCCCAGCACCGCCACGCCCATGGCGCCGATACCGGTCCAGATCGCGTAGGCGGTACCGACCGGGATGCTCTTCATCGCCTGGCTCATCAGGTACAGGCTGATCAGCGCGGACACGACCGTGGCAGCGGTGGGAAGGGGTTTGCTGAAGCCTTCGGAGTACTTCATTCCGAGGGCGAAACCGATCTCGAACAGGCCGGCCAGCAGCAGGTAGATCCAGGGCATGGGTGGGGGCTCCTTACCTTTTCTGAGAAAAACGAAACGGCCCGGTGTTTTCACACCGGGCCGTGGGTCGGTACATCACCGTGGAACTGTAACGCGTGCGGGGCACTGGTTCCACGGGGCGGGTCGTCCCGCCTGGGCGGCGATGCCTGCGGGCATCGCACATGGGGCTTACTCGGACAGGTTCCGGCCGTGGAACAGCTCTTCGATCTCGCGCTTGAGCAGCGCTTCGATCTTCATGCGTTCCTTGAACGACAGGTTCTTGGCCTTTTCCTCGAACAGGTACTGGTCCAGGTCGAAGTCCTTCAGGTGCATCTTCGTGTGGAAGATGTTTTCCTGATAGACGTTGACGTCGAACATCTCGTAACGCGACTTGATGTTCTTGGCCAGGAAGTTCTGGATCGAGTTGATCTTGTGATCGATGTAGTGCTTCTTGCCCTTCACATCGCGGGTGAAGCCACGGACGCGGTAGTCCATGATCACGATGTCCGACTCGAGGCTTTCGATCAGGTAGTTCAACGCCTTCAACGGCGAAATGACGCCGCAGGTGGCCACGTCGATGTCGGCGCGGAAGGTGGCGATACCTTCCTGCGGGTGCGTTTCCGGATAGGTGTGCACGGTGATGTGCGACTTGTCCATGTGCGCGACCACGGCGTCGGAGATCAGCTCCTTGCCGGCCTGCTTCTTGTCGATCACCGGTTCTTCGGAGATCAGGATGGTCACCGAGGCACCCTGCGGATCGTAGTCCTGGCGGGCCACGTTCAGGATGTTGGCGCCGATGATCTCGGCGACATCGGTCAAGATTTGAGTCAGCCTGTCGGCGTTGTACTCTTCATCGATGTATTCAATGTAACGCTGACGCTCCTCTTCGGTGCGCGCGTAACACACGTCATAGATGTTGAAGCTCAGCGCCTTGGTGAGGTTGTTGAAACCCTGCAGCCTCAGGCGAGGCAACGGCTTGACCACGGCGGTCGATTCCTGTGTAAGAAGGGAAAGGGGGAATTATGGGGCAAACTGTCCCCGGGGGGAACGTGAAGAGCGCTCACATCTGGCACACTGTTTGCCCTTAACAATTGCGCTGGTTAAGCTCCGCTATCGACCCCGTGAATCCGTTCATGCGCAGAGGGAGCGCTCCTATCGTGTCAACCGTGCGCCTAGCTAGCAGTCCACTGGCCCTGGATATCGCCACAATCGATCGTTTCCTGGCGCACAGCCACAGGCGGCGATACCCCACCCGTACCGACGTCTTCCGACCCGGTGACCCGGCGGGAACCCTGTATTACGTCATCAGCGGCTCGGTTTCGATCATGGCCGAGGAAGATGACGATCGCGAGCTGGTGCTGGGCTACTTCGGTGCCGGCGAGTTCGTCGGCGAGATGGGCCTGTTCGTTGAATCGGACCGCCGCGAGGTGATCCTGAGGACCCGTACCGCCTGCGAGCTGGCCGAAATCAGCTACGAGCGCCTGCACCAGCTGTTCCTCGGCCCGCTGTCGGCCGATGCCCCGCGCTTGCTGTACGCGCTGGGCCAGCAGATCTCCAAGCGCCTGCTCGACACCAGCCGCAAGGCCAGCCGCCTGGCATTCCTGGACGTTACCGACCGGATCGTGCGCACCCTGCACGACCTGGCGCAGGAGCCGGAGGCGATGAGCCATCCGCAGGGCAGCCAGCTGCGCGTCTCGCGCCAGGAACTGGCCCGCCTGGTTGGCTGCTCGCGCGAAATGGCCGGCCGCGTGCTGAAGAAGCTGCAGACCGATGGCCTGTTGCACGCCCGCGGCAAGACCGTGGTGCTGTACGGCACCCGTTGATCGTTGAGCAGCCGGTGGGTGCGGACCTTGGTCCGCACTCTTTCACGCGCTAGGCTCGGTGCATGGAACTGAGCAGCGCATTCTGGTGGTTCATCCTCATCGGCCTGGGCGCCCAGCTGGTGGACGGCGCGCTGGGCATGGCGTTCGGCCTGGTGTCGTCGTCGGTGATGCTGGCCATGGGCATTCCGCCCGCGCAGGCCAGTGCAGCCATCCACACCGCCGAGGTGTTCACTACTGGCGCCTCCGGCGTGTCGCATCTGGTCGCCGGCAATGTCGATAAGCGCCTGTTCCTGCGCCTGGCGCTGCCCGGCGCCGTAGGCGGCGCCGTGGGTGCCTACGGCCTGACCCAGCTGCCCGGCGAGGTGATCCGCCCGCTCATCTACCTGTACCTGCTGGTGCTGGCCATCATCATCCTGGCACGTGCCGCCGGCCGCCTGATGCCCAAGGGCGAGGTCAAGCGGGTGCCCGTGCTGGGCTTCGTGGCCGGCTTCCTGGATGCCAGCGGCGGGGGCGGCTGGGGGCCGGTGGCCACCTCCACCCTGCTGGCCCGCGGCGGCCAGGCACGCACCACCATCGGCACGGTGAACGCGGCCGAGTTTGTGGTCACCCTGACAGTTTCAGCAACGTTCCTGCTGTCGATGGGGCTGCATCACCTGCAGATCGTGGCCGGCCTGCTGATCGGCGGCATGATGGCCGCGCCGGTGGCCGCACTGCTGGTGAAGCGCCTGAAGGAGCGCTGGGTGCTGGTGGCCGTGGGCGTGCTGGTGCTGGGCATCAGCCTGTTCCAGATCGGGCATGCGCTGACCGGGTATCTGGCGCGCTGAGCGCTCGCCGGGCGCAGGACCATTTGCCGGCCAGCGGCCGGCACTACCGGGACGGAGAAGGGTAGTGCCGGCCGCTGGCCGGCAGATCCGTCACCGTGCGGCGAGGTCAGGCCTTGTCGCCGCCGCGGTCCACGCAGCCCCAGTTGAGGATGCGGGTGCCGGCCGGCAGCACGCGGCGGAAGAAGTCCACCCTGCCC
Organism: Stenotrophomonas sp. INTA L402-1; assembly: GCF_059295135.1. Classification (NCBI taxonomy): domain Bacteria; kingdom Pseudomonadati; phylum Pseudomonadota; class Gammaproteobacteria; order Lysobacterales; family Lysobacteraceae; genus Stenotrophomonas; species Stenotrophomonas sp. INTA L402-1. The sequence continues at coordinate 3,211 of NZ_JCAFWP010000057.1, forward strand.
GGCTTCGGGTTCACCACCACCGGCGCCTTGGCGGCCAGCAGCAGCGGCAGGTCGGCGGTGCTGTCGGAGTAGGCGATATCGATGTCGCCGTAGCCGCGCTCGCGCAGCATGCGCATCTTCTCTTCGTTGTGGCAGTGGCGGGTCGGGCCAACACCGCCCAGCCGCGGGCCGACCTCGGTACCGATCACCGGCACGTCCTGATGGGCCACGAAGGCCAGGATCGCGCGTGCAAGTTCCGGTGGCGCGCCGGTGGCGACCACCACGCGGTCCCCCTTGGCACGGTGCGCGGCGAACACCTCCAGCGCCTGCGGCAGCAGCTTGGCGCGCATCTGCGCCTCATTGCGCAGCACATAGGCGTCGATGACCTTGTTGAAATCGCGCGCACGGTGCAGGCCGAAACTGCCGATCCACACATAGACCGAAATGCCGGTACGGCGGGTTGGCAGCATCGCCACCAGCGGCCCGGCGATCGGGGTGACCAGCAGCGCCGCCAGCATCCGCAGCGGATTGCGCTTGATCAGCGAAGCGAACAGATGCGTGCCCGAATCGCCGTCGTACAGGGTGTGGTCGAAGTCGAAGACCACCAGCGGCGCATCCTCGCGCGGCGTTGGATAGTGCGTTTTCATGCTGCGAAGAATAGCTGACGCAGGCCCTCGCCCGGCTCTTCCACGCGCATGAAGGCCTCGCCCACCAGGAACGAGTGGATGCCAGCGTCGCGCATCAGCGCCACGTCCTGCGGGCCGAGGATGCCGCTCTCGGTGACCAGCAGGCGATCACGCGGCACCGCCTTCTGCATGTCCAGCGTGGTCTGCAGCGACACCTCGAAGGTGCGCAGGTTGCGGTTGTTGATGCCGATCATCGGTGCCGGCACCTGCAGCGCACGCTCCAGCTCGTCGATGTCGTGCACTTCCACCAGTACGTCCATGCCCAGCGACATCGCCAGTTCGGACAGCGTGGCCAACTGCGTGTCGTCCAGCGCGGCGACGATCAGCAGGATGCAGTCGGCGCCCAGCACACGCGCCTCGTACACCTGGTAGGCGTCGATCACGAAGTCCTTGCGCAGCACCGGCAGCGTGCAGGCGTCACGGGCCTGCTGCAGGTAGGCATCAGCACCCTGGAAGAAGTCCACATCGGTCAGCACCGACAGGCAGCTGGCGCCGCCGAACTCATAGCTGACCGCGATGTCGGCCGGGCGGAAATCCGGGCGGATCACGCCCTTGGACGGGCTGGCCTTCTTCACCTCGGCGATCACCGCCGGGTCGCCGTTGGCCACTGCCGCCTGCAGCGCGCGCACGAAGCCACGTACCGGCGGGGCGCTGGCCACGGCGGCCTGCAGGTCCTCGAGGGGACGCTGGGCACGGCGCTGGGCCACTTCTTCGGCCTTGCGGGCCAGGATCGTCTGCAGGATGTCGCTCATCGTCTTCGATTCGGTGCGGGGGCGGTGAGGACGGCCATTATCGGCCATCAAGAGGGTCAGGCTGAACCGCGCGCTCAGGCAACCAGCGCGCGGGTGGTCTCTACATACTGCTGCAGGCGCTGGCGGGCGCTGCCGTTGGCGATGGCGGCACGGGCACGGGCCAGGCCGTCGCCGATGTCGCTGGCCACGCCGGCCACGTACAGCGCGGCGCCGGCGTTCAGGGCCACGATGTCCAGCGCCGGACCGGGCTGGTTGTCCAGCACGGCGCGCAGCATGGCAATGGACTGCTCCGGGCCATCCACGCGCAGGTTGCGGCTGGCCGACATGGCGATGCCGAAGTCTTCCGGGTGGATCTCGTACTCGCGTACCTTGCCGTCGCGCAGCTCGCCCACCAGGGTACCGGCGCCCAGCGAGATCTCGTCCATGTTGTCGCGGCCCCAGACCACCATGGCGCGCTCGGTGCCCAGCTCGCGCAGCACGCGTGCCTGGATACCCACTAAATCGGGGTGAAACACGCCCATCAGCACCGACGGTGCGCTGGCCGGGTTGGTCAGCGGGCCAAGGATGTTGAAGATGGTACGCACACCCATCTCGCGGCGCACCGGCGCGACCACCTTCATCGACGGATGATGGATCGGCGCGAACATGAAACCGATACCGGTCTGTTCAATGGCCGCGGCGACCTGCGCCGGCTGCAGCTCGATGGCCGCACCCAGTGCTTCGACTGCATCGGCGCTGCCGGACTTGGACGACACGCTGCGGTTGCCATGCTTGGCCACGCGCGCACCGGCCGCAGCGGCGACGAACATCGCGCAGGTGGAGATGTTGAAGGTGTGCGAGCCATCGCCGCCGGTGCCGACGATGTCGACCAGGTGGGTGGTATCGGCCACCGGCACCGCCAGCGCGAATTCACGCATGACCGTGGCCGCAGCGGCGATCTCGTCGATGGTTTCCTTCTTCACGCGCAGGCCGGTGAGGATGGCGGCAGTCATCATCGGCGAGACATCGCCGCGCATGATCTGCCGCATCAGGTCGACCATTTCGTCGAAGAAGATTTCGCGGTGCTCGATGGTGCGTTGCAGGGCTTCCTGGGGGGAGAAGCTCATGGGAATGCTCCTGGGATCAGGCGGCCGGACGCTGCAGGAAATTGCGCAGCAGGGCATGGCCGTGTTCGGTGAGGATGGATTCGGGGTGGAACTGAACGCCCTCCACCGGGAACTGGCGGTGGCGCAGGCCCATGATCTCTTCGATCGAGCCGTCGTCGTTCTCGGTCCAGGCGGTCACTTCCAGCACCTCGGGCAGGCTGTTCTTGTCCACCACCAGCGAGTGGTAGCGGGTGGCCTGGTAACGGTCCGGCAGGCCGGCGAACACGCCCTTGCCTTGATGGCGGATGGGCGAGGTCTTGCCATGCATGATGTTGCCGGCGCGGATGACCGTACCGCCGTAGACCTGGCCGATGCCCTGGTGGCCCAGGCACACGCCAAGGATCGGCGTGGTCGGGCCCAGGCGCTGGATCAGCTCCAGCGACACGCCCGCTTCGTTGGGCGTGCACGGGCCGGGCGAGATGACGATGCGTTCGGGCTTCTGCGCGGCGATCTCGTCCACGCTCATCGCATCGTTGCGCACCACCTTCACCTCGGCGCCCAGCGTCTGCAGGTACTGCACGAGGTTGTAGGTGAAGCTGTCGTAGTTGTCGATCATCCACAACATGGTCAGGTTCCGTCGCTTATCAGGAAAATGGCGTATACGTTTTCGGTGTAGGTGATGGGGCCGGCTTCGATGGATTCGCGCAGGCGTGAGCCGGTGGTCTCGATCATGTCCATCTGCGCCGCAGGTGACGGCGGCGATGGCGGTGTCACCATGTCGTCGCTTCTGGGCCAATTGCCCGCCTGCACGCCATAGGCGAAGTTCGGCGCCACATCGGAGATGCTGTACAGCCCGCGCAGCTTCGTGCCGTAGGCATTGGCAAGGCCCTGCGCGGATTGGCGCGTCGACGCGGCGGCCTCACCCTTGAGTTCGCGCCGCAGCGCCACTTCGCCCGAGTAGGTCGGGGCCACGCTGCTGACCTGCAGGTTCTCGTTGGCCTTCAGTGCACCCAGCACGTCCTGCATCGCCTTCACGCTGGCGAAGCTGGCACGCAGCTGGCGCGACACGCGGGTGCCGACGAAGACCTGCCGGTTCTGCTCATAGCGCGTGGCCGGGCCGATCCGCAGATTGTCCGCACGCACGCTGCCCTCCACCGCCTTGTGCTGCTTGAACAGCGCCAGCACGCGCGCGACGTTGTCCTGCACGCGGCGGCGCGCGGCGTCGGCATCCATGTCGGTCTCTTCGATGTTCAACTGCAGGCCGAACCGGTCGGGCATCACCTCGCGGCGCGCCTCGCCCTTCACCAGCAGGTGCGGCTGGGAGGGAATGGTGTTGGCCTGCGCCCACGCAGACGGGGCCATCGTGGCCAGCAGTGACGACCACAGCAATGCGCTCAGCAGCTTCATGCGGTACTCCTTGTCTTGAACGGGAACGGCGGAACGACCACGGCGCAGCGGCCGTGGCGAGGCAGGCTTACAGGCCCTTGGCGGCCTGGGCGACGGCGCGGAACAGCGCGCGGCCCTTGTTCATCGTCTCGTCCCATTCCTTGTCCGGGTCCGAGTCGTAGACGATGCCGGCGCCGGCCTGCACATACAGGCGGCCGTCCTTGATCACGGCGGTGCGGATCGCGATCGCGGTATCGGCATCGCCGTGCCAGCCGATGTAGCCGATGCTGCCGGCGTACACATTGCGCTTGATCGGTTCCAGCTCGCGGATCACTTCCAGCGCGCGGATCTTCGGCGCACCGCTGACCGTGCCGGCCGGGAAGGTGGCACGCAGCACGTCGGCATAGCTCAGGCCCGGCTGCAGCTGCCCGGTCACTTCGCTGACGATGTGCATGACGTGGCTGTAGCGCTCGATCACGAACTGCTCGCCCACTTCCACGGTGCCGGCCTTGGACACGCGACCGGCATCGTTGCGGCCGAGGTCGATCAGCATCAGGTGCTCGGCGCGCTCCTTCGGATCGGCCAGCAGCTCGGCTTCCAGCGCCAGGTCCTGTTCGACAGTGGCACCGCGCGGCCGGGTGCCAGCGATCGGGCGCACCGTCACTTCGCCATCCTGCAAACGCACCAGGATTTCCGGCGAGGAACCGACCACCTGCAGGTCGCCGACATCAAGGAAATACATGTAGGGCGACGGGTTCAGTGCACGCAGCGCACGGTACACATCCACCGGGCGCGCTTTGAACGGCACGCTCAGGCGCTGGCTCAGCACCACCTGGAAGATGTCGCCGGCACGGATGTATTCCTTGCTGCGCTGGACCGCATCGACGAAGCCTTCGCGGGTGAAACCGGAGACGAAATCGGACTCGTCCAGCACATCGCTGTTGAGCGGTGCGGGATAACCAGCACCCGGCGCGCGCAGCTTGGCGGTCAATGCATCCAGGCGCGCCTGGGCCTGCTCGAAGGCACCCTCGACACGCGGGTCGGCATGCACGATCAGGTACAGCCGGCCCTTGAGGTTGTCGAACACCGCCAGCTCGTTGGAGTCCAGCAGCAGGATGTCCGGCGTGCCCAGCTCGTCGCGGCCAGCCGGCGGAGCCAGGCGCGGTTCGATGTAGCCGATGCACTCGAAACCGAACCAGCCGACCAGGCCGCCGGTGAAGCCCGGCAGGCCTTCCAGCTTCGGCACCGAGTGGGCGCTGCGCAGCGCCTCGACTTCAGCGAACGGGTCGGCCACCTCGCGGGTGTCCACCACCTGGCCGTCCTCGCGCACGGTCAGCGTGTGGCCGTGGAAGGCGTACACGCGGCGCGCCGGCAGGCCGATGATCGAGTAACGACCAAAGCGCTCGCCGCCTTCGACGGATTCAAACAGGTAGGTATTGGGGCCGTCGGCGAGCTTCAGATAGACCGAAAGCGGCGTGTCCAGGTCGGACAGCACTTCACGGACGACGGGAATATGGGTGTGGCCTTCAGCGGCCTGCAGCTGAAACTGAGCGTGCGAGTTCAAGACGACTTTCCTTCCGGGACACAGCGTTATGGGGGCGGACGACGGCAACGGGCCACCATCGCCACCAACGGCGTGCGGAAGAAAGGGTATGCGGGGTCGTCAGGCTGGACACCCCTTGACTGTATCGCAGCCGGGGCGGGAGGGGAACCCCGTCGCGGCGTCGCGGTTCATTCCGCCATTAGCCCATCCGCCGGGCGTTCTCCTGGGCCTCCAGCCCCTGTTGCTGGGCCAGTCCGGCTGCCGTCGCCTGTTCGCGACCGGTGTTCAGGGCGTCAACCTGCGCCGTGCTCACGGCCAGCGGCTGGGCCATGCCGGCCGCCACGTCCACATGCGCATGTCGGCGGTGGGCCGCCTGCAGATCCGGGGTGTCGATCGCGAATGCCCGCGTGCGGTCGTCACTGAGCAGCACATGGGAGATGGCCTGCAACCCTTCGCGCTTGGCCTGCGCAGCCAACGCCCCGGCCAGCTGATCGCTCTGCAGGTTCGGGATGCGGCCATGTGCCACATCGAGGCCGTGCACGCCGGTCTGCGCGCCCTTGAACAGATGGAAATCGATGTGCCCCGGATCGTTCAGCGCGGGTATCTTCGCGCCCCCCTCCTGCAGCTGCGCATGCGGCCGTCCAAGCAGCTTGCGCGCGGCCGCCTCCTGGCTCGCGATTGCCGCGTCGAGACTGGGGTTCATCGTCTCGCTCATGCCATGCCGGTCCACCGACTCCCCCATGGTCGCACTGCCGCGCCCGATCACCCACGACGTCTTGGCCAGGTTGACCAGGTTCTGCGGCAGTGCCGGCGTGGGCAGGTGCGTGGCAATGCCCTTGTTGGCCATCGCGCCCAGCCCGACGGTGCCGGCCAGCACGGCCGGCGCCTGCGAGGTCAGCCCGGTGATCTGATGGCTGCTCCAGTTCATGCCCATGTGGAAAGTCGCGCCGTACACGGCATAGCCGTTGCGCAGCCCATTGGCCACGCCATGCACGCCCTGCTGCAGCTGGCCGCCCAGATGATGGCCGCCGGCACGGATGCGGCCGGCATCCGCCGCCGCTTCACGGGTGGCTTCACGGGCCTTGGTTTCGTGTTGATTGCGCGCCGCATCACCGTGCTCACGCATCTGTCTGGCCATGTCGTCGGCACCGAGCGCACCCAGCACGCTGGCCCCGATGTTCCAGCCGTAACTGCCCTTGGCCTGCACGCGGTGGCTGACCGATTCGACCAGCCCCTGCAGCTCGCGCCCCTTGGCAATGACCGTCGCACCGCCTTCGATGCCCACCCGCATGCTCTTGCCACCGTAGTCGACCACGGTGCCGATCGCATTTCCCTGCAGGGTCGACGCACGCTCGACGGCCACGCCGGACAAGCTCATGCCCCGGCCCGCCAGCGCGCCGACCTGCTCGACATGTTCACCGGCAATCCGTCCGGCACGCATGCCGCGCGCACCTGCGATCAGCACCTCGGCCAGCGGGCCACCGTATTCGGCAAGCTGGCTTGGCGCTTCTCGATGGCGGCGGTCCACCACCTTTCCGTTCACTTCGGTCTTGGCGTCCAGCAACAGTTCCATCCTGCCCGCGGCCACCGGAACATTGCGCAATGCCTCTGCCCCGGATTTCGACGCCAGCTGGTCAACCAGCTGGGCCGTGGCCGTCTGCGCACCCGCCGGCATCATCTCCTGCAGCTTGCGGGTAACCATCTGCTGCACGCCGGGCTGACGCAGCAGCTGGCTGGTCTCGCTGGCCAACAGGCCAAAGCCCTGCCGGTGATGCTCGTTGAGCCGCTTCAATCCGTTCTGCACATCGTTGAGCACTTCACCCGACGTCTGGTAGGTGTGCACCGTGTCGCGCGTGTTGAACACCGGCAATCCGTGGGATTTCGCGTAGCGATCGGCGGTGGCCGGATGCAGCCCCGCCGAATTGAAGGTGGTCGCACGTACACCGGTAACCGCCGAAGCGGCAGAGGCCATGCCGCCGCCAAGCGAATGACCGGCGAGTTCAAACTGGGTACCAGAGGTCTTCAAGCGACTCGCCAGTGCCATGGCCCGATCGTAGTAGTCGCTCTGCATGCCTACGCCCTGGCGTCCATTGTTGAGGAAATCCTCGCCTCCGGACTCACGCCGCCCGCCTTTCGCCCGGGGATCGATGATTTCGCCCGTTGATCCCTTGAACACCAGCACCGGCTTGGCGTCATCACCGAACACCCTTTTGTCCGGAATGTAGATCTCTGCGCGGAAGCCCGAGTCGTTCGGCCGCATCAGCGTCTTCAGGTCGGCCGCCCCCAGGCTGATGCCCGCCGCTTTGAGCGTGTCCGGGTCGGTCACGGCACTGGCCCGCGTCCACCCGACCGGCGGCTCACCTTTGCCCTTTGCCGAGGCATACACATCACCAGCAAGCGAACCCAGCTCGCGGGCGTGATAGGTCTCGCGCAAGCGCGCCGCCTCGGTGGCATGTCCACCTCCCTGCAGTTGCTCGACCAGGTGCTGCTGCGCCTGGACGCTCTTGGCGCGGGCCTGCAACAGGCGTTCCTGCTGCTCGGGATCGTGACCGCTCATGGCAGACTCCATTGCTCATCAGTGAAGACACGGTCATCCAGGACCTGCTGGAATGACCACAGCCAACGCTATCATCCCCCGAACGCGTCCATGTCAAGGGATCACATGCACCGTCACCCTCACAGTTCCTTTACGCCATTTTCCTGCCTGGCGCTGATGCTGCTGATGCTGCTGAGCGCCTGTGCGCGCACGTCTTCACATGGCGCGGAGCGCTATTTCGAGGGCAAGGCACTTGAACTGGCCATCGCCGCCGAACAGGGTGATGCGGCGACGATCACGCGCCTGATCAAGACCGAAGGCGTGAACCCCGACAAGGAGTTCTCGAAGCAGGATGGCATTCCGCTCATCGCGTGGCCGTTGCGCGCACAGAACCTGGAAGGCCTGCGCGCGATGCTCGACAACGGCGCCGACCCGAATGCACGGCGTATTGAAACGCTGGACGGCGAGACGTTCCGCCACAACAACGCCATGGTCTATGCCGCGAAGATGGACGATCCGCGCTACTTGGCCCTGCTGCTGGATCATGGCGGCGACCCGGACACGCGCACCTCCAATACCGAAACGCTGCTGTTCCAGGCTTTCATTTCCGGCAACCTGTGGAAGAACATCCAGCTGCTGGTGGAGCGAGGCGCGCACGTCAACGAATCCAACATCGGCCAGGCCGATACCGTTCTCAGCTGGTACACCGGCCGTGGCGGCTTCGAGCAGGCCTACTGGCTGCTTGAGCATGGTGCGGACCCCACGATTGCATCGCCGTCATCGGCGCAACCGGGCGCGCCCGATCGGATGGCCATGGTCGAAGCCATCTACTGGGAAATCACCACACCGGACCTGCTGCCCTGGCAGAAGAAGTGCCAGCAGTGGCTGATCGATCACGGCATTGCCCGGCCGCCGCTTCCGCAGTACATCCGCGAGAAGCGCGAAGCATTCGGGTTCCCGGCGAAGGAGCAGGACATACCGCCGTTGTAGGAGTTCCGGTCCGGCTCAGCGCGGCTCGGACAACAGTGCACAGCCCACGGGCAGGTGCATGCGCACCCTGCCCGGCACGCACGCGATGCGGAACTGGCGCGCCTGTACCGGTTCGCCGTCCAGGTTGAGCGTCAACGGACGCTCGGATTCCACCTGCAGCCACGGCAGGCGCGCGCGCGTTGCCAGCTGTTCCAGTGCGGCCTGGGTGCCCGACTTCAGCATCTGGCCGAGCGTGGCGGTGACTTCACCTTCCAGCTCCGGAAGCACCGTCACGTCCAGCTGCCCATCATCGATCAGCGCCTGCGGGCACAATTGCTGGCCACCACCGGCCTGGCGGCCATTGCCGATGCCGAGCGCGATGAAGTCGCCTTCCCACGCGAAATCCGGGCCCGACAGGCGCGCATGGATCGGCTCGATCCGCCCCAGCTTGGCAATGCCGGTGATCACGTAGGCCAGCCCGCCCAGCATTTTCTTCAGGCCGGCATCGGTCTCCACCGTCACCTGCGTGCCGAAGCCACCGCTGGCGAGGTTGGCGCACCACCATTGCGTGCCATCGGCGTCCACGCGCAGCAGATCGATGGCATGCGGCGTGGCCTGCCCGATCAAGGCCAAGGCCGCCTTCGGCTCGGTCGGGATGCCGGCCGCAGTCGCGAAGTCGTTGGCGGTGCCCATCGGGATCAGCGCCAGCGAGGGCAACGCATCTGCCGGCTCCTCACGATGCGCCAGTGTCTCGGCCACCGCGCTGAGCGTGCCGTCGCCACCGGCGGCCACGATCACGTCCACGCCATGATCGATCGCCTCGGCCACGTAGCGTTCGGCGTCACCGTCTTCCCAGGTCACCCGCACTTCCAGCTGCACGCCCTGCCCACGCCAATGACCGACCGCGTCGCGCAGCTCGTCATTGCCTGCGGATTTTCCGTTGAGGATCAGGCGCCAGCGCGGGGTGGTCATGCGGTGCTTCCAGGACGGGGGTGGCACAGGCTAGCAATGCGCCGTTTGTCCGCAGTGAATGTCACGCAGGTGTCATTCAGCTGCTGGAGAATGGAAGGCCATAGCAGGGACGACGGATGGAGGCAGGATCAGCCTCCCACGCATGCAGCGAGGCCACGCCAGTGATTGGCGTGGCTTTTTTTTGGAGTTCGCAGGGAGTGCGAACCAAGGTTCGCACCCACCAGGCTGCGGTTCGCACCCACCGGGTTGCGGTTCGCGCACACCCGGTGGGTAGATCCACGCCATGCGTGGATGCACTTCGCCTCAACCGTTGGCGAAATCGTGCAATGCCTGGCCCTGCAGCCGGTACACGGTCCACTCGTCCTGCGGCGTGGCGCCAGCGGCGGTGTAGAACTCGATGGCCGGGGTATTCCAGTCCAGCACCGACCATTCGAAACGACCGCAACCTTCGGCCACGGCCTGGCGTGCGATGTACTTCAGCAGCGCCTTGCCGGCACCGGCGCCGCGCTTTTCCTGGCTGACATACAGGTCTTCCAGGTAGATGCCCTTGCGGCCCAACCAGGTGGAGTAGTTGTAGAAATACACGGCGTAACCAATGGGCTCGCCGTCGGCTTCGCAGATCAGCGCGCGCGCCGTGGCATCGGCACCGAACAAGCTCTCGGCGATGCCGATCTCATCGGTCTGCACCGAATGCTCGGCCTTCTCGTAGATGGCCAGTTCGCGGATGAAATGCAGGATCAGGCCGGCATCGGCCACAGTGGCCGGACGGATGTTCAACAGAGCCATGGGCGGAAAAAGGGAGACTGAGGGAATCAGGCGAGCTTAATCCCCTCCGTCCCTTTTTTGTCAGCGTGCCGCAGCGACATTCGCGCGCATCTGCGCGATCACGTCCTGGTAACTGGTCTTGGCGTTGAAGATGGCCGAACCGGCAACGAAGGTGTCGGCACCGGCAGCGGCGATCTCGCCGATGTTGTCGGCCTTCACGCCGCCGTCGATCTCCAGGCGGATGTCCTTGCCGCTGGCATCGATCATCTTGCGCACCACGCGCAGCTTGTCCAGCGCCGAGGGAATGAAGGCCTGGCCGCCAAAGCCCGGGTTGACCGACATCAGCAGCACCAGATCCAGGTCGTCCAGTACCCAGTCGAGGATGTCCACCGGGGTGGCCGGATTGAGCACGATGCCCGGCTTGCAGCCCAGCGAGCGGATCAGCTGGATGGTGCGGTGCACGTGGCGGCTCGCTTCCGGGTGGAAGCTGATGTAGGTGGCACCGGCTTCGGCGAAGTCCGGGATGATGCGGTCCACCGGCTCGACCATCAGGTGCACGTCGATCGGCGCGGTGACGCCGTGCTTGCGCAGCGCCTGGCAGACCATCGGGCCGATGGTCAGGTTCGGCACGTAGTGGTTGTCCATCACGTCGAAGTGGACCCAGTCCGCGCCGGCGGCGAGGACGTTGTCGACTTCCTCGCCGAGGCGGGCGAAGTTGGCGGACAGGATGGAGGGGGCGATGAGGCAGTTGGACATGGCCGGGCCTTGCAACGGTAGGAAAGAGGGTCAGCGCTTGCGCAGGGTCTTGATGCGGTCGTAGGCGGCGTTGATCCGCCGCGACTTCTGCTCGGCCTGCTGCTGCAGCTCGGGGGCCGCGCCGCCGAGCTTGTCGGGGTGGTACTGGGAAATCAGCTTGCGGTAGGCGCGCTCGACCTCGGCATCGGTGGCCTCGGAGGTCAGCCCCAGCTCCCGGTACGGGTTCTCCTTGTTCAGGCGGAACCAGTCCGAATCGAAGGCATGGCCGATCAACAGGCCGACCACCGCGCCGAACAGCGGATTGGGCCGGAACAGCAGGGCGCCGGCGATGAATCCGAGCAGTTTTCCGTACCAGCGCATGGCGCTCCGGGGTCGGCCGACGAAATGGACGCTCATTTTACGTCACAGCGGGCCCGGACGGCTTTACACTAGGCCGCCCGCTGGTCAGCGGGCCCGCCGGGTCCGCTGGGCAGCCGTATCGACAACGCCCCAGGAGTGCCCGTGCCAACCACGCTGTTGCAATCCGATCTCCCCGGCCTGCCCTTGCGCCATCGCGGCAAGGTGCGTGATGTGTTCGATATCCCGCGCGAGCGGCTGCCAGCAGGGACCCCGCCGGGCGACTACCTGCTGATGGTGGCCACCGATCGCCTGTCGGCGTTCGACGTGGTCCTGCCCGATCCGATCCCGGGCAAGGGCGAGATGCTCTGCCAGGTCTCCAACTTCTGGTTCGCCAAGACCGCGCACCTGATGCCCAACCACCTGACCGGCATCGACGTGGCCAGCGTGCTGCCCGAAGGCGTGGACCCGGCCCTGTACGCCAAGCGCGCGGTGGTCACCCGCAAGCTGAAGCCGGTGCCGGTGGAAGCGATCGCCCGCGGCTACCTGATCGGCAGCGGCTGGAAGGACTACCAGCGCACCGGCAAGGTCAGCGGCATCGACCTGCCCGACGGCCTGCGCCAGGCCGAGCAGCTGCCCGAGCCGATCTTCACCCCCTCGACCAAGGCCGCCGTGGGCGACCATGACGAGAACATCGATTTCGATGCGATGGTGAAGCAGGTCGGTGCCGAGATGGCCGAGCGCGTGCGCGATGCCACCCTGCGCATCTACAAGTTCGCCGCCGAGTACGCCCGCGAGCGCGGCATCATCCTGGCCGATACCAAGTTCGAGTTCGGTACCGACGCCGATGGTCGCCTGTACATCATGGACGAGATGCTGACGCCGGATTCCTCGCGTTACTGGCCGGCCGACGAGTACGAAGTGGGCACCAGCCCGCCGAGCTACGACAAGCAGTTCGTGCGCGATTACCTGGAGACGCTGGACTGGGGCAAGACCGCCCCGGGCCCGACCATCCCGGCCGAGATCATCGAGCGCACCCGCGCCAAGTACGCCGAGGCGCTGCAGCGCCTGGCCGGGATCAGCGTCGACTGATGCCCTGCGCCCCCCGCCGGTCTGGCTGGGGGCGTTCTGAATGCGGTACTGCCGGCCGCTGGCCGGCAGCCTCGCGAACCTGCAGCCAGGCATGGCCTGGCTCTACTGACGGTTGCCTGGGGGTAGTGCCGGCCGCTGGCCGGCAGCCTCGCAAGCCTGCAGCCAGGCATGGCCTGGCTCTACTGCCGGTTGCCTGGGGGGTAGTGCCGGCCGCTGGCCGGCAACCTCGCGAACCTGCAGCCAGGCATGGCCTGGCTCTACTGACGGTTGCCTGGGGGTAGTGCCGGCCGCTGGCGGGCAGCCTCGCAAGCCTGCAGCCAGGCATGGCCTGGCTCTACTGACGGTTGCCTGGGGGTAGTGCCGGCCGCTGGCCGGCAACCTCGCGAACTCGGCTATGCTCTGGATCTGTCTCGGATACACATATCCGAGCCCACGCGACCAGAGAGGGTCTGGGTTGGCGGGGTGGGGGTGGACAGGGGGGGGGGGGGGGGGGGGGGGGGGGGGGGGG
>NZ_JCAFWP010000058.1:0-16094 GCF_059295135.1 Stenotrophomonas sp. INTA L402-1
GGCTTTGACCGATGTGGAGGTCTTGCAGGCCTCTTTGGCGACCTGCAGTTTGAAACGCGCGTCGTATTTGTTCATGTATCCCTCGGGGTTGGATCTGGTGTCCAACTCCCGGGGGTCACTTCATGGATGGGTTTACGGCGTCCCCCTCAACCGGACCCACCCCGCCAACCCTCAGGAAACCCGCTTTTGATGTTGACGTTGAACTTGACGTTGCCTCGGCAGGTGCAGGGCTGCAAGCCCTGCCGAACACCCCCAACCCTTACTGCAGCAGCGAGCGCAGCATCCAGGCGTACTTCTCGTGGGTCTGCAGGCGCTGGGTCATCAGATCCTCGGTCGGGGCGTCGTCACCCTTGGCCGCCACGTCCAGCACTTCACGTGCCGTACGGCAGACCGCTTCGTTGGCGACCACCAACTGGCGTACCATTTCACGCCAGTCCGCACTGTCGGTCAGGCCCGGTTCCTCGGCGATCGAGGTCAGCGCAGCGAATTCCCGGTAGGAGCCCGGGGCATTGAAGCCCAGCGCGCGGATGCGCTCGGCCACGTCGTCCAGTGCCGCCCACTGCTCGGTGTACTGCGTCTCGAACATGGTGTGCAGCGAGTTGAACATCGACCCGGTCACGTTCCAGTGGAAGTTGTGCGTCTTCAGGTAGAGCGTGAACGCATCGGCCTGGAAGCGCGACAGACCGTCGGCGATCTTCTTGCGGTCGCCCTGGGTGATCCCGATATCGATGTTCGGCGCCGACGGTGCCGCCGCTGCAAGCTTCTGCTTGCCGGTCTTGGCCTTGGTCGTGCTCTTGGTCTTCGCCATGGGGTTCCTCCTTGTGGAATCGTTGGCCTTCACAATAAACCGGTCGTGATGACTGGTCGCTTTCAAAGTTTTGAACGAACCGATTGATGAACTCTATCGATAAAAATCCATCGCCCCGCCTGCGCCAGCAGCGCGCCGCCATCGACGGCGCCATGAGCCGCGACCGGGGCCGTTTGCTGGGGATGCTCTCGCGTTGCCAGGCCAAGCCACAGGATGCGGCACTGGCCGCCACTTTCGAGCAGGCCTTGCAGGCGTCGGTGCAGCGCCGGATGACACGGGCGCAGCAGCAGCCGTCCATTACTCTGGACCCGCAGCTGCCGATTGCGCGTGAAGCCGACGCCATCATCGGGCTGATCCGCGACCACCAGGTCGTGGTGATCGCTGGTGAAACCGGCTCGGGCAAGACCACCCAGCTGCCGAAACTGTGCCTGGCCGCAGGCCGTGGCCAGGCCGGCATGATCGGCTGCACCCAGCCGCGACGGATTGCCGCACGTGCGGTGGCCAGCCGCGTGGCGCAGGAACTGCAGAGCGAACTGGGCCAGCTGGTCGGTTACCAGGTGCGCTTCAACGACAAGGTCGGCGAAGACACCCGCATCAAGTTCATGACCGACGGCATCCTGCTGGCGGAAATTGCCAGTGACCGCTGGTTGTCGAACTACGACACGATCATCGTCGACGAGGCGCACGAACGCAGCCTCAACATCGACTTCCTGCTGGGCTACCTGAAGCAGCTGCTGCGCAAGCGCCCGGACCTGAAGCTGATCGTCACTTCGGCCACCATCGACACCGAACGCTTCGCCCAGCATTTCGACAATGCGCCGGTGATCAGCGTTGAAGGCCGCACCTACCCGGTGGAAGTGCGCTATCGCGCGCTGGAAGGCGAGGGCGAAGACCAGGGCGAGCGCACCGTCAACGACGCCATCGTGTCGGCCATCGACGAGATCACCCGCCTGGATGCGCGCGGCGACGTGCTGATCTTCCTGCCGGGTGAGCGCGAGATCCGCGATGCACACCAGTCGCTGGAGCGCCGCAAGTACCGCAATACCGAGGTGCTGCCGCTGTACGCGCGCCTGTCCAACCAGGACCAGGACCGGGTGTTCAACCCCGGACCGAACCGGCGCATCGTGCTGGCCACCAACGTGGCGGAAACCTCGCTGACGGTGCCGCGCATCCGCTACGTGGTCGATCCGGGCTTTGCCCGCGTCAAGCGCTACAGCCCGCGCAACAAGCTCGACCGCCTGCACATCGAGCCGATCTCGCAGGCCAGCGCCAACCAGCGCAAGGGCCGCTGCGGCCGTATCGCCGAGGGCATCTGCTACCGCCTGTATGCCGAGGCCGATTTCCAGGCGCGGCCCGAGTTCACCGATCCGGAAATCCGCCGCTCCAGCCTGGCCGGGGTGATCCTGCGCATGCTGCAGCTGGGCCTGGGCCGCATCGAAGAGTTCCCGTTCCTGGAAGCGCCGGACGAGCGTGCGGTGGCCGATGGCTGGCAGCAGCTGACCGAACTGGGCGCGATCGACGCCGAGCGGCGCATGACCACCATCGGCAGGCAGATGGCACGCCTGCCGGTGGACGTGAAGCTGGCGCGCATGCTGGTGGCCGCGCAGGCTGCCGGCTGCCTGCGGCCGATGCTGGTGATCGCCTCGTTCCTAGGCATCCAGGACCCGCGCGAACGCCCGCCGGAAGCCCGCGGTGCAGCCGACAGCGCGCATGCGCAGTTCGCCGACGGGCGGTCCGAATTCGTTGGTGTGCTACGCCTGTGGGATACCTATCGGCAGGCTCATGAAGACCTGACCCAGTCCAAGCTGCGTGACTGGTGCGGCCGCCACTTCCTTGGCTTCCTGCGCATGCGCGAGTGGCGCGAGCTGCATCGCCAACTGCGCCTGCTGTGCGAGGAACTGGGCTGGAAGGAAGAGGCCAACGAGGCCTCGATGGCACCGCTGCTGGCCGGCAGCAGTGCACCGGCTCCGGCGCGCGATGACGCCGCTGCAGTGAAGGCCACCCGTGGACAGCTGCACCGTGCCGCGCGCCTGGCCCGCGAAGGCAAGGCCGAGGCGGCCCCGGCGCCAGTGCCCGTGCGTGCGCAGAAGGGACAGGCACCGGTTGGCGGCGGTTTCAGCGAACGCGTGCGTGCCGCTGCGTACCAGACACTGCATCGGGCGCTGGTGGCGGGCCTGCCGACGCAGATCGGCCACCGCACCGAGAAGGGTGACTTCCAGGCGCCGCGCCAGCGCCGCTTCCTGCCGTTCCCGGGCTCGGCGCTGTCCAAGCGGCCGCCGCCGTGGCTGCTGGTGGCCAACCTGCTGGATACGCAGAAGGTGTGGGGCATGACGCTGGCCGCGATCGAGCCTGACTGGGTCATCGCCGAGCTGCCGCACCTGCTGCTGCGCAAGCACTTCGACCCGCACTGGTCGCGCGCGCAGGGCCAAGTGCTGGCCTCCGAGCAGATCAGCCTGTTCGGCCTGGTGCTGGCGCCGAAGAAGCCGGTGCACTACGGTCGCATCGCGCCGGGCGAAGCGCACGACATCTTCGTGCGCCAGGCACTGGTGACCGGCGAGATCAACACCCGCGCCAGCTTCGTGGCGGACAACCAGAAAGTGCTGGAGATCGCCCGCGAAGAAGAAGCCAAGCTGCGCCGCGCCGGCATCGTCGCCGACGAGGACTGGCAGGCGCGCTGGTACCTGGACAGGGTGCCACCGCAGATCCATTCGGCCGCGGGGCTGGATACCTGGTGGAAGGGGCTGGCACCGGAACAGCGCAAGACCCTGCACTGGTCGCTGGTCGATCTGTTGCCGGGTGAGGGTAGCGAACAGGAGCGCTATCCGAAGTACCTGCCGCTGGGCCAGGCGCGCCTGCCGCTGCATTACCGCTTCGAACCGGGTGCCGACGACGATGGCGTGACCCTGGACGTACCGCTGCACCTGCTCAACGCACTGGACCCGGTGCAACTGGGCTGGCTGGCGCCGGGTTTCGTCGCCGACAAGGCCTCGGCACTGATCCGCAGCCTGCCCAAGGCGATGCGCCGCAACTACGTGCCGGCACCGGACTTCGGTCGCGCGTTCTACGAGGCGTTCCCGCAGCCCAGCGCCGATGCCATCACCGGCGAACTGGCGCGCTTCCTGTCACGTGCGACCGGCGCAACGGTGACCGCGCTCGATTTCGAGCCTGGTTCGATCGAACCGCACCTGCACATGAACCTGCGGCTGCGCGACGAGCAGGGCAAGGTGCTGGCGACCTCGCGCGATCTGGACACGCTGCGCGCGAAATTCGGTGGTCGTGCCGGCGATGCCTTCGCTGCACGCGCTGGGCGCGAGATGGCCGCCGATGGCCTGCGCACGTTCCCGGCCACGCCGATTCCGCTGCAGGTACCCGGTGAAGCGGGCGTGCCGGCTTATCCGGCGCTGCTGGATGAGGGCGACAGCGTGGCGCTGCGCATCTTCGCCGATCGCCAGCAGGCGCTGGAGGCCCATCCGCTGGGCGTGCGCCGTCTGCTGGAGATTGCCCTGGCCGAGAAGGTGAAGCAGGCACGCAAGCAGCTTCCGGTCGGTGCCAAGACCGGCCTGTTGTATGCGGCGATCGAGTCGCAGGAGCGCCTGCGTGGTGACCTGGTCGATGCGGCGATGAACGCGGTGCTGGCCGAGGGGCTGGAAGACATCCGCGATGCGGCGGCCTTCGAACAGCGACGTGAGCATGCGGCCAAGGCGTTGTTCGGCGAGGCCATGTCGCGGCTGAAACTGGCCGAGACCATCCTGGCCCTGGTGGCGGAACTGAAGCCGATGCTGGAAGCACCGTTGATGGGCTGGGCGCGCGGCAATCTGGACGACATGGAAGCGCAGCTGGTCGGCCTGATCCATCCCGGCTTCCTGCGCGATACGCCGGCTGACGCGCTGGCACAGTACCCGCGCTATCTGAAGGCGATGATCCTGCGCACCGAGCGCGCCAAGCGTGATCCGCCACGTGACCAGGCACGCATGCTGGAACTGCATCCCTTCCTGGAAGCGCTGGAAGCGGGGGAGCAGCAGGGACTGCGCGAGCGCCCGCAGTGGCAGGCCCTGCGCTGGGACCTGGAAGAGCTGCGGGTATCGCTGTTCGCGCAGGAGCTGGGTGCACGCACCGGCATCTCGGCGAAGAAGCTGGCGCAGCGGGTGACCGCATTGCGCCAGGCGTGAATCCTGTCCTGTAGCGCCGAGCCGATGCTCGACTGCTGGCGATGGACGATCGCGGTCCATCGGAAAGCAGCCGAGCATCCGCCAAGCTCCACAGGACAGGCAAGCCGTTACTTGGTACGGCGTACCTTCGGTTGTACGTTCACGCCTTCGATCTTCATGTACCAGACACCGAGCATTCCGGGCTTGATACTGACGTTTGGCGACTGCTTGCGCACCCCAGGGGTCGTGGACGTGTCGGTCTGCTCCCATTCCTGGCCGTTGTCCAGCACGTAGATGCGGCCTTTGCCGAAGCCGCGGAACTCGCCCTGCAGCACGCCGGTGATCGGCTCGCTGCTGCCGAAATCGAAGAAGCCGCGGTTCTTCACGATCACTTCCTGACGGCCTTCCTCGCGCGCCGTTTCCCGTACGGCCGCAACCGCCTGGGTGGTGGCCGCTTCGACCTTGCCCTGCAGCCAGCGGTTCAGCGTGGCCAGTTCCTGCGCGTTGAGCTTGTCCAGGCCGGCCGCCTTGAACTCGGCCGGTGACATCTGCTGCTGCAGGTCACCCTCCACCACGCGCTGGGCCAGCGCAGGCGCCGACAGGGACAGCAACAGTGCGGCACAGGCCAGCAGCCGTAGGCGGAAACGCGGAACGATCGAGGACATGTCGGGACTCTCCTGGGTTTGCCCGCGAGTGTAGCGGCATGTCTTCATGCCGGGTGATGGTGGCCGCGGTGATTGTCCCTGAACGGCGCCGGCGCTAGTGTAGGGGCCTCTGTCTTGCCTGCTCGATGCTGTGAACCGCGCTTCCGTCCCCGGCCTGGATGCCTTGTTGAACCGCCCCTCGGCAGCCGTGCTGCCTGCTCCGCTGCGCCAGGCCCTGCGCGGGCACTGGGAAGCGCCGGACTGCGACCATCAGATGCGCGCCAGCTGGTCGGTGCTGGGCGACACCCTCGACGCACTGGCGATGCTCTCGGCCGACGAAGGCGCGGTGGTCGCGGCCCTGCTGTTCGATCTGCCCGGCCTGCGCGCCAGCCTGGAGCAACTGCCGCTGGGCAACCATAAGGCCGCAGTGATCGGCCTGCTGGATGGCCAGGATGCGGCCGACCCGGTCTGGGCACTGCATGCCGGCCGTGAGGCCGGGCGCAACAGCGAGGGCCTGCGCCGCCTGCTGCTGGCGATCATCCGTGACCTGCGCGTGGTGCCCATCCTGCTGGCGCGGCAGCTGGCGCGCATGCGCGCGGCCGACAAGCTGGACGACGAGCAACGCCGCGCGCTGGCGCAGCTGACCCGCGACATCCATGCGCCGTTGGCCAACCGTCTGGGCATCTGGCAGCTGAAGTGGGAGCTGGAGGACCTGGCGTTCCGCCACCTGGAACCGGAGACCTACCGGCGCATTGCGCGGGAGGTGGACGAAACCCGCATCGCCCGCGAGCGTTACGTCGAGAACGTCAAGAAGGTGCTGTCGCGCGAACTGGTCGCGCAGGGCATCAAGGCTGAGGTCAGTGGCCGCCCGAAGCACATCTACAGCATCTGGCGGAAGATGCAGAAGAAGCGACTGGCGTTCGACCAGCTGTACGACATCCGTGCGGTGCGCGTCATGGTCGACGATGTCGCCGCCTGCTACGCCGCGCTGGGCGTGGTGCATGCGCTGTGGGCGCCGGTGCCCAGCGAGTTCGACGACTACATCGCCCGGCCCAAGGCCAACGACTATCGCTCGCTGCATACCGCCGTGGTCGGCCCGGAAGGGCGCACCATCGAAGTGCAGATCCGTACCCACGAGATGCATTCGCAGGCCGAGCTGGGCGTGGCCGCGCACTGGAAGTACAAGGAAGGCGGCAAGGGCGCGGAGAAGTCCTTCGACCGCAAGATCACCTGGATGCGCCAGCTGCTGGAGCAGGCGCAGGATGGGCAGGGCAATGAACTGGCCGGGGCGCTCGATGCCGAGCTGACCGAGGACCGGGTCTATGCACTGAGCCCGAAGGACGAGGTGCTGGACCTGCCGCAGGGCGCCACGCCGCTCGATTTCGCCTACCAGGTGCACACGATGGTGGGCCACCGCTGCCGTGGTGCGAAGGTCAATGGCCGTATCGTGCCGCTGACCTACCGCCTGCGCAGCGGCGACCGCGTCGAGATCCTGACCGGCAAGGAGGCCGATCCGCGCCGCGACTGGCTGATGCCGGCCAACGGCTTCCTGGCCAGCAACCGCTCGCGCGAAAAGGTGCGCAGCTGGTTCCACAAGCTGGACCGCGCGCGCAACGTGCAGGCCGGGCGCGAACTGCTCGAGCGCGAGCTGAAGCGTCTGGGCCTGCAGCATTCTGATCTGGCGGTGGCGGCGAAGAAGTTCCATGCCGACAGCGTTGACGACCTCTACATCCAGGTGGCGCTGGGTGACACCGGCCCGAACCAGGTCAGTCGTACCCTGCTGGAAGCCGAACGTGCAGCGAGCCAGCCGACGCCCGCGCCAGCCCTGCCGCGGCCGACCGCGCGCCGCGAGAACCTGGGCAAGTCCAAGTTCACCGTGCAGGGCGTGGGCAACCTGCTGGTGCAGCTGGCGCGTTGCTGCCAGCCAGTGGCCGGTGAACCGATCGTCGGCTACCTGACCCGTAGCCGGGGTGTCACCGTGCATCGTGCAGACTGTGCCGCGCTGGCCCGGCTGGCAGCCACCAGCCCGCAGCGCATCCTGCCGGTGGAGTGGGGCCAGGCCGGTGGCGGCTACGAAGTGGACGTGGTGGTCACTGCAGTCGACCGCCGCTGGCTGCTGAAGGACATCACCAACCTGATCGCCCAGGAAGACGCCTACGTGCTCGACATCCACAGTGACAACGTGCGCAACAGTGGCCGTGCCCACCTGCGCCTGCGCCTGAAGGTGAGCGACTACGGCCAGCTGTCGACCCTGCTGGGCAAGCTGGATGCGCTGCCCGGCGTGAGCGAGGCGCGTCGCCTCGGCTGAGCTTCACGCTGCCCCGGCTACCCTGCACGCATGGAACGCGAGCCTCCGCATCGCCCGCATGGCGCTGAACATCCTGCGCTGGACCGCGTCCGCCGCGAAGGCCGTTGGTGGTGGCTGCAGGCACGTCACGCGCGCCGGGTGTGGCGCTGGGCGCTGATCGCGGCGCTGGCGGTGTTCGTGCTGCTGGTGCTGCTGCGCAAGCCGCTGGCCGACTGGTTCTGGGATGAGCCTCAGATCGAACAGTTGCTGGCCGAAGGCGATCGCGCACTGGCGGCCGGGCGGCTGAGTGCCGCCGATGGCAGTGGTGCGCGTGAGCGCTACCAGGCCGTGCTGGCGCTGGATGGTGATCGTCCGCAGGCCCGTGAGGGACTGGCCCGTACCGGCGCCGCGGCCCTGCAGCAGGCCAGCGAAAAACTGCAGGCCAACGACCTCGAAGGCAGCGCGCAGGCGCTGGCACTGGCCCGGGAACTGCAGGTGCCGCAGGGCGATGCGGACGCCGTAGCACGCCAGCTGCAGGCCCGGCGCAGCGCAGGCGCCGGCATCGGTGCACTGCTGGCGCAGGCGCGCAACGCCTTTGCAGCGGGCCGGCTGGACGACGGTGACAGCAGCGCGCTGCCCCTGTTCCAGCGCATCCTGGTACTGCAGCCGGACAATCTGCCGGCGCTGGAAGGTCGCGAGGACGCACTGAGCGATCTGCTGCAGCAGGCCCGCATCCTGGCCGGGCGCGGCGAGCTGGCCGAGGCAGCCGCGATACTGCAGCGTGCGCGCCAGTTCGATGCCGGCCACGCCGATCTGCCCGCCAGCCAGGAAGCATTGGCACAGGCCGTCGACCAGCGCCTGCGCCAGGCCCAGCGCGCCTTGCAGCGTCGGCAGCTGGAATCGGCAGCGAAGGGATTTCTCGCCGTGCTGGCAGTGGCGGTTGATGATTCCAGTGCCCAGCGCGGCCGCGAACAGACCTTGCAGGCGGCGCTGGCACGCAGCCAGCAGCAGGCCGACGATTTCCAGTTCGAAGCGGCGCAGGCCGATGCCGCGCTGGCAGCGGAACTGGGTGCTTCGCCGGCCGCGCAACAGCAGCTCGCGCAACGCCTGCAGCGCGCCCAACAGGCGCAGAAGGCGCTGCAGCAGCCGGCGGTCAGCAACACGCAGCGCGAGCGCCAACTGCGCGACCACCTGCGCAGGATCGAGCGCGCCGAACGTGCCGGGCAATGGATCAGCCCCCCCGGCCACAGTGCGTTCGACGCGTTGCGCGAAGCGCAGTCACTGGCGCCACGCGATGCACGGGTGAAGGCTGCCGCAGCGCGGCTGCTGCCCGCCAGTCGCCGCTGCTTCGACGACAACCTGCGGCAGAATCGCGTGCAGGCGGCCGGTGCCTGCCTGCAGGCGTGGCAGACCCTGTCGCCGACCGCGGCCGGGCTTCCCTCAGCACGCCTGCGCCTGGCCCAGCGCTGGCTGGCGATCGGCAGCGAACGGCTCGGCACTGGAGACCTGGCGTTTGCCGCACACGCCGCGGAACAGGCCCGGCTGCTGCAACCGGACCTGGCCGAGCTGCCGGCGTTCGAAGACCGCCTGCGCCGCGCCGGCGGTCGCCCTGATTAGGTGAAGAACACCCGCTGCACGGTCGCGCGGGCAGCGTCGAGGGAGAAGTGCTCTGCGATGTTGGCCAGGCCGGCGTCGGACAACTGCTGCCACAGCTGCGGATCCTGGTACAGGCGGACCACCGCATCGGCGAAGCCCGCCGCATCATCGGCCACCAGCACGTCCTGGCCCGGGTGCAGGTGCATTCCTTCTACAGCGCAGGTGGTGCCTACCACCGGCTGGCCATGGGCCATGCTCAGGTTGATCTTGCCCTTCACGCCGGCGCCGAAACGCAGCGGCGCGATGGAAATGCGTGCGCCGTCCATGTAGGGCGTGATGTCCTCGACGAAACCGTGCATCTGCACGCCGGGCTGGCGTGCGGCCAATGCCAGCAGCGATTCCGGTGTGGCGGCACCGATGCAGTGCAGGCGTACCTCGGGCAGGCGGGCGCGGATGCCGGCAAAGACTTCGCCGATGAACCACTCCATGGCATCCAGGTTCGGCGGATGACGGAAGCCGCCGACAAACACCAGATCATGGCGCTGTTCGAACGACTTGCCCGCGCCGGCGACGTCGTGCAGGTTGGAGATCAGCTCCACCTGCACGGAAGGGGCGTCGGCCTGCAGCTGCTCGCGCTCGGCGGCACTGACCAGCACGGTGACGTCGCACTGCTCCATCACCGCCAGCTCGCTGGCGCGGGTGCGCTCGGCGGCGCGCAGCAACCCGGCATCACCGGCGACTTCGGCACCACGACGTTCGCGCAGGTAGTGCAGGTCCACGGTGTCGAACACGGTGCGGGCCTGCGGCGCATAGCGCTTCAGCAGCGGCAGGCACTCGTGGGCGACATGGTGGCGGACCAGCAGCGCCACGTGGAAACGCGCACCGTGCGTTCGCAGCCAGCTGGCGACGCCATCGAGGAACGGCGCATACCAGACTTCCACGCCCATCCGCTGCAGTGCTTCGGTGGCGGCACCGCCATGTTCGCGGCGGGTGGGAACAAACACCACATGAGCGCCGCCCTGCAGCAGCAGGCGGATCAGGTTCACCTGGCGCAGTGACGCCGAATCGCGATCCGGTTGGGGTACTTCCTCGTCCAGGATCAACACCTGGCGTCGGCCACGCAGCAGCAGCGCGGGTGACGGCACTTCGCCCACCGCCGGATGGCGGGCCAGCTCGGTGGCCCAGCGGGCGGCGAAGATGGCCTGGTTGCGCACCTGGTAGGCCTTCACACCGCTGCCGGTATCGGTGCCGTTGCTGGTGCCTTCATCGTGGATCACCCGGCTGGCTGGTTGCACCAGCACACGCAGGCCCTGGGCGCGAACGCGGAAGGCCAGGTCGGTGTCCTCGTAGTACGCCGGCTTGTAACGGGTATCGAAGCCGCCCAGCTGCTGCCAGAGGGCGCGCGGCAGCATCAGCGCCGCGCCGGAGCAGTAGTCGACGTCGCGCAGGCTGGCAAAGCGTGGGTCGTCCGCCGCCTCGAAACGGCCGTAGCTCCAGCCGCTGCCGTTGGCGAAGATCACACCCCCTGATTCCTGCAGGCGGCCATCCGGGTACAGCAGCTGGCTGCCGACCAGGCCGGCGTCGGGTGTGCTGGCGAACGTGTCCAGCAGGGCATCCAGCCAGCCCGGCTGTGGCACCGTATCGTTGTTGAGCAGCACCACATAGCGGCCGCGTGCGCGCGACACGCCATCGTTGCAGGCCTCGATGAAGCCGCCGTTGTGCTCGCGCACCTCATAGCGCAGTCCGGCGACCTGCGGCATCCACTGCACGGTGGCGTCGCTGCTGCCGTCATCCACGACCAGGATCTCGCACGCCGCCAGCGGCGGATGTGCCGCCAGGGCGCGCAGGCAGGCCAGGGTATGGCCGACGTGGTTGTAGACCGGGATGACGATACTCACTTGCGGCGTTTCGCTGAACGGCACCGTGAAGGGGGCGAAATCCTGTGCCGGCGGCAGGAACAGCGGCGTTCGCGGCGCGGGAACGGCGCGCTGGGTATGCACGCGGATGCGCTGCCAGGTCGCCCGCCACCCACGGGTACGCAGGCTGGCCAGGCTCCGGCGGGCCAGGCCCGTGAGGCGGTTGATCAGGTATCGGATCTCGGCCAGGGACATCGCCATCCGGTTGCAACTCCAGCTTAAGCAGGGGAACCCGGGAGAATTCGCCAGCCGCAGCGGCTGGGGTAGACTCGCCAGACCCTACATTCTCGCATTCCCGTGCCCCGACGCTACGATTCCGACGACATCGACGATTTCGACGACGACGAACAGCAGGACAACGGCCCGCTGTGGCGGCGCCGGCTGATCACCTGGAGCATGGCTGCGGTCGCGTTGGGATTGGGTTTCCTCATTCCCTATACGCTGTACCTGAACCAGCAGGTGACCCAGCGTTTCGGCGAGCTGCGCTGGCAGATCCCGACGCGCGTCTACGCGCGCCCGCTGGTGCTCACCCCCGGCAAGGCGATGGATGCGTCCACGCTCAAGACCGAGCTGGCCGCCTCCGCCTACCGCGATGACGGCCAGGGCAAGGAGCCGGCCACCTATGCGGTGAACGGCGGGCGCTTCGTCATCTCCAGCCGCGGCTACAACGACGTCGATGGCCGGGTTGCCCCGCGCCGGCTCGAGTTGTCACTGGCCGATGGTGCGGTCGCCTCGCTGCGCGACGCCGACAACCGCAAGGCCTTGAAGGCCGCGCGGTTGGACCCGGCACGCATCGCCACCCTGTACGGCCAGAAGCAGGAAGAACGCCGCCTGATCCGCATGGACGAGGCGCCGGACCTGCTGGTGACCGGCCTGCAGGCGGTGGAGGACAAGGACTTCAACCGCCACCACGGCATCGACCTGTCCGGCATCGCCCGTGCGGTGTGGGTGACCATCCGCTCCGGTGGCCAGAGCCGCCAGGGCGCCTCTACGCTGACCCAGCAGCTGGCCCGCAGCGGCCTGCTCGGCATCGGCAAGGAGCAGACGGTTACCCGCAAATTCAACGAAGTGCTCTACGCGCTGATCATGGAAGCGCGCTACGACAAGCGCACCATCTTCGAGGCCTACCTCAACCAGGTGTACCTGGGCCAGCGTGGCAGCCAGGCCATCCATGGCATGTCCTCTGGCGCCGAGTTCTGGTTCGGTCGCGACCTGCAGTCGCTGGAGACCGAGCAGATCGCGCTGCTGATCGGCCTGGTCAAGGGCCCGTCCTTCTACGACCCGCGGCGCAATCCGGAACGCGCGCTGGATCGCCGCAACTTCGTGCTGGGCAAACTGCACGAAGCCACGCTGATCGATGACGCCGAGTACCAGCGTGCGTTGAAGGCCCCGCTGGGCGTGCCCAAGACGCCGGGCCTGGTTGCCGCCAACCGCTTCCCCGCCTATGTCGATCTGGTCCGCCGCCAACTGGGTCACGACTATCCGGAATCTGCCCTGCAGGGCGCCGGCCTGAGCGTGATGACCGGTATGTCGCCGTCCGCGCAGGCCTATGCCGAAGGCGCGGTGACCCGCACCATCAAGTCGCTGGAGAGCAAGCGTCGCCCCGAACTGCAGGCCGGCATGGTGCTGACCGACGTGCACAACGGTGACGTGCTGGCGGTAATCGGCAGCCGTGAAGTGTCCGAAGTCGGCTTCAACCGTGCGATCGAAGCACAGCGCCCGGTCGGCTCGTTGCTGAAGCCGTTCGTGTACCTGCTCGCGTTGGCGCAGCCGGACCGCTACTCGCTGGCCAGCTGGGTCGACGATTCACCGGTGACCGTGCAGCTCGGCCGCGGCCGCAACTGGAACCCGGGCAACGCGGACAACCGCAGCCACGGCACCGTGCGCCTGATCGACGCGCTGGCGCATTCCTACAACCAGGCCACGGTGCGCGTGGGCATGCAGGTCGGCCCCGAGCGCGTGACCCAGCTGATCCACGTGCTGGCCGGCATCAAGGCCGAGGCGAATCCGGCGGTGATTCTCGGTTCGACCGACCAGAGCCCGTACGCGATGGCCCAGCTGTACCAGTTCCTCGCGTCCGGTGGCGAAATCCAGCCGCTGCATGCGGTGCGTGGCGTGCTCGATCCGCAGGGCAAGCTGCTCAAGCGTTACGACAAGACCCCGGCACCGGCCCAGGAAGGCGACTCGATTGCCGCCAACCTGATCAGTGTCGGCCTGCAGCAGGTGGTTGCCAGCGGCACCGCGCAGCGGCTCAACGCCGATGGCCTCGGCCGCCTGCAGCCGGCCGGCAAGACCGGTACCACCAACGATGGCCGTGACAGTTGGTACGCCGGTTACACCGGCGATCATCTGGCGGTGATCTGGATCGGCAACGACCAGAACGAGCAGGCCGGCCTGTACGGTGCCACCGGTGCGATGCGGGTGTGGTCGGGCATCTTCCAGCGCCTGCCGAGTGCGCCGCTGCGGGTCAGCAACAAGGGCCTGGACTGGCAGTCGGTGGCGCCGACCGGACTCAACAGCACGGATGAAGGCTGTCCGGGCGCGCGTCGTTTCCCGTTCGTGGTGGGCTACGCGCCGGCCTATGCACCGTGTGCGCCGGCGGTGTCGCCGGACGGGCAGGGTGCCGAAGGCGAGGGCGGTGGCTGGCGTAGCTGGTTCGGCCTGGACCGCAAGCCTGAGCCGCCTGCTGAACCTGCTGCGGCGCCCGCCGCCGCCACTCCTCCTCCGAGCCGATGATGCCGATGAACATGCGATCCCTGCTGCAGCCCCTGGCCCTGACCGGCCTCAGCCTGGCCCTGGCCGCCTGCGTCAGCAGCGCACCGCCGGTGGCCAAGCCGCCGGTTGATACCACCACGCCGGCACAGCGCCTGGCTGCGGTGGATGCGGCCGCAGGTCCGGACGACAAGGAGCTGTCGGTGCAGCCTCTGCGTGATTCGCAGGTGGAAGACCTGCGGGTGACTGCACAGACGCAGCGTCAGGCCAACGACCTGGCCGGCGCCGCCAGCAGCCTGGACCACGCGCTGGAAATCGTGGCCGGTGACCCGGCGGTGTTGCAGGAGCGTGCCGAGCTGGCGCTGTTGCAGGGCCAATGGGCACAGGCTGAGACGTTCGCGCGCAAGGCGGTGGATCTGGGCTCGAAGACCGGGCCGCTGTGCCGCCGGCACTGGGCGACGATCGAGCAGTCGCGTCTGGCGCGCGGCGAGAAGGAGAATGCGGTGTCGGCGCATGCGCAGCTGGAAGGCTGCACGGTGCCGGGGATCAAGCGGTACTGAGTTTCCGGCCAACGGCGCAGCCCCTCGTGGCTGTGGGTTGATCGCTGAAGCCAGAAGCAAAAGCCGCGCTGGGCCGGGCGGGGTGGGTTCGCGGGGGACGCCGTGAACCCGTCCTGAAGTGACCCCCGAGACTTGGACGGGGTCAGGCGGCCGATTGGGCCTGCTCCCGGTACTTTACCGGGCTCAGACCTTTCAGTTTCAGTTTGATGCGTTCTTCGTTGTAGTACTGGATGTATTCCACCAGCCCAGCCTCCAGACTCTCGAGGCTGTCAAAGCTGTTCAGGTAGAAGAATTCCGACTTCAGCGTTCCAAAGAAGCTCTCCATCGCCGCATTGTCCAGGCAGTTGCCGCGCCGGGACATGCTTTGCTTCAACGAGTGCTTTTCCAGCATGTGCCGGTAGTTTTCATGCTGGTACTGCCAGCCCTGGTCGGAGTGGATCATGGGGCGCTCATCCGGGGAAAGCTTCTTGATGGCCTCCTCCAGCATTTGACCCACCAGATCAAATACGGGCCGACGCTTGATCTGATAAGCCACGATTTCGCCGTTGTAGAGGTCCATGATCGGCGACAGGTACAGCTTCATGCCCTGCACCTTGAACTCGGTCACGTCAGTCACCCACTTCTGGTTGGGCCGCTCGGCATGGAACTGGCGATTGAGGTCATTGCCAACCACAACATTGGCCGCCCCCTTGAAGGCCTGGTAGCGCTTCACACGCACCCGCGATTTCAGTCCCATCTCCCCCATCAGGCGCTGAACCCGCTTGTGATTGGTCCGATGACCCTGATTGGCTAATTCCAGCGTCACCGTGCGATAGCCATAGCGCCCTTGGCTTTGATCGTAGATTGCACGGATGCGCTCGCACAGGGCTGCCTCATCCTGATCCGGATGGGCCAGGACATGGTTCTGGTAATAGAACGTACTGCGTGACAGCTCAGCTGCTTCGAGCAGAAGCGACAGCGTATGAACCTGCCTCAATCCTTGGACGGCTTGCGCTTTGCGTCCTGCGCCGCCTGCTCTTCCCGGATCAAGGCATCGAGTTTTTTTAGGTAGTCGGTCTCCGCACGCAGATAGGCGACTTCCTTGAGCAGCTCATCGCGGCTCATATCCTCAGGTGGCTTGGACGAACGGGTCTTTTTCATCGGCTTTCGGGGCGGCGGCGGAGGGGGTGCCAACGCTTGGGCACCGCCTTGAGCATACAGGCGCCGCCATCGCCCCACCGCGCCGGCATCGCCAATTTGAAAGTAGGTGGTGGCCTCCCGCCCGGACAAGCCGTCCTGGCTCATCTTCTCCAGGACAGCCAGTTTGAACGGGAGGTCATAGGACCGGGCCTGGCGATGAAATCCCCGCCTACCATGCAGCCGATAGGTCGCCACCCAGCGCCTGACCGTGGAGAACTCCAGGCCCTGTCTCTTATACACATCT
>NZ_JCAFWP010000059.1:0-15799 GCF_059295135.1 Stenotrophomonas sp. INTA L402-1
AGAAGACCACCGTGACCGGCGTTGAAATGTTCCGCAAGCTGCTGGACCAGGGTCAGGCAGGCGACAACGCTGGCCTGCTGCTGCGCGGCACCAAGCGTGACGACGTCGAGCGTGGCCAGGTTCTGGCTAAGCCGGGTTCGATCAAGCCGCACACCAAGTTCGAAGGCGAAGTCTACGTTCTGTCGAAGGACGAGGGCGGCCGTCACACCCCGTTCTTCAACGGCTACCGTCCGCAGTTCTACTTCCGCACCACCGACATCACCGGCGCAGCTGCTCTGCCGGAAGGCGTCGAAATGGTGATGCCGGGTGACAACGTCAAGATGGTCGTCACCCTGATCAACCCGGTGGCAATGGACGAAGGCCTGCGCTTCGCCATCCGCGAAGGCGGTCGTACCGTCGGCGCCGGCGTGGTCTCGAAGATCATCGAGTAATCTGGTAGTATCTGCGCCCCGATGTTGCCTGGGTAGGGCATCGGGGCGTATCAAATGGGAAAGCAGGCACAGGATGTGCCTTGTGTTCCCCGGACCAGGAAGGGTCAATGCCATTCAGGCGGCGTCAACAGGCGACTGTTGACAGCTGCCTTGCGTGCCATTATGCTTCTACGTCTGGGCAGGCCGGGTAACTGGTCTGCCTACGTTTTTGAGGTCTATGGAGTGACCTTGGCGGCCTGCAGGACTGTGGGTCGTCCGTATTCAGGAATTTCATGGGACAAAGCAACCCAGAGGCTTTGTCTGTCGCTCTTTTAACGAAGGAACCTACCGCCATGGCGGACCAAAAGATCCGGATCCGGCTGAAAGCGTTCGATCATCGTCTGATCGACCGTTCGGCCAGCGAGATCGTTGAAACGGCAAAGCGGACCGGCGCGCAAGTGCGTGGCCCGATCCCGCTGCCGACCAAGATCGAGCGTTACACCGTTCTCGTTTCCCCGCACGTCGACAAGGACGCGCGTGACCAGTACGAGACCCGCACGCACAAGCGCGTGCTCGATATCGTTGACCCGAATGACAAGACCGTGGACGCGCTGATGAAGCTCGAACTGGCTGCCGGCGTCGACGTTCAGATCAAGCTGACCTGAGGACTACGACCATGACGAAGAAGTATTCGTTGGGCTTCGTGGGCCGCAAGGCTGGCATGAGCCGCGTGTTCACTGAAGATGGCCGCTCCATCCCGGTGACCCTGATCGAAGCAACCCCGAACCGCATCGCGCAGATCAAGACCGTCGAAACCGACGGCTACAGCGCCGTGCAGGTGACCGTCGGCGCGCGTCGCGCTGCCCTGGTCAACAAGCCGGAAGCCGGCCACTTCGCCAAGGCGAAG
This sequence comes from Stenotrophomonas sp. INTA L402-1, assembly GCF_059295135.1. Classification (NCBI taxonomy): domain Bacteria; kingdom Pseudomonadati; phylum Pseudomonadota; class Gammaproteobacteria; order Lysobacterales; family Lysobacteraceae; genus Stenotrophomonas; species Stenotrophomonas sp. INTA L402-1. The sequence continues at coordinate 1,318 of NZ_JCAFWP010000059.1, forward strand.
GTGGAAGCGGGTCGTGGCCTGTGGGAATTCCGCGTTGAAGACGCGCAGCTCGGCGATTTCGCCGTTGGCGGCGAAGTCAAGGCGGACATCTTCGAAGTCGGCCAGATCGTCGACGTCCAGGGTGTCACCAAGGGTAAGGGCTTCCAGGGCACCATCAAGCGCCACAACTTCCGTATGGGCGATGCAACCCACGGTAACTCGCTGTCGCATCGCGCGCCGGGTTCGCTGGGTCAGCGCCAGACCCCGGGTCGCGTTTTCCCGGGCAAGAAGATGTCGGGCCACATGGGCGCGGTGCAGCAGAGCACCCAGAACCTGGAAGTGGTCAAGGTCGACGTCGAGCGCGGTCTGATCGCCGTTCGCGGCGCCGTTCCGGGCGCGGCGGGTGGCGACGTGATCGTCCGTCCGGCGAGCAAGGCATAAGGAGAGATGACGATGGAACTCGTTATCACGGGTAGCAACAACAAGGTCTCGGTCTCCGACGCCGTGTTCGGTCGCGATTTCAGCGAAGATCTGGTCCACCAGGTCGTCGTTGCCTACCGCAACGCCGGTCGCGCCGGCACCAAGGCACAGAAGACTCGCTCCGAAGTGGCTGGTACCACCAAGAAGTCGAAGAAGCAGAAGGGCGGCGGCGCGCGTCATGGCGCACTGACGGCTCCGATCTTCGTCGGCGGCGGTGTCACCTTCGCGGCCAAGCCGCGCAGCTTCGAGCAGAAGGTCAATCGTAAGCAGTACCGTGCCGCCATGTGCGCGATCCTGTCCGAGCTGAACCGTCAGGGCCGTCTGACCATCGTGGAGTCCTTCGACGTCGAAGTGACCAACACGAAGGGTCTGATCGCCAAGCTGGCCGGCCTGGAAGTGGGCAAGCGCCCGCTGATCGTCACCGAAGAAGCGTCCGAGCACCTGTACCTGTCCGCCCGCAATCTGCCGTACGTGCAGGTGCGTGACGTCCAGGGTCTGGATCCGGTCTCGCTGGTGGGTGCCGACACGGTCGTCATCACCGCTGACGCGGTCAAGAAGGTCGAGGAGTGGCTGGCATGAACAGCAACGAAAAAATCTTCAGCGTGCTGCGTGCCCCGCGTGTCTCCGAAAAGACCGCGCGCCTGCAGGAACTCTCCAACCAGTATGTCTTCGAAGTTTCGAACGAAGCCACCAAGGCCGATGTAAAGGCCGCGGTTGAGCAGCTGTTCGACGTCAAGGTCGAAGCCGTCAACGTGGTCAACGTCAAGGGCAAGAACAAGTCCTTCCGTAACCGTGCTGGCCGCCGCGGCGATTGGCGCAAGGCGTACGTTCGCCTGGCCGATGGCCAGTCGATCGATGTAACGGCCAAGGCCTGAGGTACATCCCATGCCATTGATGAAATTCAAGCCCACTTCCCCCGGCCGCCGTTCGGCCGTGCGCGTGGTCACTCCCGACCTGCACAAGGGTGCTCCGCACGCTGCGCTGGTCGAGTCGCAGAGCCGCTCGGGTGGTCGTAACCACCATGGCCGCATCACCGTGCGTCACGTCGGTGGTGGTGCCAAGCAGCACTACCGCATCATCGACTTCAAGCGCAACAAGCTGGGCATCCCGGCGCGCGTGGAACGCATCGAATACGATCCGAACCGCACCGCGCACATCGCTCTGCTGTGCTACGTCGACGGTGAGCGTCGCTACATCATCGCCCCGAAGGGCCTGAAGGCTGGTGATCAGGTGATCGCTGGTTCGGACGCCCCGATCAAGGCCGGCAACACCCTGCCGCTGCGCAACATCCCGGTCGGCACCACCATCCACTGCATCGAACTGAAGCCGGGCAAGGGCGCTCAGATCGCTCGCGCCGCTGGTGCGGCCGTGCAGCTGGTGGCTCGCGAAGGCATCTACGCCACCCTGCGCCTGCGCTCGGGTGAAATGCGTAAGGTTCCGGTCGAGTGCTGCGCCACCATCGGCGAAGTCGGCAACGACGAGCACAGCCTGGAAAAGCTGGGCAAGGCCGGTGCCAAGCGTTGGCGCGGCGTCCGCCCGACCGTTCGTGGTGCTGCCATGAACCCGGTTGACCACCCGCACGGTGGTGGTGAGGCGAAGGCCGGCCAGGGTAATCCGCATCCGGTCACCCCGTGGGGTGTCCCGACCAAGGGTTACAAGACGCGCCATAACAAGCGCACTCAGCAGTTCATCGTCCGCGATCGTAGGGGCTAATCGACCATGGCACGTTCACTCAAGAAGGGCCCGTTCGTCGATCACCACCTCGTCAAGAAGGTGGAGGCCGCTGCGGGCAGCAAGAAGCCGATCAAGACCTGGTCGCGCCGTTCGATGATCCTGCCTGACATGGTAGGCGTCACCATTGCCGTGCATAACGGCAAGAACCACATCCCGGTTCTCGTCAACGAGAACATGGTCGGCCACAAGCTCGGCGAATTTGCCATCACCCGGACCTTCAAGGGTCACGGTGGTGACAAGAAGTCGGGCAAGTAAGGAGAGATGACAATGGAAGCGAAAGCCATCCTGCGCACTGCGCGCATCTCCCCGCAGAAGGCTCGTCTGGTCGCTGACCAGGTGCGCGGTCTGCCGGCCGAGCGTGCGGTCAACCTGCTGAAGTTCTCGGACAAGAAGGCTGCCCACCTGATCAAGAAGGTGGTGGAGTCGGCAATTGCCAACGCCGAGAACAACCAGGGCGCCGACGTCGACGAGCTGAAGGTTCAGACCATCATGGTTGATGAAGGTCCGACCCTGAAGCGTTTCATGGCGCGGGCGAAAGGCCGCGGTACCCGCATCCTCAAGCGCACCAGCCACATCACTGTGGTTGTGGGCGCCGCCAAGTAAGCGGATAAGGAAAAGACCATGGGTCATAAAGTTCATCCGATTGGTATCCGCCTCGGCATTTCCAAGGACTGGAACTCCAAGTGGTACGCCAACAAGGCCGAGTTCGCTGGTTACCTGGCAGCCGACCTGAAAGTGCGCGAAATGCTGCGCAAGAAGCTGGCTCAGGCCGGCATCAGCAAGATCCTGATCGAGCGTCCGGCCAAGACTGCTCGCGTGACGATCCACACCGCCCGTCCGGGCGTGGTGATCGGCAAGCGCGGTGAGGACATCGAGAAGCTGCGCAAGGAAGTGAGCGAGATGATGGGCGTCCCGGCGCACATCAACGTCACCGAAGTGCGCAAGCCGGAACTGGACGCGCAGCTCGTTGCCGAGTCGATCGCCCAGCAGCTGGAGCGTCGCATCATGTTCCGCCGTGCAATGAAGCGCTCGGTCGGCAACGCGATGCGTCTGGGTGCCCTGGGCATCAAGGTCAACGTCGGTGGCCGCCTCAACGGTGCAGAAATCGCCCGTTCGGAGTGGTACCGCGAAGGCCGCGTGCCGCTGCACACCCTGCGTGCCGACATCGACTATGGCTTCGCTGAAGCCAAGACGACCTACGGCATCATCGGCATCAAGGTCTGGATCTACAAGGGCGAGGTCTTCGATTTCTCCCAGGTTGGCCAGGAAAAGCAGGACGACACCCCGTCGCGCAACGATCGTCACGATCGCGGCGACCGTGGTGACCGTCAGCGCCCGGCCCGTGAAGCGAGGTAACGACAATGTTGCAACCCAAGCGAACCAAGTACCGCAAGGTACACAAGGGCCGTAACGATGGCCTGAGCTGGAGCGCCAACGCTGTCAGCTTCGGCGAATACGGCCTGAAGGCAACCGCACACGGTCAGCTGACCGCGCGTCAGATCGAAGCGGCCCGCCGCTCGATCAGCCGCTACGTCAAGCGCGGCGGCAAGATGTGGATCCGCGTGTTCCCCGACAAGCCCATCACCAAGAAGCCCATCGAAGTCCGAATGGGTTCTGGTAAGGGCAACGTGGAATACTGGGTGGCCCAGATCCAGCCCGGCCGCATGATCTATGAAATCGAGGGTGTTTCCGAGGAAGTGGCTCGCGAGGCGTTCCGCCTGGCCGCCGCCAAGCTCTCGGTCACCACCACTTTCGTGACCCGTACGGTGCGCTGATGGATATCAAAACTCTCCGTGAAAAGTCGGCTGACGAACTCAAGGCCCACCTGATCGACCTGCGTAAGGAACAGTTCTCTGTCCGTATGCAGCAGGTCACCGGCCAGCTGCCGAAGACCCACGACATTCGCCGGGTCCGTCGCGAGATTGCTCGCGTCAAGACCCTGCTCGGCAGCACGAAGTAAGGATGGCCGCTATGAGCGACAATACTGAAAAGAAGACGCTGCGCACGGTCGAAGGCCGTGTCGTCAGCAACAAGATGGACAAGACGGTTACCGTCCTGGTTGAGCGTCAGGTCAAGCACGCGCTGTACGGCAAGTACATCAAGCGCTCGACGAAGCTGCACGCCCACGATGCCGACAACGCCTGCAAGGAAGGCGATGTCGTCCGCGTGACCGAGATTGCTCCGATGTCCAAGACCAAGAACTGGCGCGTGGTGGAAGTCATCACGCGCGCGGCTGAATAAGGAGCTGAATCATGATCCAGATGCAGAGCTACCTTGACGTCGCGGACAATTCGGGTGCCAAGCAGGTGATGTGCTTCAAGGTGCTGGGTGGTTCCAAGCGCCGTTACGCCGGCATCGGCGACATCATCAAGGTCACCGTGAAGGATGCGATTCCGCGCGGCAAGGTCAAGAAGGGTGAAGTGTATGACGCCGTCGTGGTGCGTACCCGCAAGGGTGTGCGTCGCGCCGACGGCTCGCTGATCCGCTTCGACGGCAACGCTGCCGTCCTGCTGAACAACAAGCAGGAGCCGATCGGTACCCGTATCTTCGGGCCGGTGACCCGTGAACTTCGTTCGGAGAAGTTCATGAAGATCGTCTCGCTCGCTCCCGAAGTGCTGTGAGCGACAGGAGATAATCATGGCTAACCGTATCAAGAAGGGCGACCAGGTTGTCGTCAACGCTGGCAAGGACAAGGGCAAGCAGGGCGAAGTCGTCCGCGTCGACGGCGACCGTGTGGTCGTCGCCAACGTGAACATCGTCAAGCGCCACACCAAGCCGAACCCGCAGGCAGGTGTTGCCGGCGGCGTGGTCGAGCGCGAAGCTTCGATCCATATCTCCAACGTGAATGTTCTGAACCCGGCTTCGGGCAAGGGCGAACGCGTTGGCTTCAAGGTGCTGGAGGATGGACGCAAACTGCGTGTGTTCCGCTCCAGCGGTGAGGCGCTCGACGCCTGAGGAATGAGAAGATGAGTTCCCGTCTCGAAAAGTTCTACAAGGACGAAGTGGTGCCGGCGCTGATGAAGCAGTTCGGCTACACCAATCCGATGGAAGTGCCGAAGCTGGTCAAGGTCACCCTGAACATGGGTGTCGGCGAAGCGGCCACCAACAAGAAGATCCTGGAAAACGCCGTCGGCGACATGACCAAGATTTCCGGCCAGAAGCCGGTTGTCACCAAGTCGCGTGTGTCGGTTGCGTCGTTCAAGATCCGCGATGGTTGGCCGATCGGCTGCAAGACCACGCTGCGTCGCCACAAGATGTACGAGTTCCTGGATCGCCTGATCAACATCTCGCTGCCGCGCGTGCGCGACTTCCGTGGTGTTTCCGGTCGTTCCTTCGACGGCCGCGGCAACTTCAACATGGGTGTGAAGGAGCAGATCATCTTCCCGGAAATCGACTTCGACGCCGTCGACGCGATCCGCGGTATGGATATCGCCATCACCACCACTGCGAAGACCGACGCGGAAGCGAAGGCGCTGCTGGCAGCGTTCAAGTTCCCGTTCCGTAACTGATCTGTCGAGGAAACCGAAATGGCAAAGACCTCCATGGTCAACCGCGACATCAAGCGGGAAAAGCTGGCAAAGAAGTACGCTGAAAAGCGTGCAGCTCTGAAGAAGATCGTGTCCTCCGTGGACGCGACCTACGAAGAGAAGATCGACGCCGCAACCAAGCTGGCCAAGCTGCCGCGCGATTCGTCGCCGAGCCGCCAGCGCAACCGTTGCGAGCTGTCGGGTCGTCCGCGTGGCGTCTACAGCAAGTTCGGCCTGGGCCGTAACAAGCTGCGTGAAGCCACCATGCGTGGCGACGTCCCGGGTCTGCGCAAGGCCAGCTGGTAATCCCAGCCGGCCCTGCGATCAGGCGCCCCTTCGGGGGTGCCTGAACCGGGCAGGGGAGGCATTCAGCTTTCCCGACGCAAAAAAACCGAAGAGCCCGGCGCAAGCCGGGCTCTTTTGGCGTATACTCCCGCGTCTTGCCCTGTGCAAACGGGGTTGTAGGAGTGGGCCCTTGGCCCGCTGCATCAAGGGACCTGGCCCGTTTCCAGGAGACAACAGATTTTCGCGAAAGCGGATATCGGTGCACTCAAAGGTACTCATATGAGCATGACTGATCCCATCGCCGACCTGCTGGTCCGCATCAAGAATGCGGCCGCGGTTGGCAAGCAGACGGTGAAAGCCCCGTCGTCCAAGATCAAGGTTGCGATCGCCCAGGTCCTGAAGGACGAGGGTTACATCACCGACCTGCGCGTGACCCAGCTGGAAAACAACAAGTCCGAGCTGGAAATCGTGCTGAAGTATTTCGAAGGCAAGCCGGTCATCGCGACCCTGAAGCGCTTCTCGCGTTCGGGCCTGCGCCAGTACCGCGGCAAGAGCGAGCTGCCGAAGGTCATGAACGGCCTGGGTATCTCCATCATTTCCACCTCCAAGGGCATCATGACTGATGCGCAGGCGCGCCAGCTGGGCGTCGGCGGCGAAGTCCTGTGCTTCGTGGCCTAAGGCGAAAGGAGTAGAACTATGTCCCGCGTAGCCAAGAAGCCGATCGACCTGGGTAAGGTTGAACTGAACGTCCAGTCGGACAGCGTCACCGCCAAGGGCCCGAAGGGTTCCCTGTCGCTGGCCAAGCCGGCCGGTATTGCCATCAACGTCGACAACGGCGTTGCCACCCTGAGCACCGAGAACGCCGAGCTGGTCGCACTGACCGGCACCGTGCGTGCGATCCTGGCCAACATGGTCAAGGGCGTGTCCGAAGGCTTCGAGCGCAAGCTGGAGCTGGTCGGCGTGGGTTACCGCGCTGCCATGCAGGGCAAGGACCTGAACCTGTCGCTGGGCTTCTCGCACCCGGTCGTGTTCGTGGCGCCGGAAGGCATCACCATCACCACCCCGACCCAGACCGAGATCCTGGTCCAGGGCGCTGACAAGCAGGTCGTCGGTGAAGTTGCCGCCAAGATCCGTGCGTTCCGCAAGCCGGAGCCGTACAAGGGCAAGGGCGTGAAGTACTCCGACGAAGTCATCATCCGTAAGGAAGCCAAGAAGGCGTAAGTGCGAGTCCCTCGCAAGAGCCCGCACATCCTTGTGCGGACTCCTCAGGGAAAAGCCCAACCTTCAGCTTTCAAGGAATAATCAAAATGAACAAGAACATCGCCCGCCTGCGTCGCGCCAAGTCGACCCGCGCCCACATCCGTGAGCTCGGCGTCGCCCGCCTGTCGGTGCTGCGCACCGGCCAGCACCTGTACGCCCAGGTCTTCACCGCCGACGGTTCCAAGGTGCTGGCTGCTGCCAACACCACCCAGACCGACGTCATGGAAGGCCTGAAGAACGGCAAGAACGCCGACGCCGCCGCCAAGGTCGGCCGTATCGTCGCTGAGCGCGCCAAGGCCGCCGGCGTCGAGAAGGTTGCCTTCGATCGTTCGGGCTACCGCTACCACGGCCGCATCAAGGCCCTGGCAGAAGCCGCCCGCGAAGCCGGCCTGCAGTTCTAAGGGATAAGGGCAGGGGACCTGTGGTCTCCTGCCCGCCTGCTCGCCCGCCTGAGTGAGGCTGGACGGCGCCACTCTTCTGCAGTGGCCCACCGGAACAACGCGACATTCCACAACCATAAGCGGCCCCGAGCCGTACATACCCAAACTACCAAGGAATCAAAATGGCAGAAGAGCGTCAGCAGCGGGGTCGCGATCGCGACCGTAACCGCGAAGAGAAAGTCGACGACGGCATGATCGAAAAGCTGGTCGCGGTCAACCGCGTCAGCAAGACCGTCAAGGGTGGCCGCCAGTTCACCTTCACCGCCCTGACCGTGGTCGGCGACGGCGAAGGCAAGGTCGGTTTCGGCTATGGCAAGGCCCGCGAAGTGCCGGTCGCCATCCAGAAGTCGATGGAACAGGCCCGCAAGAACCTGGTCAGCGTTGACCTGAACAACGGCACCCTGTGGCACACCATCAAGGATGGTCACGGCGCAGCCCGCGTGTTCATGCAGCCGGCTTCGGAAGGTACCGGCGTCATCGCCGGCGGTGCCATGCGCGCCGTGCTGGAAGCCGTTGGCGTGAAGAACGTGCTGGCCAAGGCCACCGGTTCGCGCAACCCGATCAACCTGGTGCGTGCCACCGTGAAGGGCCTGTCTGCTGCGCAGTCGCCGGCTCGCATCGCGGCCAAGCGCGGCAAGAAGGTGGAGGAACTCAACCATGGCTAATGAGTCCAACAAGACTGTGAAGGTGCGCCTGGTGCGCGGCCTGCGTGGTGCTCAGTCGCGTCACCGCCTGTCGGTGCGTGCTCTGGGTCTGAACAAGCTCAACGATGTGCGTGAACTGAAGGACAGCCCGCAGGTTCGCGGTCTGATCAACACCGTTCACTACCTCGTCAAGGTTGAGGAGTAATCGATCATGACTCTGCGTCTCAATGAACTGAGCCCGGCACCGGGCGCCCGCACCGAGCGCACCCGCGTCGGTCGCGGTATCGGCTCGGGCCTGGGCAAGACTGCCGGCCGCGGCCACAAGGGTTCGTTCGCCCGTAAGGGTGGCGGCAAGATCAAGGCTGGCTTCGAAGGCGGCCAGACCCCCATGCAGCGTCGTCTGCCGAAGATCGGCTTCCGTTCGCCGATCGCCAAGGACACCGCTGAAGTGCTGCTGTACGCGCTGGACAAGCTGCCGGCCGGTGAGATCGACTTCGCCGCCCTGCGTGCTGCCAAGCTGGTCCCGAGCACTGCAAAGAAGGCCAAGGTCGTCGTCAAGGGCGAAGTGACCAAGGCGTTCACCCTGAAGGGTATCGCTGCCACGGCTGGTGCCAAGGCTGCGATCGAAGCTGCCGGCGGCAGCGTAACGGAGTAAGAAAATCATGGCGCAAGCTGGCATCGGTAACCTCGCGGGCGGAATGGGCAAGTTCACTGAACTTCGCCAACGTTTGCTGTTCGTCGTCGGGGCTTTGATCGTCTATCGCATCGGCTGCTACGTGCCGGTGCCGGGCGTCAATCCCGATGCCATGCTTGCCATGATGCAACAGCAGGGCGGCGGCATCGTGGACATGTTCAACATGTTCTCGGGCGGCGCCCTGCACCGTTTCAGCATCTTTGCGCTGAACGTGATGCCGTACATTTCGGCATCGATCGTGATGCAGCTGGCCGTGCACATCTTCCCCGCCCTGAAGGCGATGCAGAAGGAAGGTGAGTCCGGCCGCCGCAAGATCACCCAGTATTCGCGCATCGGCGCCGTGCTGCTGGCAGTGGTGCAGGGCGGCTCGATCGCACTGGCCCTGCAGGGCCAGGTCTCGCCGTCGGGCGCTCCGGTCGTGTACGCGCCGGGCATGGGCTTCGTGCTCACCGCCGTGGTCGCGCTGACCGCCGGCACCATGTTCCTGATGTGGGTCGGTGAGCAGGTCACCGAGCGCGGCATCGGCAATGGCGTGTCGCTGATCATCTTCGCCGGTATCGTCGCTGGCCTGCCGGGTGCGATCATCCACACCTTCGACGCCTACCGCGACGGCAACATCCAGTTCATCCAGCTGCTGCTGATCGCCATCGTCGTGCTCGCCTTCACCTTCTTCGTGGTGTTCGTCGAGCGTGGCCAGCGCCGGATCACGGTCAACTACGCGCGCCGCCAGGGCGGTCGCAACGCGTACATGAACCAGACCTCGTTCCTGCCGCTGAAGCTCAACATGGCCGGCGTCATCCCGGCGATCTTCGCCTCGAGCCTGCTGGCCTTCCCGGCCACCCTGGCCATGTGGTCCGGCCAGGCTGCCAACCAGAGCAGCTTCGGCCAGGTCCTGCAGAAGGTCGCCAACGCGCTCGGCCCGGGCGAGCCGCTGCACATGATCGTGTTCGCTGCGCTGATCACCGGTTTCGCGTTCTTCTATACCGCGCTGGTGTTCAACTCGCAGGAAACCGCCGACAACCTGAAGAAGTCGGGCGCGCTGATTCCGGGCATCCGTCCGGGCAAGGCCACTGCCGATTACATCGACGGCGTGCTGACCCGCCTGACCGCGGCCGGCTCGGCCTACCTGGTGATCGTCTGCCTGCTGCCGGAACTGATGCGCACGCAGCTGAACGCCTCGTTCTACTTCGGTGGTACTTCGCTGCTGATCGTGGTGGTGGTGGTGATGGACTTCATCGCCCAGGTGCAGGCGCACCTGATGTCCCACCAGTACGAGAGCCTGCTGAAGAAGGCCAACCTGAAGGGCGGCAACCGCGGCGGTTTTGCCCGCGGCTGATTGGCCTGTTATACTTTCGTCTTCCTGACGTGATGGTCCCTCCGCTTCGCGGACTCCGGCCACACAAACGAAGGGCGGCCCCCGCAGCGGTTCCGGGTGGGGGTGTGATGAGGTGGTCCCGCGCTGGAGTAGCGCGGGCGGCTCCGGGGGAAACCCCGGGTCCAACCCCATCCGGCGCCGGAGCCTGGGCACACTCCCCAGGCCGGGTTCATGAAACCAATGGTTTCACGGGCTTCCATGTAAACCGGAACCTTGTTAGTATCGCTAGTTCACTTTTTTGATCCATCCTGCCGGATTGGCGTGCCCGAGGCGCGCTGTCGGCCATCACTCAGCTGGAGAACCGCGTCATGGCGCGTATTGCAGGCGTCAACCTGCCAGCCCAGAAGCACGTCTGGGTCGGGTTGCAAAGCATTTACGGCATCGGCCGTACCCGTTCGAAGAAGGTCTGCGAAGTCGCAGGCGTTGCTTCGACCACCAAGATCCGCGATCTGTCGGAGCCGGAAATCGAGCGCCTGCGCGCCGAAGTCGGCAAGTACATCGTGGAAGGCGATCTGCGCCGTGAGATCGGCATCGCGATCAAGCGCCTGATGGACCTGGGCTGCTACCGCGGCCTGCGTCACCGTCGTGGCCTCCCGCTGCGTGGCCAGCGCACCCGTACCAACGCCCGCACCCGCAAGGGTCCGCGCAAGGCGATCAAGAAGTAAGGGACTGAGAAATGGCTAAGCCCGCTGCTAAGACCAAGAAGAAGATCAAGCGCGTCGTCACCGACGGCGTTGCCCACGTCCACGCTTCGTTCAACAACACCATCGTCACCATCACCGACCGCCAGGGCAACGCTCTGTCGTGGGCGACCTCCGGTGGCGCTGGCTTCCGCGGTTCGCGCAAGTCGACCCCGTTCGCTGCCCAGGTGGCTGCTGAAAAGGCCGGTCGTGCTGCGCTGGACTACGGCGTGAAGTCGCTGGAAGTCCGCATCAAGGGCCCGGGTCCGGGCCGTGAGTCGGCCGTGCGTTCGTTGAACAACGTCGGCTACAAGATCACCAACATCATCGACGTGACGCCTATCCCGCACAACGGGTGCCGTCCGCCGAAGAAGCGTCGCGTCTAAAGGGAGCGATAAGAAATGGCTCGTTATATCGGTCCTACCTGTAAGCTCGCCCGTCGCGAAGGCGCCGACCTGTCCCTGAAGAGCCCGGCGCGTGCGCTGGACTCGAAGTGCAAGCTGGAGCAGAAGCCCGGCCAGCACGGCGCCACTGCCCGCAAGGGCAAGCTGTCCGACTACGCCACCCAGCTGCGTGAAAAGCAGAAGGTCAAGCGTATCTACGGCCTGCTGGAGCGTCAGTTCCGCAACTACTACAAGAAGGCCTCGACCAAGAAGGGCAACACCGGCGAGAACCTGCTGCAGCTGCTGGAAACCCGCCTGGACAACGTCGTCTACCGCATGGGCTTCGCCGTGACCCGTCCGGCTGCCCGTCAGCTGGTGTCGCACCGCGGCGTCACCGTGAATGGCAAGTCGGTCAACCTGGCTTCGTACCAGGTCAAGGCTGGCGACGCCATCGCTCTGTCTGAAAAGGCTGCCAAGCAGCTGCGCGTCCAGGAAGCCCTGACCGTCGCCGCCCAGCATGACCTGAGCCCGTCGTGGGTTGAAGTGGATTCCGGGAAGTTCACCGGCATCTTCAAGGCTGTTCCGGATCGTTCGGATCTGCCTGCGGACATCAACGAAGCGCTGATCGTCGAGCTGTATTCGAAGTAATTCACATTGGAGAGCCCCCGGCGACGGCCGGGGGTTCACTAGGAGAACCCGCAACATGACGGTTACCGCCAACCAGGTTCTGCGTCCTCGCGGTCCGCAGATCGAACGCCTTACCGACACCCGTGCAAAGGTCGTTATCGAACCTTTGGAGCGGGGTTACGGGCATACGCTGGGTAATGCCCTGCGTCGCGTGCTGCTGTCGTCCATCCCGGGCTTCGCCATCACGGAAGTCGAAATCGACGGCGTGTTGCATGAGTACACCACGGTCGAAGGTCTGCAGGAGGACGTGCTCGAAGTCCTGCTGAACCTCAAGGACGTGGCCATCCGTATGCACTCCGGCGACAGCGCCACCCTGTCCCTGTCCAAGCAGGGCCCGGGCGTTGTCACCGCTGCCGACATCAAGGTCGACCACAATGTGGAGATCCTGAACGGCGAACACGTGATCTGCCACCTGACCAAGGATACGGCGATCAACATGCGTCTGAAGATCGAACGTGGTTTCGGCTACCAGCCGGCTGCCGCGCGTCGTCGTCCGGACGAAGAAACCCGTGCCATCGGCCGTCTGGTCCTGGATGCCTCGTTCTCGCCGGTCCGCCGCGTCGCCTATGCCGTGGAAGCGGCCCGCGTCGAACAGCGTACCGACCTGGACAAGCTGGTCATCGATATCGAGACCAACGGCACCATCGACGCCGAGGAAGCCGTGCGCACCGCCGCCGACATCCTCAGCGACCAGCTGTCGGTGTTCGGTGACTTCACCCACCGCGACCGCGGTGCAGCCAAGCCGGCCAACAACGGCGTGGATCCGGTGCTGCTGCGCCCGATCGACGATCTGGAGCTGACCGTGCGTTCGGCCAACTGCCTGAAGGCTGAAAGCATCTACTACATCGGCGATCTGATCCAGAAGACCGAAGTGGAGCTGCTGAAGACCCCGAACCTGGGCAAGAAGTCGCTCACCGAGATCAAGGAAGTGCTGGCTCAGCGCGGCCTGTCGCTCGGCATGAAGCTGGAGAACTGGCCGCCGGCCGGTGTCGCCAGCCACGGCATGCTGGGCTGATATCGGTAATGCTTGAAGGCTCCACCGTTCGCGGTGGGGCCTTCAACGCAACACAACATGCCACGACGAACCCCAGGTTCGCGCGGCAGGTCGCCCAGGACGGGTGGCCAGGACCAACCGCAGTCCGCGCAGCAACGCCAGGATGGCGACAACGATCCGCACAGTCTCATCATTAACCAAGGAATATCACCATGCGTCACCAGAAGTCTGGCCGTAAGTTCAGCCGTACCAGCGCCCACCGCGAAGCGATGTTCAAGAACATGGCTGCCTCGCTGTTCAAGCACGAGCTGATCAAGACCACCCTGCCGAAGGCCAAGGAACTGCGCCGCGTTGCCGAGCCGCTGATCACCCTGGCCAAGGTCGACTCCGTCGCCAACCGCCGTCTGGCCTTCGCCCGCCTGCGCGACAACGAAGCCGTGGGCAACCTGTTCACCATCCTGGGCCCGCGCTACGCGAACCGTCCGGGCGGCTACCTGCGTCTGCTGAAGTGCGGCTTCCGCGCTGGCGACAACGCGCCGATGGCCTACGTCGAGCTGATTGACCGTCCGGTCGTGGCCGAGGAAGTGGCCGAGTAATCGGACCGCTCCAATGCGACACAGCGAAAGCCCGGCCTCTGCCGGGCTTTTGCGTTTCCGGGGGCGGATCCCTTTCCGCAGGACAGGACTCTGACCCACACCGTTCCGACAGGCGTCACCTGTGGCGGTTCGAATGGCGCGCACTCTCGGTTACGCTTGGCGCCTGATCCATTCGAGCGTTGACGATGAATCCACTGCGCTGGCCCTTCCGCGCCCAGTTCTTCCTGGGCTTCCTGATCTGCGCGGGCCTGCTTGGCTACGCGATCTTCCTGCAGCTGAAGATGGGCCTGGAGCCGTGTCCGCTGTGCATCTTCCAGCGCCTGGCCTTCGCTGCGCTTGGCCTGCTGTTCCTGATCGGTGCACTGCATGGTCCGTCCAACCGCCCCGGACGCGCGACCTATGGCGTGCTGGCGTTCATTGCCGCCGCAGTGGGCGTGGGCATCGCCGCGCGCCACGTCTACGTGCAGATGCTGCCGCCGGAAATGGGGTCCACCTGTGGCCCGCCGCTGGCCTTCCTGAGCGAAACCATGGGGCCGCTGGAAGTATTCCGCACGGTGCTGACCGGTACCGGCAACTGCGGCAACATCGACTGGACCTTCCTGGGCCTGACCATGCCGATGTGGTCGGGCGTGTGGTTCGTGCTGCTGGCGCTGTGGGCGCTGGTGGTGTCGCTGCGCAAGGTCAAGCGCTGAAGCAGGGTAGTGCCTGTCTCTTATACACATCT
>NZ_JCAFWP010000060.1:0-15047 GCF_059295135.1 Stenotrophomonas sp. INTA L402-1
AGATGTGTATAAGAGACAGCCTCCGTCCACCGCGATGCACTCGCCGGTGACATAGCTGGCCGCTGGCAGGCACAGGAAGCCCACGGCTGCGGCCACTTCCTCCGGCTCGCCGATACGACGCATCGGCGTGCGGTTGATCACTTCCTCGTAGTAGTCCGGGTCCGCCAACGGACCGGACGTGCGCCGCGTGCGGATGTACCACGGCGCCACCGCGTTGACCCGGATGCCATCCTCGGCCCACTCGACGGCCAGGTTGCGGGTCATCTGATGCATCGCCGCCTTGGTCATGCCGTAGACCACGCCGCTGCGCACATGGGTCAGGCCGGACACGCTGCCAACGTTGACGATGGATGACGACGCGTGGCGTGCCAGCAAGGGATGTGCATAGCGCGACAGCTCGAAGGCCGAGAACAGGTTGGTCTCGAAGATCTTCCGCCATTCGTCCTCGGAATACTCCGTGGCCGCCTTGGTGACATTGCCGCCGGCGTTGTTGACCAGGATGTGCAGGCCATCACTATGATCCTCCACCCAGTCCAGGATCTGGCGGCGGTCCTCGTCGTCGGAGACATCGGCGGCCAGCGCATGCACCTGCATCTGCGGATACACGTCCAGCAGTTCGTCGCGCGCGGTCTCCAGCATGTCGATATCACGGCCGACGATCATCAGATCGGCGCCGAAGCCAGCCAGTTCATGCGCGATGGCCAGGCCGATGCCGGCGCTGGCGCCGGTGATCAGGGCGGTCTGGCCGTCCAGGCGCCACCGTTGCTGGGTCATGTGTTCTCCCGGGCCGCGCCCGCTGTGTTTCGATGCGGCAAGGATACGCGCTCACGGCCGCCCCCTGCCGAGGATGCGACACTGCCCGCACGCCCATCACGGAGTGCCGCCATGCGCATCCTGATCCTGTCCACGTCCCTGCTGGCCACCGCGCTGCTGGCGGGCTGCCAGCGCCCACCGGCGCCGAACCCGGAAAAGCCACCGGTGCCCCGGGCGATGTCGCGCGCAATCAACGAACCGCTGGACCGCGCCAAGGGCGTGCAGAAGACCGTGGACGATGCCGCCGCGCGTGAGCGCAAGGCCGAGGCCGACGCGACGCAGTAACCCCGCAGACGAAAACGCCCGGCCGAGGCCGGGCGCTTCCAGTAGATCCACGCCGTGCGTGGATGGCTTCCGATCAGAACCCGCAGAAGCAGTACGCCAGCGCCTTCACCGGCGTGCCGTTGCCCTTCTCGCGGGCCGCGTTCTCGACAAAGCGCAGCTGCGTATCCACTTCCGGCATCGTGCGCGCCAGCACCATCCGCGCCATGCCCGAGTCGGACAGCATCCAGGCACCTGCACGGCTGCCGGCGAAACCGCTGACGAACTGCGCGAACGGCGTTGCCGCCTTCTCGATGTAACGCACGCGGTAGGCGTCAGCCTTGCCCAGCTTGGCGCGGCTGGCGGCATCGGCCACCGCATCCTTCAGGCCACCGAAGGCATCGACCAGGCCACGTTCCTTGGCCTGCGCACCGCTCCACACGCGTCCACGGGCCACTTCGTCGACGGCCTCGACCGGCTTCTTGCGGGCGTCGGCGACGCGACCGGTGAAGTCGGCGTAACCCTTGTTGATCACCGACTGGATGACCTGGCCCACGGCCGGATCCATCGGGCGGGTGACATCGAACGCACCGGCGAAACGGGTGGTGCCGACACCGTCGGTGTGCACGCCGATCTTGTCCAGCGCGCGGCTGAAGTTCGGCACCATGCCGAAGATGCCGATCGAACCGGTGATGGTCGACGGATCGGCATAGATGCGATCGGCATTCATGCTGATCCAGTAGCCACCGGAGGCGGCCAGGTCGCCCATCGACACCACCACCGGCTTGCCGGCGGCCTGCAGGGCCACCACTTCGCGGCGGATCTGCTCGGAGGCGAACACTTCACCACCCGGCGAATCCACGCGCAGCACCACGGCCTTCACGTTCTCGTCGTCACGCGCGGCACGCAGCAGCGCCGAGGTCGATTCGCCACCGATGCGGCCGGCCGGCAGGTCGCCACCGCTGATTTCGCCGGCTGCCACCACCACCGCCACCTGCGGACGGCTGTCGACCGGGTTGCGGCGCGCATCGAGCTGGCCCAGGTAGGAGCCGAAGTCGATGTTGCGGAAACCACCGTCGGCATCGTCGTCAGCCACGCCGCGCTCGATCATCAGATCCTCGAATTCCTCGCGGGTCTTCAGCGACGTCACCAGCTTCTGCTGCAGGGCGAACTTGGCCAGGTCACCACCGGCAGCGGCGATGCCTTCCGGCAGCGTGTCGATGCCGGCGGCCAGCTGTGCCGGATCCAGGCGGCGGGCCTTGGCGATGTCGCCCAGGTAGCGCTGCCACACGTCGTTCATCCAGAACAGGTCGGCTTCCTTGGAGGCCGGCGAAGCGGCGTCGAGCACGTACGGTTCGGCGGCGGACTTGTACTCGCCCACCTTGAACAGGTGCACGTCCACGCCCAGCTTGTCCTGCAGGCCGGTGCGGAAGTACTGGCGGTAGCGGCCCAGGCCCTCGAGCACCACCGACCCCATCGGGTCCAGGTAGACCTCGTCGGCCTGTGCGGCCAGCAGGTACTGCGACTGGCCCATGCTCTCGCTGTAGGCCACCAGCTGCTTGCCGGACGCACGCAGGTCCTGCAGTGCCGCAGCCACTTCACGCAGCGAAGCGAAGCCCGACGGCTGCAGCTTGTCCAGCTCCAGCACCACGCGCTCGATCTTCTTGTCTTCCTTGGCCGACTCGATCACCCGCAGCAGGTCGCGCAGCTGGATCTCTTCGGCACCGTTGTCGCCCACCGCCTTGGCCAGCGCGCGGCTGACCGGGTCAGCGCTGAACTGCTCGACCAGGCGGCCTTCCGGCGCGATCACCAGGGTAGTGCGGTCCTGCAGCGATTTGCTGGCACCGGCGCCCATGCCGGCGGCGATGACGAACATCACCAGCAGCAGGAACAGCAGGCCGAAGAACACCAGGTTGAGGATCAACCGGCGGGTGAAGTTCATGACGTCCCACAGCCCGATGAAGAAACTGGCGACGGGGTTGCGACGCGCCGGGGGCAGCGGGGGCACGGGTTGATTCATGGAACGCTCCGGATGGCTTCTTGCCGTGGTGCCAGCATAGCCGGTGCCGTGTGATGCGGCATCGGACACAAGTCAGGGGATCGCCCGCCACGGGTCGCCGGGGCGGGCGGGACGGATCAGGACAGGCTGGACTGGCCGATGCGCAGGCTGCTGCGGCGCAGGCGCCAGCCCATCAGGATGGCGGCGGCGGTGAGGCCGACGATCAGGCCGATCCACATGCCCTGCGGCCCCATGCCCAACCCCAGGCCGAGCCCGGCGCCGAGCGGCATGCCCAGGCCCCAGTACGCGAACATGGCGATGAACATCGGCACGCGGGTGTCCTTCAGCCCGCGCAGCGCGCCGGCCGACAGCACCTGGATGCCATCCGGGAACTGGAAGGTGGCCGCGTACAGCAGCAGGGTGGAGGCCAGGCCGGCCACCGCCAGGTCGTTGGTGTAGACACCGACGATGGCGTCATGGCCGAACAGCAGCACCGCTGCCGACAACGTCTGCGTACCCATGATGATCGCGTAGCCGGCCCAGGCCGCGCGCCGCACGCCGAAACCATCGCCACGACCGACCGCATGGCCGACGCGCACGGTGGTGGCCTCGGCCACGCCCATCGGGATCATGAAGCACAGCTGGGCGACGTTGATCGCGATCTGGTGCGCGGCCGCTTCATTGGCACCAAGGCGGCCGATCAGCAGCGCGGTGACGATGAACAGGCCGCCCTCCATCAGCACGGTGATGCCGATCGGCAGGCCGGTGCGCAGCAGGTCCCAGATCGCCTGCCAGCGCGGTCCTTCGAAGTGCGAGAACAGCTGCAGGTGGGCGAAGCGCTTGGTGAACCACAGGTAGGTGGCGAAGGCGATCGCCTGCAGCCACATCATCACCGCCGAGGCGATGCCCAGGCCCTCGGCGCCCATTTCCGGGAAGCCGAGCTTGCCGTTGGCCAGCACGTAGCCCATCGGTGCCAGCACCAGCAGGCCACCGAAGCCGAGCAGCATGGTCGGCAGCGTCCAGTGCATGCCCTCGCTGAGATAGCGCATGCAGAAGTACAGGGTCAGCGCAGGTCCGCCCCAGCGCACCGCATGCAGGAACGCGGTGGCCCCCGGCACGATGTCCGGCGCGATGCCGAACGCAGGCAGCAGCGGCGGCACCACGGTGAGGAAGGTGAACATGATCAGGCCCAGGCCCAGCGCCAGCCACAGTGCCTGGCGGAACAGCGGGCCGATCTCGCGCTCGCGGCCAGCACCATGCAGCTGCGACACCGAGGCGGTGAGCGAGATCAGGGTCCCGATCGGGATCAGCATCGGCAGCCACAGCAGGGCAGTGCCGATGGTCACCGCGGCCAGGGTCGCCGTGGCGTGGTGGCCGGCAATGACGTTGTCGACGAAGGAGATCAGACCGGTGGACACATGCCCGAGCACAAGCGGCAGGGCGAGCAGACCGGTAGCGCCGACTTCCTTGCTGAAGCGCGGCGTGGAGGTTGCAGTAGACATAAGGTGCTTGACGCGAACTACGGTTGCGCGCGAAGGGCACAGGCACCGGGTTGCGGGCCGCCATCTTACGCGTGCAGCGCGCGCATTCCCATGACATGGCGTGAATGCTGGGTTCCGGCAGGCCCCGGCATCACGCGTTGCGATCACGTTAAGAACAGAAAAAGGGGACGGAGGGGATTAAGTCGTTTCAAGCCCGACTGTGCCTAATACGACTTAATCCCCTCCGTCCCCTTTTCTTTCTACTGCCCGGCCTGGCGCTTGAGCCAGGTATCGCGCTCGGCCGGCGGCACCGCGAGGAACGCGCCGCGGACCTTGTCGCGCTCCTGCGGTGGCGTGCGCTGTGCCACCAGGGTCAGTTGGGCCAGCTGCGCCGGGCTGAGCTGGCGCAGCACGGCCAGCGCGGCCTCGCGCTGTTCCGGCGGCACGAAGCCGAACAGGCCGTGCAGCTTGGGGAACTCCAGGCCCAGCTGCGGGCCCAGCCGCCAGCCTTCGCGGAAGGCCTGGTCCTGCGCCTGGAACTGCTGGCGCAGGCGCTGCTGCTGGTCGGCCGGCAACGCATTGAATCGCGCAGCGGCCTGACGGATCCGCTCACGCTCGCCCTCCGGCAATGCCCGCCATGCGGCGTAGTCGGCGCGGCGCTGGCGCTGCTGCTGGGCATCGAGCTGGGCGAACGCAGCGGGCGTCGTACCTGTGGTGGCCGGGGCCGCCGGTGAACTGCCCGGCACTGGCGGCGGCAGCGGCACGTTCAAGGTCTGCGGCGCGGCGGACAGCGACAACGGCAGGGCCAGCAGCAGGCTGGCGAATACGGTCTTATTCATCGGCAGCAGCGGTTTCCAGCGTGGCGCTGGCCGGCTCCGGCCGGCTCGGCTTGGATTGCGACTCGTCCACCGGCAGCGGGCCGCCCGCGGCGGTCCACGCATACAGATCGGCATCGGCCACCAGCGGATAGTCGCGGTCAGCCAGCATCGTGGCATCGTCCGTCGCCTGCGCAGGGGTCGCGTCCGGCGTGGCATTGACCTTGCTCGGCGGCAGTGCTTCCACCGTGACGGGACCCGCCTCACCAACCACGCCTTCCGGCAGCGGTGCGTCGCTGCCGAACGAATGTCCCTGCCAATGGCGCCAGCCCAGCGCGGCAGCCAGCAGTACCACCACGGTTATCAGCAGGATCAACGGACCGCGCCAGCGCGGCTTGGCATTGGCGCGGCGGCGCTTGCCAGTGGCTGCAGCCCGCTCGTCGCGCTGCGGGGTGCGCCAGCTGGAGGTCGGCGCTTCACTGCTGTTCGTCGGTGCGGCCGGCTGTTGCAGCTGCTGCAGGCGTTTGACGGGCAGATCGCGGATGCGCAGCTGCACCTGTTCGGCCAGCTGGCGCCAGGCCGAGGCGTCGGGCTGGCCGTGGGCGTCACGCGGGCAGGCATCGGCCAGCAGCTGCTGGTAGCCGGCTTCGTCCTGGTCGAGCACGCGCGTGGCGATACCTTCATCCAGGCTGCCGCCCACCCGCAGCAACAGCGCCAGGCGCGGCAACGGTCCCATCTGGCCCAAGGCGGCAAGCGGCGGCTCCCACTGGCCGCCCACCGGCTCACGCAGCGCCTGGCGCTGGCCCAGCAGGGTCCAGAAGCGGGTTGGCCACTGCGCCATCGGCAGGTCACTGGCGACCGCCGCAAACGCACGCATCACCGCCACCAGTGTCTGTTCGGCCCGGGCAGCATCGCCGCACTGCAGTTCAGCCACCACCAGGGCGCGGCGTTCAACACCTCGCAGGAACGCCGACAGCGCGCCGGCCGCGGTCGAGGAAACAGGGGCGGGCACAGCCGTCATCGATCACTCCAAAGGTCTGCCCGCATGATAGCGGCAGGCCATCGGCGCCCGTAGGACTTGCGCCCACAGGCACTTCGTGCTGCAGGTTGTGCACAGCACCACGCTGCCTGCGCAGGAAACTGTGGCATCCAGCTGAATTCACTCTGTTTCAGCATTGTTTCACACTTAAGTAATTGATTTTGATGGATTTTAAAGTATGGCGATTTTTTGACCAACCCGAGCGTGAGGCCGTCGCCATCGGCCTCCTGCGCGCCCGCCGACCGGTAACGCACAGCGTTATCCACAGAACATGTGGATAAGACTGAATCTCCAATGGACACCGATATTTAGGTGACATTTATGATTCAACGGGCGCCGTCCCGCCGCCGCCCACCCCGCCATTCGCGCGCGCATGGCCCGGTACACTGGCCCGATGCTTTCACCGATTCCGACCCTGCAGGTCGCCCTGCCCGTCCCCCTGC
Organism: Stenotrophomonas sp. INTA L402-1; assembly: GCF_059295135.1. Taxonomy (NCBI): domain Bacteria; kingdom Pseudomonadati; phylum Pseudomonadota; class Gammaproteobacteria; order Lysobacterales; family Lysobacteraceae; genus Stenotrophomonas; species Stenotrophomonas sp. INTA L402-1. The sequence goes on from NZ_JCAFWP010000060.1 coordinate 6,852, forward strand.
CCCGGCTGTTCGACTACCTGTCGCCGGAGGGCGTGGCCCCCACGGTTGCGGTCGGCTGCCGCCTGAAGGTGCCGTTCGGCAACCGTGAGCTGGTCGGTGTGGTGGTGGGACAAAGCCAGACCGACGACGGCCAGGGACTCCGCCAGGCGTTGGCCTGGTGCGACCCGCAGCCGCTGCTGCAGGGTGAGCTGTGGCAGAGCCTGCAGTGGCTGGCGCGCTACACCCACGCGCCGTTGGGCGAAGTACTCAGCACCGCCCTGCCCGGCCCGCTGCGCCACGGCGAGGCCCTGCCCGACACCCATCACTGGGGCTGGCAACTGACACCCGAAGGCCATGCCCAGCGCGGGAAGCTGCGCGCCGGCAGCCGCCCGCGGCAGCTGGCCGAACTGCTGGCCGAGGCCGTGGTGGATGAAGACGTACTGGGCGAACGCATGCAGGACTGGCGCGCCGCAGCACGCAGTCTGGCCAAGCGTGCACTGGCCGAGCGCGTGGCGATGACGGTGGCACCGCAGCATGCGCAGCCGCTGCCCGGGCCCACGCTCAACCCGGACCAGGCCGAGGCCGTGACTGCGATCAACGCCGCCGACGGCTTCCAGCCTTTCCTGCTGGATGGCGTGACCGGCAGCGGCAAGACCGAGGTCTACCTGCAAGCGATCATCCATTGCCTGGCACAGGGCAGGCAGGCGCTGGTGCTGGTGCCGGAAATCGGCCTGACTCCGCAGACCCTGGCACGCTTCCGCGGCCGCCTCGGCATCGCGGTGCATGCACTGCATTCGGGCTTGAACGATAACGAGCGCGCTCGCGTCTGGGCAGCCGCCTCACGTGGTGAAGCACGCGTCATTGTCGGCACCCGCTCGGCAGTGTTCACGCCGCTGCCGCAGGCCGGTCTGCTGATCATCGACGAGGAACATGACGGCAGCTACAAGCAGCAGGACGGCATCCGCTACCACGCGCGCGATTTCGCCTTGGTGCGCGCCAAGGCGCTCGGCATTCCCGTGCTGCTCGGCAGTGCCACGCCCTCGCTGGAAACCCTGCACAACGCCTACGCTGGGCGCTACACCCACCTGCGCCTGAAGCAGCGTGCCGGCGATGCACGGCCACCGCGCGTGCGCATCCTCGATGTGCGCAAACGGCCGCTGCATGACGGTCTGTCGGCCGACGTACTGGCCGGCATCGGCGAGCATCTGCAGCGGGGCCAGCAGGTGCTGGTGTTCAAGAACCGCCGTGGCTACGCACCGGTGCTGCTGTGCCATGACTGCGGCTGGACCGCGCCCTGCAACCGCTGCGATGCACCGATGACCGTGCATGGTGGCGGCCGTCGCCTGCAATGCCACCACTGCGGTGCGCGGCAACCGGCACCGCTGGCATGCCCGGCCTGCGGCAGCCTGGCGCTGCAGCCACAGGGCATCGGTACCGAACGCCTGGAAGAGCACCTCACCGCCGCCTTCGCCGATTTCCCGGTGGTGCGCATCGACCGCGGCACCACGTCGCGACGTGACGCGCTGGAACAGCAGCTGGCGAAACTGGGCGACCAGCCCGGCATCCTGGTCGGCACGCAGATCCTGGCCAAGGGCCACGACCTGCCCAAGCTCACCCTGGTGGTGGTGGTGGGTATCGATGAGGGCCTGTTCTCGGCCGACTTCCGCGCCAGCGAAAAACTGGCGCAGCAGCTGATCCAGGTCGCAGGACGCGCGGGACGTGCACGTGACCCCGGCGAGGTCTGGCTGCAGACCCATCATCCCGGGCACCCGCTGCTGGAAACCCTGGTCAGCGGTGGCTACCACCCGTTCGCGCAGGCCGAGTTGAACCAGCGCCAGGCGGCCGGATTCCCGCCGTTCGCGCATCTGGCACTGATGCGGGCCGAGGCACAGCAGGTGGAGCATGCCAACGCGTTCCTGCTGGCGGCGCGGCAGTTGCTGGGCGAACAGAACGTGGTCGAGGCCTATGGGCCCATGCCGGCGCCGATGCCGCGGCGTGCCGGTTACCAGCGCACGCAGCTGTTGCTGTCCGCGTTTCAGCGGCCACCGCTGCATGGCGTGCTGGCCCAGCTGGTGCCGCAGCTGTATGCGCTGCCGGAGGCACGCAAGGTGCGCTGGTCGCTGGATGTGGATCCGACGGATCTGTATTGAGGGCGCTGCCCAATGCTGCGTAGAGTCGAGCTTGCTCGACTGCCGTGCGCCAGAAACAGTCGAGCAAGCTCGACTCTACCGTCGGTCCGTATGGACCCGACGGATCTGTATTGAGGCAGACGAACGCTAGCGCCGGGCCATGCCCGGCGGTCCTCCGCATACCACGCTCGCCGGGCATGGCCCGGCGCTACCCCTCAGGTCAGCGGCGACATCACGCCGCGCTGGTAGGCCGGGCGTTCGCGCAGGCGGGCGTACCAGTCGGCCAGGTGCGGCAGTTCCGGGCGCTGGATGGGCAGTTCGAACCAGGCATAGATCAGCGAGCCCAGCGGGATGTCACCCATCGCGAACGTCTCGCCCGACAGCCACGGCTGTCTGGCCAAAGTGGCATCGGCCATCGCCAGGTAGTCACCGGCACGCACGATGGCGGCATTGATGCGCGCTTCGTCGCGGTCGGCCGGGGCGGTGCGCATGATGCCCCAGATCAGGTCGGTGTACAGCGGCGCCATGCGCGAGGTGCTCCAGTCCATCCACTTCTCGGCCTGGGCGCGTTCCATCGGGTCTTCGGCGTACAGCGTGCCCAGCGCGTAGCGCGCACTCAGATAGCGCACGATGGCATTCGATTCCCACAGCGGCAGGCCATGGTCTTCGATCACCGGCACCAGGCTGTTGGGATTCATCGCCAGGTACTCCGGCGTCTGCGTGCCGCCATGGCTGCCACCGACTTCGATGGATTCATACGGCAGGCCGATCTCCTCGGCGCACCACAGCACCTTGCGGACGTTGCTGGAATTGCGGCGGCCCCAGATCTTCAACATGCGGGTTTTTTCCTTGCTGGCAATGCGAGCGGCAACGATACGCCTGATCGGAGTGGAGATGTGCGTGCCGGATCCGGGATCTGGCATCTGGGGCTTGCCGGCCAGCGGCCGGCACTACCGGTTCCTTTCCGGCCAGTGGCCGGCACTACCGGTTTTTCTTCGGCAGCGCGCGCACGTAGGAGGACTTGCCGTCCTTCTTCAGCTCGAACAGCCCGATCGCTGCCAGCAGGTCACTGAGCTTGCCGTAACCGTAGTTGCGCGGATCGAACGAGGCCTGGTTGCCGATCTGGCTGCCGACCGGGCCAAGGTGCGACCAGCCATCCTCGCCCTCGGCCGAGGACACCGCACGGCGCAGCATCTTCACCAGCCGCGTATCGCTGCGCATTTCCGCACCGCTCTTGCGTGGCCGGGCATCGTCGTTGGCAACAGGCTCGTTCGATGCCTGTTCGCTGGACGCCTGTTCGGTATCCGGCACGCTGGCATGGGTCTGGCCCAGCGCTTCCAGATAGGTGAACTTCGAGCACGCGTTGACGAACGGCTCCGGGGTTTTCTTCTCGCCGAAGCCATAGACCTTCACGCCATCGGTCAGCAGGCGCATCACCATCGGGGTGAAATCGGCATCGCTGGACACGATGGCGAAGCCATCGAGATTGCGCGCGTACAGCAGGTCCATGGCATCGATCACCATCGCCATGTCCGAGGCATTCTTGCCCTTGCTGTAGGCGAACTGCTGGATCGGGCGGATCGCATATTCGTGCAGCACGGCCTCCCAACCCTTCAACCGCGGGCTCTTCCAGTTGCCATAGGCGCGGCGCACGTTGGCCACACCGTAGCGGGCGACTTCGGCCAGGACCTCGTCGATCTTCGAGGCCGGCGCATTGTCGGCGTCGATCAACAGGGCGATGCGCTTTTCCGGTTCGCTCATGGGCTCCTCACGGGCGGTTGCCTGAACCCGAGTATCGCCGATCCATGCGGGCGCTGACGTGACAGGGCGCCATCGTGCGAAGATGCCAGGCGCTTCCCCCAATGCCCCCACTGGAGTGAGTCGATGAGTCGCGAGCGCGTTCCCCACCTGGTTGTTGTCGGCGGCGGTTTTGCCGGTCTCTGGGCCACCCGTGCCCTGGCCCGCGAGCGCATACGCATCACCCTGGTCGACCGCCGCAACCACCATCTGTTCCAGCCACTGCTGTACCAGGTAGCCACCGCCGGCCTGTCCGCCCCGGATATCGCCGCACCGCTGCGCCACATCCTCGGCCACCAGCGCAATGTGGAAGTGCGCCTTGGCGAAGTGGTCACCATCGACAAGCAGGCCCGGCAGATCCGCATGGCCGATGGCAGCACGCTGGACTACGACAGCCTGCTGCTGGCCACGGGTGCCACCCACGCCTACTTCGGCAACGACCAGTGGGCCGATGATGCCCCCGGCCTGAAGACGCTGGACGATGCCATCGCGCTGCGCCGCAAGCTGCTGCTGGCGTTCGAGCGCGCCGAGGCCGAACCGGACCCGGCGAAGAAAGCGGCGTGGTTGAGCTTTGCCGTGGTCGGCGGCGGTCCCACCGGTGTTGAGCTGGCCGGCACACTGGCAGAAATCGCGCGGCATACGCTGCGCAACGAGTTCCGCCATATCGATCCGGCCAGCGCCAAGGTGCGGCTGGTCGAAGCCGGCCCGCGCGTGCTGTCTTCGTTCCCGGAAGTGCTTTCGCTGAAGGCACGGCGGCAACTGGAAAAACTGGGCGTGGAAGTATTGACCGGTACCCCGGTGAGCGACATCGACAGCCAGGGCTTCAAGCTCGGCGATCAGTTCGTGCCGGCCCGCACCGTGGTCTGGGCCGCCGGTGTGGCCGCTTCACCGCTGGCGCGCACCCTGGATGTGCCGCTGGACCGCGCCGGCCGCGTGCAGGTGCAGCCCGACCTCACCCTGCCTGACCACCCGGAACTGTTCGTGGCCGGCGATCTGGCCGCGCTGAACCAGGCCAACGGCAAGCCGGTGCCTGGCGTGGCACCCGCCGCCAAGCAGATGGGCAAGTACGTGGCCGAGGTGATCCGCGCGCGCCTGCACGACAAGCCGGCACCAGGTCCCTTCAAGTACGCCGACTTCGGCAACCTGGCCACCATCGGCCGCATGGCCGCGATCGTGCACCTGGGCAGGCTGCAACTCTCGGGCGTCCTCGCCTGGTGGTTCTGGCTGGCCGCACACGTGTTCTTCCTGATCGGTTTCCGCAACCGCGTCGTGGTGCTGCTGAACTGGGCGGTGGCGTACTGGAGCTACCAGCGCAGCGCGCGCATCATCTTCGGTGATGACCAGGAAGACCGGCGACCCCGACGGTAGTGCCGGCCGCTGGCCGGCTGCTGCGCGGTCGGATCCCTTTCCGCAGGAAAGGGCTCTGACCCCGTCAACACCCTCCACGCATGGCGTGGATCTACCGGTTCATCGGGCCGCCCGGCACCCGCCGTTTCGACCAGGTGCGGCAGAAATCCTCCTTCCTCGCGGCATCGGCAATCTGCGCGGTACTCCAATGCCGGGTGATCCAGATTGTCAGTGCGGTACTGCTGAGATGCCAGCGCAGCATGTCGTGCCTTGGCTGCCGCATCAGGTGGCGGCGTGCAACCCAGAACGCTTCGCGTTCGACATCAGTCGCCTTCTTCAATGCTTCAGGATCGAAGAACCGCGTCGTGAAGCTCCATGGAGTCATCGGCTGGAATCCCGTGCGCTGCTCACTGCTGCACGCAGCCACACCACCGGGTGCGCGGTCCGCCGGCTTCGGCCGGCCTTCGACCAGCATCAGCCCGAGCAGGTACAGCAGGCCAGGCAGCAGTGCGATGCCGGCGACCAGTACGACGACGGAGATCCATGCTTTGCCGGCGGCACGCATCGCTCTACAGCGCCTTCGGTTTCGGGTACCACAACGCGTTGACGATGACCCAGCGCTGGTCGAAGCGGCCCATGTGGAAGTAGTCGACGAACCACGGGGTTTCCAGCCGCACCGAGGCCGCGTTGCCGGTCACGTCCAGCACCGTGCAGCGGCGTTCCCATTGATCCTTCGGGGTCTTCAACGCGCCCTGCTTCGTCAGCGCCACCAGTTCTTCCTTCGACATGCGGCGCAGGCCCAGGCGTTCGTCGGGCGTATCGCCGAGGACCGCGCGCTTGGCCAGGTCCGGGTGCAGGGAGCGGGCGACGCGCTGCGGGTCGGCTTCCAGCTGGCCGTCGACGTAATCGTGGCAGGTGGCTTCAATGGCCGCGATGGTGGCCGGGTCGGCGGCAGGGCTCGTTGCTGCGGAAAGAGCGAACAGCAGGGCAATCGTGGACATCCGGGTCTCCGGCTCTGGGCGCGGGGCGATCATCGCATGGGCAAGCCGCATCCACGCATGGCGTGGATCTACTGCATCAGGCCCATTTCGTCGACGCTCAGCTGCATGTACATGAACGCGGCCGCTTCGTCGGTCATCGGCTGGCCCTGCGGGAAACTGTCGAGCCAGGCGGAGATGCGCGCATGCCGATGCTTCAGCGCATCAGCTATCGCGCGCTTTTCCGCGTCGGTGGCATGTTCCTGCATCTCATCGCGCAGCAGGTCATCGCCGATGCCCCATTTTTCGGCCAGCGGAATCAGGTCGACCAGATCGGGCGGCACCTGGTCGCGGCGCAGGTGGATGGGCTCGGGCGTGTCCGGGCCGCGCTGTGCGGCCAGTTCGGCGGCGCTGCCGATCTGCCCGTGCTGCAGCGGTGGCAGAGTCTGGGCGCAGGCCGACAGGGGGATACAGAACGTCAACATCAGCATCCAGCAGGATTTCATCGGACCGCTTCCTGTGTCGATGGATGTGGCGATGATGGCATGGCCCAGCACACCATCCACGCATGGCGTGGATCTACAGGATCGGGGCCTGCAGCCAGGCCAGTTTGCGTTCGCGCGGCTGCTGCTTGAGCTGCCACTCGGCGCGTGAGGCGGCGGCCCGGTCGGGGTACTCGCGCACGGCCAGCACGCGCAACGGCGGTCGCGCCCGAGTGTAGCGCGCGCCCTTGCCGGCCTGGTGGGCGGCGAAGCGCGCGTCCACGTCGGTGCTGATGCCGGCGTAATAGCTGCCATCCCGGCATTCGAGCAGGTACAGGAACCACGGGCGGAGGGACGGGGCCATGCCCGGATTATGCCGTGCTGCACTGCAGCGGATATACTGGCGCCCGAATGCAGGAGAGAGGCGCCGCGCTGGCGCCCGCCGAAGGCGCAGGCTCCCATGATCGCTCAGGCCGGTGGGCTGGAATCCCACCAACCATGCATTCGACTCGCCGAGCTGGAGAGAGGTCACCGGGCACGCCCGGGACGATCCGCCGAAGGGGCACGCGGCCTACGCCGCTGAACTCTCAGGCAAAAGGACAGCGGGAGCGGCACCGGTCATCGTCATCCCGTCATTGCGCAGGCAGTGGCGGTAGTCGCGCATGGCCGGCCCCACCGCGCCCGGAGCCTGTCCCATGCTGCTGTCCATCATCTACCTGATCGCCATTTCCGCCGAAGCCATGACCGGCGCGCTGTCCGCCGGCCGTCGCCGCATGGACCTGTTCGGGGTGGTCATGATCGCCTGCGTCACCGCCCTCGGGGGCGGTTCGCTGCGCGACATCCTGCTCGGCCACTACCCGCTGGGCTGGGTGAAGCATCCCGAGTACCTGGGCTTCACCGTGTGTGCCGCGCTGATCGCCACCTGGGTGGCGCGCTGGATGCACCACTTCCGCCGCACCTTCCTGGTGCTCGATGGCCTGGGCCTGATCGCCTTCACCCTGATCGGCTGTTCGATCGCGCGCGAGGCCGGCCATGCCATGCCGATCGTGCTGATCGCCGGCATGCTGACCGGTGCCTTCGGTGGCGTGCTGCGCGACATTCTCTGCAACGAGGTGCCGCTGATCTTCCAGAAGGAGCTGTACGCGATCATCGCGCTGCTGACCGGCGCGGCCTACCTGTTGCTGCTGCACTGGGGCGTGGCCGACGCCACCGCGATCCTGTGCTGCCTCGGCGGCGGCTTCGCGCTGCGCCTGCTGGCGATCCACTACCGCTGGGAAATGCCGAAGTTCGTGTACCACGACGAAGTGCATTGAGCCTCTTCGTAGAGTCGAGCCATGCTCGACTATTACTGGCAGACGCAGTCGAGCATGGCTTGTATGTTCCTCCCGGCTCCTACGCGGTATGTAGGAGCCAGGGTGGAGGGACCGTCAAGCATGCATCTGCGGATACTAGCCGACAGACGAGTCGAGCGATCCCCATCCCGCA